>NZ_CP024091.1:2528640-2844720 GCF_002736205.1 Pedobacter ginsengisoli | reverse complement strand
AAACGGTTAACTGTGCGGTTCTGAATTACACTTAACAGCTTGGCCTGTAATGGTAATGATAGGTTGCCAATCTCATCCAGAAATATTGTTCCACCTTCGGCCATTTCAAATCTTCCTGGTTTATCATCCTTTGCATCTGTAAAAGCACCTTTGGCATAGCCGAATAACTCGCTTTCGAATAGGTTCTCATTTAATGAACCAAGGTCTACATGCATAAAAATCTGATTCTTTCTGTGCGAAAGTTTGTGTAATTCATAAGCAAACACTTGTTTCCCTGTTCCATTCTCTCCCAGAATCAAAACATTGGCATCTGTAGGTGCCACTTTTACCAATGTGTTTTGCAGATGTTTTATGGGCTCAGAATTTCCTACAATGTTTTCAAACTGACGGTTAATATCCTTTTGCAATGAGGAATGAATCCTTTCCAGCTTCTTTACCTTTTTATTAGATTGCCTTAATCTGGATGCAGCAGATAAGGTTGCAAACAGCTTTTCATTTTCCCATGGCTTTAAAATGAAATCTGTAGCACCTTTTTTAATAGCCTGAACAGCAAGTTCAACATTGCCATAGGCAGTCATTAATATTACTACATAGTCTTTATCTATAGATAGGATATGTTCCAACCAGTAAATTCCTTCACGACCATCACTTGCTCCCTTTTGGTAATTCATATCGAGCAAGATAATATCAACTTCATTACGGCTAAGTAATACATTAATTTCTTTAGGTGATTTGCAAGTGATTACCTGATTAAAATGCTGCTTTAAAAATAATCTTGCACTTAAAAGGATATCATCATCATCATCATCAATGACTAAAACGGTTGCATCTATCATTGTAATAAAAGGTTTGTTAATCAAAAGTAGTAAAAGTGTTCGATGATGTACATTGAGTGTCCGATTATGAACATGTTTTGTTTTGTGATATATTTAATTATTTGATTTACAGCTGTATAAAAGCTATTTTTCTTGTTGGCATATACTTGGCTTAGCAGTAAGTGTTAAGCGTAAAAAACAAAATGGATAAGAAAATAGAGAAAAAGAGATTCAATAAAAAAACCATTCTGATGTTGGTAGGAGGGGCAATTTTTGTGGGTCTTGTTGCATATGGTTACAGTTTGTCACTAAATAAAGTTTACAAAGCCGATCCTGATAAAATCACTATCAACAAAGTGCTTTATGGAGATTTTGAAGATGTGGTTTTACTAAATACCAGCGTTGTTCCTTTAACCTCTGTGATTGTTAGCTCACCAGAGGGGGGGACTGTTGCTGAGATTTTTACTGAAAATGGTGCTAGTGTGGTAAAGGGGACACCTCTTTTAAGAATAACCAATCCTAATGCATTGTCAAATTACACCTCTAGCGAAACCAGTATAATTGAACAGATTAATCAGTTGCGTAAGCTTAGGCTTGATCTGGAGCAGAACCAAAGAGTAATGAGCCAGGATATGATGGAAATTGAGAACAGTTTAAGAACGGCAAGCCGTAAGTACAAAATAGATAGCGTATTGTTCTCAAAAAAGGTGATCACCTTGCAGGAGTTTAATATATCAAGTCAGGATTACGAATACTATCAGGGTCGTAAAAAAATACTAAGAGAGGCTGTAAAGCAAGAAAACCAAAGTCGAACGATGCAACTAAAACAAATAGATTTCTCTATTGGCAGAATGAACGAAAGTTTAGAAACCATTAGACAGAATATAGAAAATATGACCATCAAGGCACCTGTTGCCGGCCGTTTATCATCTTATGATCCGGTAACAGGTAAGTCATATAATGCAAATGAAATGCTGGGTAAAATTGATGTGTTGCAAGGCTATAAATTACAGGCAGGTGTTGATGAATATTATATTAATAGAGTAAAAGAAGGACAATCTGCAAATTGTGAGTTCAATGGAAAAACATACCGTTTAACAGTTAAAAAAGTGATCCCAGAGGTAACGGCCGGTCAGTTCCAGATAGAGTTAACATTTGATGGTGCATCGCCAGAGGGGTTAAGAAGAGGCTTGTCGTTACAGGTAAAACTAACCTTGTCAGATAATAGTAAATCGCTGTTGCTTGCACAGGGTCAATTTTTCCAAAGCACTGGTGGTTCATGGGCGTTTGTGATTAAAGACGGAAAAGCAACAAAAAGAAATATAAAGATTGGACGTAAAAATCACCTGTATTATGAGGTACTGGAAGGGCTGCAAAAGAATGAGGAGGTAATTACTTCATCTTATGATCAGTTCAATCAGTATGATATAATTGAAGTTAGTAAATAGAAATTAGTTTAGTTTTAGTTTAGTTGAATGAGAAAGGTTTTCTCTGATCTGTGCGAGGAACAGAGAAACCTTCTTATCATTAAAAATGAAAACCATAAAATAGACAACACGATAAAAATATAACCATGATAAAAATTGAGAATCTGGAAAAAGTTTACAAAACTGAAGAAATAGAAACAACTGCCTTAAATGGCATTAATCTACATGTTAAAGAAGGTGAGTTTGTTTCAATAATGGGACCTTCGGGTTGTGGTAAATCTACCTTATTAAACGTAATGGGTTTACTGGATAAGCCCGAAAGTGGTAGCTATAAATTTATTGATACGGAGCTTTTGAAACTGAACGATAGAGAACGTTCTAACTTCAGAAAACGCAATATGGGATTCGTATTCCAAAACTTTAACCTGATTGATGAACTGACAGTTTTTGAAAACATTGAATTACCGCTGATCTATAACAAAGTTGCTGCCGGAGAGCGTAAGCGCCTTGTAAATGAGATTATTGAACGCATGAACATTGTAAATAGAAGCGGACATTTCCCACAACAACTCTCTGGAGGTCAGCAGCAGCGTGTTGCTGTCGCCAGAGCTTTGGTTACCAAACCAAAATTGGTATTAGCCGATGAGCCTACAGGTAATTTGGACAGCTCTCATGGTAACGAGGTTATGGAGTTGTTATGCGAGTTGAATGAAACAGGAACTACCATTGTAATGGTAACTCACTCATCGCATGATGCCAGTTTTTCTAACAGAATCATCAATTTAAAAGACGGGCATGTAATTTCTGAGAAAATAAATAAGGGCCGCACCGAGGAATTGATTTAAACAAATCCAATTTCTAAGTAATAGAGTGAATAGCTAAGAAGTACACCGATAAATATGTTTAAACTGAATTTTAAGATAGCCCTACGTAACCTTTGGAAAAACAAAGTTTATACAGCAATTAATGTCGGTGGACTTTCAATCGCTCTGGCCGCATTTATAGTAGTGATTTTATATGTTACTTATGAAACCAGTTACGATAAAGATGTGCCTAATTACGCCCGGATTTATCAGGTAGGAAGGAGCTTACCCGACTTTAAAACTGAGTATACACCCGCACCATTGGCAAAGGCGATTAAGGATCACTTCCCGGAAGTTGAGGCGGTTGGAAGAACTAAAAGTATTCCATTTGAGTTTCCAATGACTACTGATCATGGGAGGGTTTACACTACAAAAGCCCTTCAATTAGATCAGGAAACTGCTAAAATGTTCAATATTGTGCCAACAAACGGGCCTGATGAAGAAAAGGATTTAAAGTTGAATATGTATATTCCTGAGCTATTCAGAAAACAACTCTTTCCAGATCCAAAAACTACATTTCCTCAGTTTGTAATGCTTGGACCAAAAGCGGCAGCCCAACAGGAAGTTGTGAATGGAACCATTGATCGCGTTGATCAGCATTCTAACTTAAAGTTTGATATTATAGCCATTGGAAGGGATATAGCCTTTAATGATCAGGACTACGGAACCAATAATCACAATACTTACATACAGGTTAAACAGGGTACAGATGTTTTAGCGCTCGAAAAGAAAATAGATCAGCTCTATAAAAAAGAATTAATAAAAGCTGGAGTTCCAGCCAATGACAGGAGAATTGCCGGCCGTTCTGTTATTTTTTTAGATGCACTTAAGAACCTGCATTTAAAACCTATCGCAGGCAACGATACTAATTATAAAGTTGTAATGGCCCTATTAGGGCTTAGCATTCTGATCTTGATTATTGCCTGCATTAACTTTACTAACCTAAGCATTGTACTCGCTACAAAAAGAGCAAAAGAGGTTGGCATAAAAAAAGTAATGGGTGCATACCGGTTAAATTTAACCTTTCAGTTCATTGCAGAAATTTTTATGCAATGTTTTATAGCCTTGGTACTGGCATTGGTATTAGCAGAGGTTATGCTGCCTTTATTTAATAGCATTTTTAGTACACCGCTTAGTATATGGAAGGGAGTTAGCTCTTTAGCCTGGCAATTGCCTCTAATCCTGGTTATAGTTACCCTTATTTCAGGGATTTATCCATCAATGGTTTTATCAGGATACAAACCAGTGCAGGTGTTAAAAGGCAATTTTCAAACAAGTTACAAAACACTTTGGTTAAGAAATTTTCTATTGATAGGTCAATTTGGCATTGCCATTATATTTATAGTAGGGCTTCTGGTAGTAAGCAGTCAGCTTAAATACATGCGTGCAGAGGACACCGGTTTTAAGCCTGATCAGGTTCTATATATAAAAAATATTGTGTTGTTTAGAGATCCTGCATCGTTTGAGCCTCTTCGTGAAAAAATAACTAAAATACCAGGAGTAAACAATGTTACCATCTCATCAAACTTACCAGACGGAAGTAAGCCTGGAACTAATACTTATAAAGTAGATGGGAAAGAGGCAACAATTGATTTTATTTTTACCGACTACAATTATTTTGAAACCCTTGGTATAGAATTAAAAGAGGGGCGTTTCTTTTCAAAGGAATTTAAATCTGATGAAGAGAATGGGGCTATAATAAATGAAACTGCAGTGGCACGTTATGGCCTTGTTAATCCTATTGGAAAAACCATACACGGTTGCGGTATGGATTATAAAATTGTGGGCGTAATCAAAGATTTTAAATCTCAGGGATTTGAACGTGCCGTAGATCCAACTATATATACTGTAAAAAACCCTTGTAGCTTTAGTAAAGATAAGATTCTGATTAATGTTGATCAAAGCAGAATGTCATTGGTTATTGCTGAATTAAAGAAGCAATGGCCTGATATCAATAAAACAGATGGTGATGATTTTCGTTATGAGTTTGTAAACGAACTTTACGGCCGATTATTTAAAAAACAAGAACAATTACAATCGGTATTCCTTTTTGCTGCTACACTAACCATTTTTATAGCGCTACTTGGTCTTTTTGCATTTTCTGCATTTACAATAGCTAGTAGGGTTAAAGAAATTTCTATTAGAAAGATATTAGGTGCTACAGATTTCGATGTTTACAGGCTGCTTAATTCTTATTTCGTTTGGATTGTACTTGTAGCCAATTTAATTGCATGGCCAGCGGCCTATTTGTTAGCAAGAAAGTGGCTGGATACTTTCGCTTATCGTATAGAAATGCCGCTGATTCCATTTATTACAGCTGCGGCTATATCCACCATTATTACTGTACTTACAGTAAGTATTCAAGCCAGAAAAGCAGTGAGAACAAATCCTGCTGTTGCATTAAAATATGAATAACCTTAAATAATATACCATGTTCAAACTTAATCTGAAAATAGCCCTACGTAACCTCTGGAAACATAAAACTTCATCAATAATTAATGTTGTTGGTTTGGCTATCGGCCTTGCTTCGTGTCTCTTATTGCTACTATATGTATCGTATGAGTGGAGTTTTGATAAGCAATTTAAGGGTTCTGAGAAGGTTTATCAGGTAATGACCAATTTTGTAGATGCCAAGGGTAACATAAAAGGAACAGTAGACCTTACAAGTAATGCAATTGCACAGGTAATAAAACAAGAAGTTCCTGATGTTGAAGCAATTAGCCGTATCAGTAATAACGGACAACAGCTAATCGCAAATGGGGAGAACAGCTTTAAAAAAGAATCTAAATACGCTGATCCGGATATTCTTAAAATATTTAATTACGATTTTATAGCAGGTAATCCGCTAACTGCTTTAAATACGCCTCACTCTGTTGTTTTAACGGAGCGGATGGCAAAACTACTGTTTAAGGATGGAGATGCACTAAACAAATCAATACGTTATAATAACGAAGTAGATTTAAAGGTTACGGGGATTATTAAAGACTTGCCTGCCAATAGATCAATTACATTTGACTTTTTGATGCCCTGGTCTTTGTTTGAAACACTTTCTGATTGGGTAAAAAGACCCGATTGGGGCAATTACAACTGGCAAACAGTAGTTTCTGTAAATGAGCAGGCCAATATTCCTTTAATAAATTCAAAAATGAAGGGAATAATAAAAAAGAACGGTGTAGATGCAACCGATGAGTCTTTTATATTTAAGTTATCCGACAGGCACTTGTTCGGGAAATTTGTGAATGGGAAAAGTGTAGGTGGTGATATTGAACGCATTTACCTGTTTATCGCATTAGCTTTTGGTATTCTACTGATTGCCTGTATCAACTTTATGAACATGGCAACTGCTAAGTCAGAAAGAAGGGCAAAAGAAGTGGGGATTAAAAAAACAATAGGGGCGAGCAGGGCCTCTTTAATTTCCCAATTCTTAACAGAATCTGTTCTGCTAACTATTATTAGTGTATTGATTGCTATTGTATTGGTCGAAATTCTGCTGCCAACATTTAATAACCTGCTTAATATTGAACTTAGTATTGATTATTACAGTAGTGGGTATTGGATAGGTATTTTAAGTGTGATTCTATTAACAGGATTGTTGTCCGGAAGTTATCCTGCATTATACCTTTCTGCTTTTAATCCTATACAAACACTTAAAAGAAAAATTACAAGAACAAAAGTTATCCCTGTTAGTTTAAGACAGGTATTGGTTATTGGTCAGTTTAGTTTCGCAATTATCCTGATTATTGCCACCCTCGTTATTTATAAACAAGTTCAGTTTATCAAAAACAGGCCCGTAGGTTATGATCTAAATCTTTTGGCCGAGATGCCACAGGAAGGTGAATTGGGAAAGAAGTTTGATCTTTTTAAGACCGAACTATTAAAATCTGGTGCAGTTACAGCATTATGTCAATCATCAGGAAGCTTATCCAATAGCGGTTCTAGTTTTTGGAATTTCGAATGGCCTGGAATGACCAAAGCCGATAAAGATGTAATTTTTAATCAGATTGCTACTACCTATGATTTTACCAAAACAAACGGAATACAAATGATTTCAGGGCGTGATTTCTCTAAATCATTTGCATCAGATACTGCCGCATTAATGTTAAGCAGTACAGCTGTGAAATTGATGGGACTTAAAAATCCAATTGGTACACCTGTAAAATATCATGGAAATGATTTTACTGTTGTTGGCGTATTTAAAGATTTTATTTGGGGCTCTCCATACTATACAGATCGGCCAATGGTAGTAGCTTTTAGTCAGGGTTGGGGTGGTCAGATCACCATGCGCCTTAATCCTAACAACAGCTTATCTAAAAATGTTGAATTAATAGCACAGGTAGCCAAGCAAATAAATCCTGCTTACCCTGTTGATTTGAAGTTTGTTAATGATCTGTATGCAACTAAGCTGCAAGGAGAAAAAGTACTTGGTATTTTGTCAAACTTATTTGGTGGCCTGGCTATATTTATATCTTGTCTGGGCTTATTTGGTCTGGCAGCATATAGCGCAGAGCAGCGCACCAAGGAATTTGGTGTGCGTAAGGTTCTGGGTGCTTCGGTGGCCAGTATTATGCAATTACTCTCAGTATCGTTTATGAAAATGATTTTGGCAGCGGTTATAATAGGTGTACCAATAGCCTACTATTTAATGAATAAATGGCTGGGGCATTTTGAATTCCGCACTGCGATTTCCTGGTGGGTTATTGTAGCAGCAGTATTTGGTACAACTGTAATCGCCTTTTTAACTGTAAGCTTTCAGGCTTACAAAGCTGCAAAAGCTAACCCTGTTGACGCATTAAAATATGAATAACCTAAATCAGCTCTAATATGTTTAAACTGAATTTAAAAATTGCATTACGAAACCTTTGGAAAAACAAGGGCTTTACGCTTATAAATATTGGTGGCTTGGGCATAGGACTGGCCAGTTGTATGATCTTATTGCTTTATGTTGCTTATGAGTGGGGGTATGATAAGCAATTTACAAACTACGATAAAACCTATATAGTTTATAACAATCAGAAAACACCTACAGAAACTTTCAGCTTTGCTGCTACTCCCGGAGTTTTGGCTGATGAGGCAAAACAAACTGTTCCTGGAATAGAAAAGATTGCAAGGTTAGATTATCCAACGGATAGGTTAATAACTTATAAACAAAACAGCTTTAAAAAAGGAAGCGTGTTTGTAGATGCAGACTTCACCAAGATATTCGACTTAAAGGTGCTTAAAGGGAACCCCTCAGCGTTTCTGAAAAACCCTAATTCTATAATCCTTACAGAGACACTTGCAAAAAATCTTTTTGGAAATGAAGATCCTTTGAATAAGACATTGAAACTTGATAATACCGAAGAATTAAAAGTGGAGGGAGTTGTTGCCGATGTGCCAAAAAACAGCAGCATTCAATATGAATTCCTGATGCCATGGGCATTGTATGAAAAACTAAATCAATGGACGAAAGAGGCATCATGGGGTAGTAATTTTTGTTTAACATTTGTTCAATTTAAAGACAATTCTTTCTTCGAAAATGCCAATAAACAGTTTCATCGTATGATCAAATCTCATGATAAAGGCAGCAATGGTGAACTTTTCTTATACCCGTTAGCTAAGTGGCATTTGTATAGCAAGTTTGAAAATGGGGTACCTGTTGGAGGCAAAATAGACCAGTTGAAAATCTTCTTTTTACTGGCCTTTTGTATCCTCCTTATTGCTTGTGTAAACTTCATGAACTTATCAACTGCACGTTCAGAGAAAAGAGCTAAGGAGGTTGGGGTACGTAAAGCCATAGGTTCCAGCAGAAATGCACTGGTAGGCCAGTTTATGATGGAATCAATGCTTATGGCTTTAATGAGTATGCTTATTGCCTTTGTACTGATAGAGATTAGTTTGCCTTATTTTAATAGCATAATAGGAATTCAATTATCCATTGACTATAGCAATTGGCAATTTTGGGGTACACTATTTGGTTTAACAGTATTAACCGGTTTATTGTCGGGCAGTTACCCTGCATTTTATCTTTCATCTTTTGCCCCAATTAAAGTGCTTAAGGGATTTACTTTATCAGGAAGATCTTCGTTGTCTGTCCGCAAAGGTCTGGTTGTTTTTCAGTTTGTATTTGCAGCCTGTTTAATTGTTTGCACCATCGTTATCTATCAGCAATTGAATTATATTAAAAATAAACCAATTGGATACAATAAGAATAACCTGATAGAAATTCCTATACAGGGGAATTTGAAAACTCCGGCTAAAAGAGAAATACTTAAAGACCAGTTGTTGAAATCGGGTGCTGTAACATCGGTAACTAATTTTTCGCAAAGACTAACTGCCGGTGGTAATAATGGGTATGACGTAAGTTGGCCAGGTAAAAATTTAAACGATAAGATCCTGATCAATTTTAGGTTTACAAGCTATGATCTGATTAAGACAACAGCTATGGAACTGGTTGATGGGCGAGATTTTAATCCTCAGTTTGCTGATTCAACAAATGTTTTGATTAACGAGACTTTTGCAAAAATTATGGGGATGACCAAGCCTGTTGGCAGTAAGATAAAATGGGGAAATACTGATATTACTATCATTGGAGTGCTTAAGGATTATGTAATGGAATCTCCATATCAAAAAGCCAAGCCGGTTTTGATTGGTATGAGTGACGGTCCGGCAAGGTATGTTATTGCGCGCTTAAATCCAGATCAAAATGTGAGTGCATCGGTAGCTACTATAGATGATATTGTAAAGAAATTGAATCCTGAATATCCGGTGGACAGAACATTTGTAGATGATTCTTTTGAAGGTAAGTTTGCGAACGAAAAATTGCTAGGTACTTTGTCTAATTGGTTTGGTGGTTTTGCTGTCTTTATTTCTTGTTTAGGTTTGTTAGGTCTGGCCCTTTATATGGCAGAACAGCGTAAAAAAGAAATCAGTATCCGTAAAGTTTTAGGTGCCAGTAATTTTAATATACTAACATTACTAAATAAGGATTTTATAAAATTGGTAGCCATTGCTAATGTAATTGCATTTCCACTGGCTTATATCATTATTAATAAGTGGTTGTCCGGATATGAATTTAAAGTGTCCATCTCTGTTATACCATTTGCAATAGCGGCCATTTTATCCTTAATCATCGCCATACTCACGGTAAGCGTGCAATCGGTTAAAGTAGCAAAGTCCAACCCAATTGACGCTTTGAAATACGAATAATTAAGAATGTTCATTATTGTACGAGGTCTGTTCGATAATGGACATTTGTTGTTTGTTTTTGTGTTGTAACTATTTGATTTTTAGATTTATAAGTGTATTTTTTAATTTGGCATACGATTAGCAACCCGAAATAAAATCATAACAATATGTTTAGACTGAACTTAAAAATCGCCCTACGGAATCTTTGGAAATACAAGGGCTATACTTTTATAAACATAGCCGGATTAGCTATAGGATTGGCTGCATGTCTACTTATTTTTATTTTTTTAAGATATCAGACGAGTTTTGATAAAGGCTACCAAAATGAGGACAGGATCTATAGAGTAGTATCATCATGGACATACCCTGAAGGTGAATTCTACAGTAAAGGTGTACCCAGGCCGCTTGCAGCTGCTGTACGTAATGATTTTCACCAAATGGAAAAGGTTGCCGCTATACAGGAGGCATCGGGCATTATTAAGGTAAAAGCAACCGGAAGCAAGCCTGAGATCAAAGAAACATCACGTATTTATTATACCGAACCTCAATTTTTTGATATTATTAAAGTTAATTGGCTCGATGGAGAACCCCATCAGGCATTGTCTGCACCTAATACTGTTGTGCTTTCCCGTAAACTGGCCGACAAATATTTTGGACAATGGAAAAATGCCGTTGGCAAAAGCATAAATTTTGATAATAAAACAGATTTTAAGGTAACCGGTGTAATTGAAGACTTTCCTGATAACAGCAGCTTCCCTGTTGAAGTTGTAGTCTCGTACTTGACTTATAAAGATGAAAGCCTTACCAGTTGGGAATCTGTTACTTCCAGCTCTGAATGCTATGTGTTGTTAAAAAAAGGTGTAGATGCTGCCAGTCTGGAAGTGCCAATGCAAAAGTTTATTGCAAAATATTATGATAAAACTAATGTTGGTAAAGAACATCATATTTTTCAGCCATTAACGGAAATACATTACAACGAGGTTTACAGTAATTTTGCTTACAAGATAATGCCAAAAGGGCAAATAATTGGTTTAATTGTTATAGGCGTATTCTTATTGTTAACTGCCTGTATAAACTTTATTAATCTGGCAACTGCCCAGGCAATTAGCAGATCTAAAGAAGTGGGTATTCGAAAAGTGATGGGTAGTTTACGCAAACAGCTGATATGGCAATTTTTAAGTGAAACAACCCTGATAACAACAATAGCTTTATTAATTGCATGTGTTTTAACAGAATTGGCTTTGCCTGGTATGAGAAATCTGTTTAGCGGAGAGATTAATTTTAGCCTGTTTGGCCATCCTGTAATATTCATTTTCATGATTGCCCTTATTTTAATTGTGAGTTTCCTTGCAGGTTTTTATCCGGCATTGATCATATCAGGTTTTAGCCCAGCCCTGGCAATAAAAAATAAAATAAGTGCCGCCAATGTGGGTGCTTTAGGGCTAAGAAAAGCATTGGTAGTTATACAGTTTGCAATAACAGCTGTATTAATAATTGGTACGTTGGTGGTGGTAAATCAAATGCAGTTTATGAGAAATCAATCATTGGGATTTGATACTAACGCAATTGCCCTGGTCGATGTGCCTTCAGATAGTTTAAGTCAGCTTAAATTTGGATTGTTAAAAGATAAAATATCAAAAATTGCAGGGGTAAAGAGTGTAAGTTATTGTAGTGCAGCCCCATCATCGGGAAACAATAATACTTCAAGTTTTAAGTATAACAGTACTAAAGATGAGAACTTTCAATTGAATGTTAAGGCAGCAGATGAAGATTATACCAAAACTTTCTCATTAAAACTTATTGCAGGCAGAACATTGTCAAAAAGTGATACTATTAAAGAATTTGTTGTCAATGAAACATTACTAAAGAAACTGAACATTACTAATCCAAATGATATTCTTGGAAAATATATCAGAACGCAGGGGCATCAAGCTCCTGTGGTTGGGGTAGTTAAAGACTTTAATAACTTCTCACTTCATGATAAAATTGAGCCTACAGCAATTTTTTCAGTTATCTGGGCATACAACACTATTGCAATAAAGTTAGATCCAAGGGAAATGTTGCCTGCTATGAAGGCCATAGAAAAAGAGTGGAATAATACACTCCCTGAATATGTGTATAAAGCCGATTTTATGGACAATCAAATCAGCTCATTCTATGAAACAGAACGTGTAATGGGGGTACTGTTTAAACTTTTTGCCGGAGTAGTAATCTTTATTTCATTTATCGGTTTGTTTGGGTTAATTTCTTTTATAGCTACTCAAAGAACAAAAGAAATTGCCATCAGGAAAGTTCTTGGAGCATCAACAATTGAGTTGATTAAAATGCTAAACAGTTCCTTTTTATGGATGGTACTTATTGCCAATCTTATTGCCTGGCCGGTTGCCTATATATTTGCTTCTAAATGGCTCGATGGGTTTGCATACCGTATCCCGCTAAGCATCTGGCCTTTTGTACTGGCAATGTGTATTTCGATATTAATTACCTTGATTACAGTGAGTTTGAGGTCGTACAGAGCTGCACACACCAATCCAATTGATGCCTTAAAATACGAATAGAATTAAATGCCCTCGCTATGTTCAAATTAAACTTAAAAATAGCACTCCGCAACCTTTGGAAAAACAAGGGATATACCTCAATCAATGTAGGTGGCTTAGCAATTGGTTTGGCCAGTTGCATGGTTTTGTTACTTTATGTGGCATACGAATGGAGCTACGACAAACAGTTTAAGAACTATGATAAAACTTACGTAATATATCTTAATTCTGTAAGCAGTACTGATATAGTTAGTTATGGCTACACGCCGGGTCAAATGGCCGGAGAAATCAGAGAAAAAATTCCAGGGATAGCTTATGCATCACATTCTTCGTATCCCTCCAATGAACTGTTAAGCTATAAGCAAAACAACTTTAAAAAGTCAGCTGTTTACGCAGACCCATCATTTCTGAAAATATTGGATTATAAGTTTATAAAAGGTAATCCTATGAAAGTATTGCAGGAAACAAATTCAGTTATACTGACCCAGACAATGGCTAGAAATTTATTTGGGAATGAAGATCCAATTAATAAGATTGTAAAATTTCAAAATAATGAGCCATTAAAAGTAGAAGCTGTAATTGAAGATGTTCCGAAAAACTCAACTATTCAGTTTGATTACCTGATGCCCTGGTCATTATATGAAAAATTAAATTTATGGGTAAAAAAAGCTAACTGGGGTAGCAATTCCTTTCTCACCTTAATACAATTGAAAGACAATAAATACCTGGATAATGTGAACGGTCAGATAAAAGACATTTACAAACGTAATTTGAAAAATTCCAAAAATGAAGGATTGGTACATCCTTTATCTAAATGGCACTTGTACGATAGATTTGAAAATGGAAAATCAACCGGTGGTAAAATAGATCAGATCAGAATTTTTATTGTTTTGGCTTTTTGTATTTTGCTAATAGCTTGTGTTAATTTTATGAACCTTTCTACTGCCAGGTCAGAGAAAAGATCAAAAGAAGTTGGCGTACGCAAAGCTATTGGATCATCAAGAAAATCACTTGTCGGACAGTTTCTTCTTGAATCCATGGTGCTTTCCCTTCTGGCTATGCTGGTTGCTTTTACTTTAATAGAAATAAGCCTGCCGTATTTTAACAACCTGCTCAATATTCAATTAGCTATTAATTATCAAGATTGGAAATTTTGGAGCACACTTATAGGTTTAACCATAATTACCGGTTTTATTGCCGGGAGTTACCCGGCATTTTATCTTTCTTCATTTGAACCGGTTAAAGTATTGAAGGGGTTTAATGCAACAAGAGGCTCATCAATATCAGTTAGAAAAGTATTGGTGGTATTTCAGTTCGTATTTGCAGCATGCTTAATTGTTTGCACTGGCGTGATTTACCAGCAATTAAATTTTATTAAGAACAAGCCCATAGGCTATAACAGAAATAACCTTATAGAAATACCTGTTCAGGGCAACTTAAAGGGGAAAGAGAAATTGGATGTTGTGAAGGATGAGCTTTTAAGGTCTGGTGCTGCCACCTCAGTAACTTATTTTAGCCATAGTTTAAACCAATTTGGAGATGCCACTTTTGATTTTAGCTGGCCGGGTAAAAATCCAAAAGACCTGATCTTGTTTAACTACAGAGGAGCCGGCTATGATTTTACCAACACAATTGGTGCTAAAATTATTGCAGGAAGAGAATTTTCATCAGGATTTGTAGATACCGTAAATGTTCTGGTTAATGAGACAGCCGTTAAAATAATGGGGCTGAAACAACCTATAGGAACCGTAATAAAATGGGACGATACTCCGATAACAATAGTAGGTGTTATGAAAGATTTTGTAATGGAATCTCCTTATCAAAAAGTTAATCCCTTGGTGATATATAATCCAACAAGTAATTATAATTACATCATAGCGAGACTGAATCCCAATCAGAATCTTAGTAATTCAGTTGCCACGATAGAGGGGATCATTAAAAAGTTTAATCCGGATTTTCCTGTAGATCACAGATTTGTGAATGATGATTTCGAATTAAAGCTTCAAAACGAGAAGCTGTTAGGAACACTGTCTAACTGGTTCGGTGGTTTTGCCGTATTTATTTCCTGTTTGGGTTTATTAGGTCTAGCCTTGTTTATGGCAGAACAACGTAAAAAAGAAATCAGTATTCGGAAAGTTCTGGGCGCAAGTACTGCAAATATCCTTACTCTTTTAAATAAAGACTTTATTAAGCTTGTTGCCATCGCAAATCTTATTGCGTTCCCACTCGCTTTTATCATTATTAATCACTGGCTGTCTGCATACAGTTTTAGAGTAGCCATATCAATATTGCCATTTGCTATTGCTGTTGCACTCTCATTTCTGATTGCAATTTTAACAGTTAGCATACAATCAATAAAAGTGGCAAAATCTAACCCTGTTGATGCTTTGAAATACGAATAATAAGGATTGTTCATTATTGTACGAGGTCTGTTCGATAATGAACATGTATTGTTTTTTTTGTGTTGTAACTTATTGATTTTTAGGTTTGTATGTGATTATATTAATTTGGCATACGATTAGCAATCTCAAACGAAATCATAACAATATGTTTAAACTGAACCTAAAAATTGCCTTGAGGAACCTTTGGAAACATAAGGCATATGCACTTATAAACATAGCGGGACTTGCAATTGGTATGGCAAGCTGTATCCTCATATTTATTTTTATAAGATATCAGCTTAGCTTCGATGATCAGTTTGTAAACAAGAATCGTATATTCCGGATAGTAAGTAACTGGGAAAGCAAAGGAAGTGTTGATGCATCTCAGGGAGTACCTGTTCCGCTTTCAAAGGCGATAAGAAATGATATATCCCAATTTGAAAAGGTAGCGGCAATTCAAAGTACAGGGGGTGTTGTTATGGCACTTGACCAGACGGGGAAAACTACATTTAAAGAAGATATACGTGTTTTTTACACACAACCAGAGTTCTTTGATATCTTCGATTTTACATGGCTTGCCGGAATACCGCAGCAAGTTTTAAACCAGCCTAATACTGTTGTGCTATCAGAAGAAAAAGCAATAAAATATTTTGGGACCTGGCAACAGGCACTAGGGAAAACAATACGTTTTAGAAATAAAATGGACTTGAAAGTAACCGGTGTATTTAAAGAATTACCTGAAAATACTACATTAACTTTAAATGTACTTATCAGTTATGCAAACTATCCATATAAAGACAGCGATAACTGGGGATCTGTAGGCTCAAGTTCCGAATGTTATGTGCTCTTAAAAAAAGGAATTGATATAAATTCGCTTGATGGTGCATTGGCTCAATTCAATAAAAAATATTACAAAAACGACTCCGATGGAAGTCGGCAGTTTCATACATTTCAACCTCTGAAAGATATCCATCAGAATAGCCGTTACGGTAACTTTTCGGGCAAAAGTATTGAGAAGAGGGAAATCTATAGCTTATCAGTCATAGGGGCTTTCTTACTGCTTACAGCTTGTATTAATTTTATAAATCTGGCCACTGCACAGGCTGTAAGCAGATCAAAGGAAGTTGGTATCAGAAAAGTGATGGGAAGCAGACGCAAACAGCTTGTGATGCAGTTTTTAGGCGAAACGCTTACTATAAGTATCATTTCAGTATTGATAGCCTGTGTGCTTACAGAATTTGCTTTGCCATATATGCAAAATCTTTTTGATGAGCAGATCTCGTTTAGCATGATTACCCATCCTGTAATCTTTGTTTTTCTGATCGTGTTAGTGCTTGTTGTTAGTTTCCTTGCAGGCTTTTACCCATCGTTAATCATGTCAGGGTTTAGTCCTGCTCTAGCCATAAAAAATAAGGTTGCCGCAGGTAATGCAGGTGGTTTAGGTTTACGTAAAATATTGGTAGTGATTCAGTTTACCATCACCATAATTCTTATCATATCTACCCTTGTGGTATTAAAACAAATGAATTACATGCGGCAGCAGCCATTAGGGTTTAATCCTGATGCAGTTGCTATGGTGGGCCTACCCGGCGATAGCTTAAGCCAGCTTAAATACACCAATTTAAAAGAACGGATACTTACTATACCTGGTGTCAGTAATCTGACTTTTTGTGACGTTCCTCCATCATCTAATAACATTGTAGAGAATAATTTTTCCCTTAATAATATTAAAATCAAAGATTTTCAGGTGAGAATGATGCATGCCGATTTTAAGTATTTTGAGACATTTGATTTGAAGTTAATTGCAGGCAAGCTCCTCACTAAAAGTGATACAGCTAATGGATATGTTGTAAATCAGACCTTTTTAAAAATGATGAACATTAAAACCCCGGAAGAGATATTGGGTAGAATAATGAGCATCCATGGTCGCGGATTCCCAATTGTTGGGGTAATTAAGGATTTTAATGATAAATCACTTCGTCAGTCAATTTCACCTATTGCTTTTTCTTCCCAAAAGAATGAGTATTACAACATGGCCATAAAAATGGATAGCAAGCAAATAATGCCGGCGATGAAACAAATTGAGAAGTTGTGGAATGAAACTTTTTCTAATGATGTTTATAACTCTCAGATTCTAAATGACGATTTAAATAATTATTATAACACCGAGCGTGTTATGGGGGTATTGTTTAGAGTATTTTCTGCCATTATCATCTTCATTTCTTTCATTGGTCTTTTCGGACTTATCTCCTTTGTTGCATCTCAGCGGACCCGGGAGGTAGCCATCCGTAAGGTATTAGGTGCATCTAATTATGAGTTGGTAAGGATGCTAAATGGTTCCTTTCTCTTGATGGTGTTTTTGGCTAATCTGGTGGCTTGGCCTGTTGCTTATATATTTGTGAGTAAATGGTTAAATGATTTTGCCTACAGAATACCACTAAGTATCTGGCCTTTTGCAATAGCTATGATTATTTCAATGACGATTACATTTATTACAGTGAGTTTGCGATCTTACAAGGCAGCGCAAACCAAGCCAATTGATGCCTTAAAATATGAGTAGAGACATTTTAAATACACAATCTTATGATAGAATTAAAAAATATAGAGAAGTATTACGCTAACAAAGGTGTAAAAAGTTACATCCTTCGTCACGTAACCACAAGTATAAAACAGGGTGAATTTGTTTCCATAATGGGGCCTTCAGGTGCCGGGAAATCTACTTTGCTTAATATATTGGGGATGCTCGAAGAACCTACTTATGGGCAATATGAATTTATGGGCGAAGATGTAGTCGCATTAAATGAACGTAAGCGGATCGAACTGTACCGTAACCACATTGGCTTTGTGTTTCAGGCCTATCACCTAATCGATGAAATGACGGTAGCCGAAAATATTGAAGCCCCATTATTATATAAAAAAGTTCCGGGTTCTGAACGCAAAAGCCGTGTAGCAGATATTCTGGATAGGTTTAATATGGTTGCCAAAAGCGATCTTTTTCCCAATCAGTTATCAGGAGGACAACAACAGCTTGTAGGTATTGCCCGTGCGTTGGTAGCTCAGCCATCTATCATTTTGGCCGATGAGCCTACAGGCAACCTGCAATCTGCACAGGCATTACAGATCATGGACCTGTTTAAAAAGTTAAATGAAGAGGAGGGGATTACCATTGTTCAGGTTACCCATTCCGAAGTTAATGCTGCCTATGGTAGTCGTATCCTGCACTTATTAGATGGTGTTATTAAAGAAGATATAACTGTTCAGCAAACTGTTTAAAGGATATCTGATAAGTCATGTTCAAACTCAATCTTAAAATAGCGTTTCGTAACCTCATAAAAAACAGGGTTTATACTGCAATCAATATCGGAGGACTAGCCTTAGGTCTCACTGGATTTGTATTGCTACTATTGTATATTAATCACGAAAATAGCTATGATAGATGGGATCAGAGACTAGAAAATGTTTATCAGATCAGAGAATTTCATAATCTTTCTACCCCTGATAATAAACCACATTGGCAGGAACTTAATAATTCCAGAAATGCAGCGATGCTCAAAAAAAGTATTCCTCAGTTTAAATATGTTACTAAGGTTGATAACGATTGGGGTGATAATTATTCTATAAAAACCGAGCTTGCTGACCCCTTAATATTAAAGGGATTTGTTAATACTGATTCTCTATTCTTTAAGGTATTCTCATATAAGTTTCTGCAGGGCAACGAAAATAATGCATTACAATCTCCTAATTCACTAGTTCTGAAGCATAGTACTGCAAAGTTGTTATTTGGTACTGATGAAGCTTTAGGAAAAACAGTTAAGATGTTGACGTGGCAGGGTGATCCTGGCACAACTTATACTGTTACAGGTGTGGTTGAAGATCCCTCTGTTCCGGAAAGCCTTAAGTTTAATGCAATAATGCATAACGGAGAAAGGGAAAAAGACCCTGAGAATTTGAAAGTCACCACCCACTGCAAAATATACGGTTTAGTAAATACGTCAATAGATACAAATGCGCTAAATAAAACAATTAACAGTGCTCATTTAGATTATAAAAATCAACTCTATGGTGAAACACAAAATAAAGCTCTTTCTAAAGGTAAACGCGTTCCGAGTTTAAAAATTATCCCTTTAAAAGATGTACATGCTAATCCTCCCTTTGCAAGAAACTGGATTGATAAAGTTAAGCCTGTAGTAGCATTATCTATATTTTTATTGTTGATATCTGTCATCAATTTTATTAATCTTGCCACAGCTCAATCTGTACAAAGAGCCAAAGAAGTTGGTGTTAAAAAGGTGTTAGGGACAAGTAAGAATCAGCTTATATGGCAGTTTCTTTTAGAGGCGGCTATTCAAAGTATGCTGGCTTTATTTGTTAGCATTGCACTTGTTGAACTGTTACTGCCCGCTTTTAGTAGTAATTTTGATGTACAGCTTAGCTTTTGGCACAATACAAACCTGGTGATAATATTATTGCAGCTGCTGTCGGTCTTTATTATAGTTACCTTGTTGGCAGGTTTGTATCCTGCCGCTGTACTGTCTAACTATAATCCTATCGCGGTATTAAAAGGAAATTATGAAAATAGTTTTAAAGGCATTGCTTTAAGAAACGGCTTAGTTATTCTCCAGTTCGTAATTGCAGCAACGTTTATAATCTCTATTGGTGTAATGCAATCACAAACAAATTTCTTAGTGAATAAAGATCTTGGTTTTGATCGTTCTCATCTCATCAATATATCGACCAATTATAATGACCAACTTGCCAAAAGGATAAAAAAAATACCTGGAGTTGAATACGTTGCCACTACAACCCAGGTAATGGGAAATACGTTTAACGTTTCTGAAAAAGTAGTGTATAAAAATAACACCTTTGACTTCAATACCGTAACAGTTACCATGGAAACATTGCCAGCTTTGGGCGTACAACTGGTTAGTGGTAGGCTGTTCTCCAAAGAGTATAAACAGGATACAATAAATACGGTTGTTTTAAATGAAGCAGCCGCAAAATTACTTGGTGGAAATATTGTTGGTCAGGACTATGATGTACCAGACGAAAAGAAAAAATATACCTTCCGCGTCGTTGGAGTGATCAAAGATTATAATAATGAAGGTTTTGATAAAACTGTTTTGCCTACAGTTTATAAGGTTACCCATTTGGGCGGGATGTCTAGTACAAATAATCTTATAGTCCGTTTCAATGCGGATAATTACCAACATATGATTGAGTCAGTAAGGTTGGAGTGGGCGAAGATTTATCCGGATTTTCCAATGATATATACCTCTGGCGAAGATGCTTTTCAGGCGCAGATACTTTCAGACAAACGTTTCATGAAAATGATTACGATCTTTAGTGCCTTTTCAATATTACTTTCTTTGCTTGGTTTATTTACCTTATCCGCATTTGTTTCAAAACGGAGAACAAAAGAAATTGCAGTGCGTAAAGTGTTGGGCGCATCGAATTTGCAAATCGTCAATATGTTGAATCGTTCCTTTTTGATCATGATCATAGTGGCAAATCTAATCAGTTGGCCAGTTGCTTATATCATTATGAATAAGTGGCTCCAAGGATTTGCCTATCGGGTTGATATGCCGTTCGCCCCATTTGTACTTGCCACTGTTATTTCTTTAATAATAGCGCTATTTACAGTAAGTATACAGGCCAGAAAAGCTGCGGTTAGTAATCCGGTAAAAGCATTGAAATATGAATAATTAAGCTCAATATCATGTTCAAACTCAATCTTAAAATAGCGTTTCGGAATTTATTAAAGCACAAGACCGCTTCGCTGATCAATATCAGCGGGCTTGCCATTGGTCTTGCAGCAAGCTTATTGTTGTTGCTTTATGTACAATACCAATGGAGCTATGACAAGCAATTTGGGAATAGTGAAAACACTTACCACCTCATGGCTAATTTTTACGGTGCCGATAAAAGTATTACAGGAACCACACCACAAGTTTCCAATGTGCTTCCGTTAGTGCTAAAAGAAGAGCGCCCCGAGATAGAACACATCAGTAGGGTATTGTGGGCCAGCAGAAGATTAGTAGCCAATGGGCAAAATTCTTTTAAGATAGATGGACGCTATGCAGACCCAGGCCTGTTGCAAATATTTAAGTTTGATTATCTGAGTGGCAATCCCGAAAAAGCATTTGACGATCCAAACTCCATTGTACTTACAGAAACTATAGCAAAGCGCTTATTTGGCAGCGCCGATGTACTTAACAGGACTGTTCGTTTTGAAAATCAGGCTAATCTGAAGGTTACTGCGGTAATTAGGGACCTTCCGCCAAACTTCACTTATGGATTCGAATGCCTTACCCCCTGGAAACTCTACGAAAATCTGAACAAATGGCCAGCAGAACCTAATTGGGACAATTATTCGTACTTTACACTGCTTACACTTAAGAATGGCACTGATGCCAACACCTTCAACCAAAAGATAAAAAACACCATTGCTCAGAAAACGGGCACAAAGACGCTTGAGGCTGCTCCATTTGTATATCCTCTTGAAAAATACCACCTGTACGGCCACTTTACTAACGGCGTAGCCGATGGCGGCCAGATAGAACAGGTGCGGATCTTCATTATACTCGCCTTAGGTATTCTTGCTATAGCGTGTATCAATTTCATGAATCTCTCTACAGCCAGATCACAGAAACGTGCTAAAGAAGTAGGCATCAGAAAAACAATAGGAGCCAGCCGTGCATCATTGGTAATGCAGTTCTTGTTCGAATCATTTATCCTAACTATAGTTAGTGTGGTACTTGCAATAGTGATGGTTGAATTATTCCTGCCCGCATTTAATGGTCTGTTGAATACCAAACTGCAAATCAATTATGCGAATCCCGCGAACTGGTTTGCAGTAACCGGAATGATCGCATTTACCGGATTAATGGCCGGTAGCTACCCTGCCTTTTTCCTTTCATCCTTTAACCCTGTTCAAACTTTAAAGAAAGCTGTAACAGTTAAAAACAACTTTAGCCTCAGCTTTAGGCAAGTGCTCGTTATCATCCAGTTCGGTTTTGCAATTGTTCTTATAGTGGCAACAATGATTCTTTATCAGCAATTACAATATCTAAAAAACAGACCTCTGGGATACAATACCAATGCCCTGGTCGAGATGCCTCATGAAGGAAACCTTTATCCCAAATTTGATCAGTTCAAAAACAGGCTCCTAAACTCAGGTGCAGTAACTGCAGTCGCCCAGTCGTCCGGTAGTATTGCCTTTCAAAATTCGAATACAAGCGGACTAGAGTGGAAGGGTATGAAAATAGAAGATAAGAAAATGTCATTCGACATTATTCAGACCACTCACGATTTCTTAAAAACAAATGACATTAGGTTAATTGCCGGACGCGACTTTAGTAAAGACCATGCCTCAGATTCATCTGGACTAATGCTCAATGAAACCGCCGTAAAACGGATGGGACTTAAAGATCCAATTGGTGAGCAGGTTTTTTTTAATGGCAAGCAAAGGCCTGTTGTTGGCATATTTGCTGATGTAGTGTGGGATGAGCCGACCAAAACATTGCATCCTATGGCTATAGTATTTAATGCAGACAATAGTGATGTGATTACAATGAGGCTAAACACCACACACGACATTCACGGAAGCATTGATCAGATCACCAAAATCACAAAAGAACTGAACCCCGATTTTCCTGTAGAGATCAAATTTGTAGATAGTCTGGTAGCTGAGAAATTTGAGCATGAACAGATGTTGTCTGTCATATCTAATCTCTTTGCAGGTCTTTCCATATTCGTTTCCTGTCTTGGTTTATTTGGCTTGTCAGCTTTTAGCGCCGAACAGCGTACCAAAGAGATTGGCATACGTAAAGTACTTGGCGCAAGCCTTACAGGTATTATAACCCTGTTGTCAGTAAGCTTTGTTAAAACGGTTATAATAGCTATGGTGCTGGCTATGCCAATAGGATATCTGATTATGGAGAACTGGCTGGTGCAGTTTGATTACCATGTTTCTATTGGCCCTCTGGTTTTCATTCTTACCGGATTATCAAGCGTTTTCATTGCGTTGGTTACCGTAAGCTGGCAGGCATATCGTGCTGCAAAGACAAATCCAGTTGATGCATTGAAATACGAATAAGTACCTAGTAAAGTAGCAAAGTACCTATCTTTGCACTATGCAACGCAGCTTTACCGATCAGCTAAATAGAGAAATCGTAATCCACTACCCGACAAAGCGGATTATCTCTTTAGTACCTTCTCAAACAGAGTTGTTATTTGAGCTTGGGCTTGATCAGGAAATTATTGGGCTTACAAAATTTTGTATCCATCCCATAGAAAAGTTTGCAGAGCGCACCAAAGTAGGTGGAACCAAGAAGTTGAACATTCAGCTAATAAAGGATTTAGATCCTGATCTCATCATTGGAAATAAAGAAGAGAACGAGCAATTGCAAATTGAAGAACTGATGGAAGATTATCCTGTATGGATGAGTGATATTTATACTTTAGAAGATGCCAAAAAAACCATTAGCCAAATAGGGGAACTGGTGAACAGGGAACCCGAAGCTGCTTACTTAAATCATCTGATAACAGCAGGCTTTAACGATCTTCAAACCCTGGCTGTACAAAATAGAATCAATAAAAAAGTTGCTTATCTGATCTGGAAAAAACCATATATGTTAGCTGGCTCAAATACCTTTATAGATAATATATTGGCATTAAACGGCCTTAGTAATGTAATTAAAAAGAAAAGGTATCCGGAAATTGAATTGAATGAGCTTGCCCAGCTAAAGCCCGACCTGATATTTTTATCCTCAGAGCCTTATCCCTTCAAAGAAGAACACCTTGAAGAAATAAGGGCCATAATACCTGAGGCTAAAGTAATGTTAGTGGATGGAGAGATGTTCTCCTGGTATGGTAGCCGACTGGTTAAGGCAGTTCAATACCTTTTTCAGCTTCAAAAAGAACTTTACTAACCAGCCGGTAAGGTTAAATTGTTTACTTTAACAAAGTGACCTCAACTCTTCTGTTTTTTAAACGTCCTTCTTTAGTTTTGTTATCCGCAATTGGTTGCGTGTCACCTAATCCTGAAGTTTGAATCCTGTTTCCGTTAATGCCTAAACTAACCAGATAATTTTTAACAGATACTGCACGTTTTTCTGATAACCATTGATTGTATTTTGCAGTTCCTGTTTTATCAGAATGGCCTTCAATAAGAATTTGACGGTTCGGATCCTTTTGTTTTAAAACTTTGGCAACATCAGCAATACTCTTTTTTGAACCTTCATTTAAATACGAAGAGTTGGTAGGGAATAAAATCTCTGAACTAAATGTAAATTTAATTCCGGCATTTGTACGCTCTACCTGACTTTCAGGAAGATCTTTTTTAATGTTGTCAAGCTCCGTGTCGCCCGCTGGCTTCTCTATTGGAACAGGTGTTGTCTGAACGACTTTCTTTTTTGTTTTACACGAGAGTGTTACGCTAACTAAGAGGGCCAGAAATAAGATTGTTTTCTTTGTCATTTGTGTGGTTTGTATTTAATGTTTGTGTTAATTCAAAGCGGTTGTTTGCTATTTTAATTCATTAATAACTGTATCAATATAGCTAGTGGTGGCTTGGTCAGCTTGTTTTTGCTTTTTAAGTTCCAGCAGAAAGTTAGTTACATATTCATTGTAACCGTAACTTTTATATTTTAGCCCTATGGCCTTAACAAGCTCAACGCCTTTTTTTAAATCATTAATATCACTGGTTTTACCTAATATATGCACATAAGCAGGAATCAGCTCAATTTGCTCCTGAGCAGACATTCCAGTAAATTTCTCAGTAATAAAAGGCAGCTCTTTCTCTGTGCCAAATTTAGAATAAACAAATGCAATAGCTTGGGTAAGTGCAGCTTTGTTATCTTTCTCGAGCGTTCTTGCAACTGCCAAAGCCTCTTCAGGTTGTTGCAAAGCAAGGGCTATTAATGATGATCCCTGTACAGCATACGATTTACTTTCAAGTCCTTTCTTAAATAATGCCAAATCAGCAGCATCTTTGTTGCCTGCAATGATAGAGATTGCCTGTGCCTGCACAAGAGTATTTGGGTCTGAGTTGGCAAGCTTTTGAATTGCAGGCATTGCAGTTTTAAAAAGTTCTGAATCATCAGAAGAAATTGAATCAAGTGCCTGTATTCTTAATGAGTAATACTTATCGTTCAAGGCCGAAAGTAAAACTTTTGCACCTTCAGCATCTTTTTTACTTTTTCCGGCAGCTTCTATAGCTTCAAGCCTGTCCATAAACAAAGGGGCATGTGCATATTGAAAAGCAAACTCAGCTAATGATTTATGATCATCTTTTTCAGCTAATAAAACCTTATCTGCGTCAACATTTACAAGGTCCGGTTTGGTGGTGCTTGCAAATGTAAAAGTCTGTACAGCATCTTTAAATGTTACCTGATAGCGTTTTTTACTGCCACCCGCATACACATCTATAGCCATAGGTAGTATAAAAGGCTCACCTGCCTGCGTCTGTTTAAGTGTTACTTTTTGTGTTTTCGCACTTTCATCCCATGCATAATCTATGCTTATTTTTGGGTGGCCGGCATTAAAATACCATTGGTTAAAAAACCAGTTCATATCCTGTCCGCTGGCTTCCTCCATGGCTAAACGCAATTGATGGGCTTCACCATTTTTAAAGGCGTTTTGTTTCAGATAGATATTTAAACCTTTAAAGAAAACCTTATCTCCCAAATAATTACGCATCATGTTTAAAATGCGACCGCCTTTTTGGTAAGATACTGCATCAAAGACCTCTTCTTTATCAACATAATGAAAACGAACCAGGTTCTTTAAAGCCTCTTTTTTTGAACCTAAATACTGGCTCAAGTCTTCATAATTGTGTGCATCGGCGGCATCTTTTCCATACTTATGTTCTGCCCATAAATATTCGCTGTAATTGGCAAAAGATTCATTTACAGTTAAATTGCTCCAGCTTTCGGCAGTAACATAGTCGCCAAACCATTGATGAAACAATTCGTGAGCAATAGTGCTTTCTGCCTGTCCAAAATTTTCATCAAGCATTTCTCTTGGGGTGCGTTGTACGTAAGCACCGTGCAAGGTTGCAGTAGTGTTTTCCATAGCACCACTCACGTAATCACGAACTACAATCTGGCTATATTTATTCCATGGATAATCAATCCCAAGCGTTTTAGAATAGAAACCGATCATTTCAGGAGTAAGCCCGAAAATTTGTTTGGCATAAGGCGCGTATGTGGGTTCCAGATAGTAATTTACTTCTTTATTATTCCATTTATCACGATAAATTTTGAAATCGCCAACAGCCATCATAAATAGATACGGAGAATGTGGCAGATCCATTTTCCAGGTATCTGTGCGCGTTCCATTAGCATTTTTTAACTGGCTTACCAATTTTCCGTTCGATAAGGTTACGTATTTAGCAGGCGCGGTAATGCTGATCTCGGCCGTAGTTTTTTGATTTGGCTTATCTATCGTTGGAAACCATGCCGACGATGCTTCTGTTTCACCTTGCGTCCAGATCTGTACAGGTTTCCCTTTAACAGCACTGTCAGGATTAATAAAATAAAGCCCTTTAGCATCAGTTATGGCAGCACTGCCTTTTACTTTTAATTCATCAGGCTTTGCCGTATAATCAATAAAGATAGTGTAAGCCTCGCCCGGTAAAAATTTCTTTCCCAGTTGTATTTTTAGCTGTTCCTCATCGTAGGTGTATTTTAACGTTTGCAGGTTTTTGCCATTTATTAAGGCAATAGTTCTAATATCCATGCCTTTTGCATCAAGAGTAAGCGAATCTGTTGCGTAGGCATAAGGTTTTAACGTTAACCATTCTTTACCAATCAGATGGCGTTTCGAATAGTCGAACTTCACATCTAATTTAGTATGTACCAGCGCATTTATTTTTGTAGATGATGCATGGTATGGTGCATTTTTATTACTGTCGTCTGTTTTTTGTACTTGAGCCCAAACACCACCAGAAGTTAAAATTAATGCCAGTCCAACACAGGCCGATTTGCAAGATAAATTCTTCATTAAAGCTAATTAAAGCGCCCAAGTTACGTATTCGTCATAATAAAGAAAAGTAACAGTGTTGTGCGCGTATTTTTTGCTTATTTTTATAAATATAATTTCAGTATTAAATTTTAGGTAAAATAATTTTGGCTATGAAAAGAACATTTAAAAACAGCCTGTTAGCACTTGTCATTATGTTCCCTATTTTTGCACAGGCGCAAAAAACCGATACAAAACAAAAAATGGCAATAACTTATCCCGAAACGAAAAAAGAAAATATAAAGGACACTTATTTTGGAACCGTAGTAACCGATCCATACCGATGGTTGGAAGATGATAGGGCAGAAGATACTAAGGCATGGGTAAAGGCAGAGAATGCAGTAACCCAAAAGTATATGGCCCAAATTCCTTATAGAAAAACCATAAAAGAGCGGCTAACAAAACTGATGAATTACGAAAAGTATTCACAGCCATTTAAAGAGAGTGATTATACCTATTTCTATAAAAATACAGGATTGCAAAACCAAAGCGTACTTTATCGTCAAAAGGAGGGAGGTGAACCTGAAGTATTTCTTGATCCGAATACTTTTTCTAAAGATGCCACCACATCGTTGGCAGATGTAAGTTTTTCAAAAGACGGTAGTTTAGTTGCCTATCAATTGTCGGCAGGCGGATCAGACTGGACCTCCGTTGTGGTGATGCATGCTGCAGATAAGTCGATTATTGGCGATACCCTGATAGACGTAAAATTCTCTGGCATAGCATGGCAAGGCAATACAGGATTCTATTACAGTAGTTACGACAAACCTAAAGAGGGCAGTCAGCTCTCTGGTTTAACAGAACAGCACAAGTTGTTTTTTCATAAACTGGAAACGCCACAAAAAGAGGATCAGCTGGTGTTTGGGGGTGCAAAAACTCCGCGCAGGTATATTGGTGCAGGTTTAACAGAAGATGAACGTTATCTAATCATTTCGGCAGCAAACTCTACATCGGGCAATGAACTGTACATAAAAGACCTTTCTGATGCTAATTCTGCTATCATCCCGGTGGTTGATAATTTTGAACAAAACCATAGCATTATTGATAATATTGGCAGTAAGCTATACATCTATACAAATTTGAATGCACCAAACGGACGTATCGTTACAGTTGATGCTGCCGACCCAAAACCTGCCAATTGGAAAGACCTGATTAAAGAAACAGACAATGTACTTAGCCCATCAACCGGTGGGGGCAAGTTGTTTGCAAATTACATTAAGGATGCAGTTTCTATGGTATTGCAATATGATATGGATGGTAAACTGGAACATGAAATTAAGTTGCCGGGGATAGGCACAGCTGTTGGCTTTGGTAGTAAAAAGAAAGAGCTTGAGCTGTTTTATACCTTTACCTCTTATGTTTATCCTACCACTATCTTTAAATATTCGGTAACTACAGGTAAATCAGAGCTCTATAAAAAACCCGGTATCGATTTCGATCCTTCAAAATATGAGTCTAAGCAGGTGTTTTATACCTCTAAAGATGGTACAAAAGTGCCAATGATCATCACTTATAAAAAAGGAATAGCGCTAAATGGGAAGAATCCTACAGTTTTATATGGCTACGGAGGCTTTAATATCAGTTTAACTCCTGCTTTTAGTACTTCGATAGTTGTGTTATTGGAGCAGGGAGGCGTTTATGCAGTCCCTAATTTACGTGGTGGTGGCGAGTATGGCGAGAAATGGCACCTTGCCGGAACTAAACTGCAAAAGCAAAATGTATTTGACGATTTTATTGCAGCAGCAGAGTATTTGAATTCAAATAAATACACTTCTAAAGATTATCTGGCTATTATGGGTGGTTCAAATGGTGGTCTGCTTGTAGGGGCTACCATGGCACAAAGGCCAGAATTGTTTAAAGTGGCGTTTCCGGCTGTTGGGGTAATGGACATGCTGCGGTATCATAAATTTACTGCCGGAGCTGGCTGGAGCTATGACTATGGAACATCGGAAGATTCAAAAGAGATGTTTGAATATTTACATAAATATTCTCCGGTACATGCTTTAAAAGCTGGGGTAAAATATCCGGCTACGCTGGTTACTACTGCCGATCATGATGATAGGGTAGTACCTGCGCATTCATTTAAGTTTGCTGCAACATTACAAGCAATGCAGGGAGGTGATGCACCGGTGCTGATCAGTATACAGACCAACGCCGGGCACGGTGCCGGTAAACCGACAGATAAAGCTATTGAAGAAATTGCCGATAAGTGGGCCTTTTTATTCTACAATATGGGCTTGGGATATAAGTGATATAACCGGTCTATGTCCGGGTGAATAGAATTTAATGGACATAGAAACTGACCGGTTGAAGGCCTCGGAATAAAAAAGTAAAATATTTTTTTATGAATAAAGATTAGAGTCTTGTCAAAAGTTTTAGATGTATTTTGCTGGTTATCAGAAGGCTGAAATTTTGATGGCGAGTAAGTGATGCTGGGAGGATAGAGAAACGTTAAATATTTATTGAAAATAATTTGAAAAGGGTTTTGAGAATTGAAAACTATCTCTATCTTTGCAGTCCTAAAACAATCCTAACTGCGGAAGTGGCGTAATTGGTAGCCGCACCAGACTTAGGATCTGGCGCTTCACGGCGTGGGGGTTCGAGTCCCTTCTTCCGCACACAAAAGTTCCCCCGCAACA
Organism: Pedobacter ginsengisoli; assembly: GCF_002736205.1. Taxonomy (NCBI): domain Bacteria; kingdom Pseudomonadati; phylum Bacteroidota; class Sphingobacteriia; order Sphingobacteriales; family Sphingobacteriaceae; genus Pedobacter; species Pedobacter ginsengisoli. Next base: position 2,814,873 of record NZ_CP024091.1, on the reverse strand, counting down.
CGGGGGAATTTTTATATAAAGACGGTTATAAAATATTGATTCAGAAAGATGAACATTACACAGGAAAAAATTAACGACTTAAATGCAGTTGTAAAAATTAAAATTGCACCTGAAGATTATACTGAAAAGGTTAATAAATCTATAAAAGAACAAGCTAAAAAAGCAAACCTTCCTGGGTTCCGTAAAGGAATGGTTCCTCCTGCCCATATTAAAAAAATGTATGGCAGAAGTATTCTTGTTGAAGAGATTAACAATCTGTTAAGCGAAACTTTAAGTAAGCACTTAACTGATAATAAAGTAGAAATTCTTGGTCAGCCTTTACCTGTGATGGATGATTCGAAAGAATTTAAATGGGATTATACAGACGAATTTGAATTTGATTATGAATTAGGATTGGCGCCAGCTGTTGATGTAAACCTTTCTTCTAAAGATAAATTTACTCAATATGTTGTTAAAGCTGACGATGAGACTTTAGCTGCGCGTATCAAAAACATCCGCAAAAGCTATGGCAAAATGACAAACCCTGAAGTTTCGGCAGAAGAAGACGTACTTTATGCCGAATTAGCACAGCTTTCTGCTGATGGTTCAGTTTTTGAAGGTGGCATTACTCAAACAGGATCTATTCGTTTAGATCAGGTTACTGATAAAAAGATTTTGAAATCTTTAGTTGGTTTGAAAAAGGACGATGTAGTTACACTTGACGTTCAAAAAGCTTTTGATAAAAATGAAGGTGTTATAGCCAAATTGTTAAACATAAGCGAAGAAGACGCTAAGGAATTACAATCTAAATTCCAGGTAACGGTTAAAAATGTAAACCGTTTAGAGGAAGCTGATTTAAACCAGGAGTTCTTTGATAAATTATTTGGTGCAGGTGAAGTAACTGATGAGGCTGGTTTTACTGCCAGAATTACAGAAGAAATCGAAAGTATGTTTAAGCAAGATGCAGATCGTAAATTACAAAACGATATGTATACTAAACTTACTGACAGCGTTAAAATTGATTTGCCAGATGAGTTTTTACGTAAATGGTTAAAAGCCACTAATGAAAAACTAACTGACGAAGAGTTAGCTGAAGGTTATGATGATTTCGCTAAAAACTTGAAATGGACTTTAATCGAAAATAAATTGATTAAAGACAACAACATCGAGATTAAATACGAAGATGTTTTCCAAACAGCAAAACAACGTTTAGACGCACAATTCAGAATGTACAGTCCAGCTCCGATGCCGGAAGATCAATTGGCTCAGTACACTGCTACTTTCTTGAAAGAGAAAGACAACGCTAACCGTATTTTTGATGAAGTAAAAGCGATTAAAGTTTTCGAACACATTCAATCAGTTGCTACTTTAGACCAAAAAGATATAGCTTATAATAAATTTATAGAATTAAAATAGGAAAGGCTGGTAACAGCAAATACACTTTAATTATATAGTATTACAAATAAGGCGGCTTTATTAAGGCCGCTTTATTTATATAAAAGATATTCAAATTTTACAATGCCACAATAAATTACCAATTTAGTTTATCTACTTTGGTAGTAATAAAAGAAGAAAAAAAGTAAGAACTTATGAAACCTCAGAAGGAAGCTTCATAGCAGATAAAATAAAATAGAAACTTTATGAAAATAGATAAAGACGAGTTTAGAAAATATGCAGTTAAACATCACCGTATTAACGGTTTAAATGTTGATCGTTTTATTGGAGCTACAAACAACTCTCCAAAAAGCATGACACCTTATATCATTGAAGAACGCCAGCTTAATGTAGCACAGATGGACGTTTTCTCTCGTTTGATGATGGATAGGATTATCTTTTTAGGTGATGCTATTTATGATGGAAATGCAAACATTATACAAGCCCAATTGTTGTTTTTACAATCAACAGATAACAATAGGGATATTCAGATCTATATCAATTCACCAGGTGGTTCAGTTTATGCCGGTTTAGGTATATACGATACCATGCAGTACATTAGTCCTGATGTAGCTACAATTTGTACCGGTATGGCAGCCTCGATGGGAGCGGTTCTATTGGTGGCAGGAGCTAAAGGAAAACGTGCTGCATTACCTCACTCACGTGTAATGATTCACCAGCCATCGGGTGGTGCTCAGGGTGTGGCTTCTGATATGGAGATTAACCTTAGGGAGATGCTAAAATTAAAAAAGGAACTGTACGATATCATTTCTATCCATTCAGGACAATCTTATGAGTGGGTTGAGAAAGCCTCAGACCGTGATTACTGGATGAAAGCTGAAGAAGCTAAAGGTTTTGGAATGATTGATGAGGTACTGGTTGCTAGTAGTAAGAAAGATTAAAAATGGCTAAACAAAATAAAGAATCGCGTTGCTCTTTTTGCGGCTCAGGTAAGCAGGATACTTTAATGCTTATTGAAGGGCTTGATGCATACATTTGTGATAAATGTGTGGCTCAGGCCAATCAGCTTCTGGTTCAGGAGTTGGGTACCAAAAAAAGTAAAGCTTTAGATCCTTCGATTACCTTATTAAAACCACAGGAAATTAAAGCGCATATTGATCAGTATGTTATTGGGCAGGATGATGCTAAAAAAGTACTTTCGGTGGCAGTGTATAACCACTATAAAAGGTTAAGCCAGAAGATTGATAAAGGCGACGAGATTGAGATTGAAAAATCTAACATCATGCTGGTAGGTGAAACCGGAACGGGTAAAACTTTACTGGCTAAAACCATTGCCAAAATATTACATGTGCCTTTTTGTATTTGTGATGCTACAGTACTTACTGAGGCTGGTTATGTTGGAGAGGATGTTGAAAGTATTTTAACACGTTTGTTGCAGGCTGCTGATTATGATGTAGCTTCGGCAGAACGAGGTATAGTTTATATTGATGAGGTTGATAAGGTTGCACGTAAAAGTGATAATCCATCGATCACAAGAGATGTATCTGGAGAGGGTGTTCAACAGGCATTATTGAAAATTTTAGAGGGTACTATAGTAAATGTTCCGCCACAGGGTGGTCGTAAGCACCCTGATCAGAAAATGATCCCTGTAAACACTAACAACATCTTGTTTATTTGCGGTGGTGCATTTGATGGTATTGAACGTAAAATAGCAAACAGGTTGCGTACACAAGCAGTAGGTTATAAGGTTAAAAAGGATGATGAAGAGCTTGACCTTAAAAACTTGTATAAGTACATTACGCCTCAGGATTTAAAATCTTTTGGATTAATACCGGAGCTTATTGGTCGTGTACCTGTTTTAACGCATCTTAACCCGTTAAATAAACAGGCATTGCGTAATATTTTAACTGAGCCTAAGAACTCGTTGTTGCGCCAGTATGTGAAACTGTTTGAGTACGAGAATGTAAAGCTTGTATTTGATGATGAGGTTTTAGATTTTATTGTTGATAAGGCGATGGAGTATAAACTAGGAGCAAGGGGCTTACGCTCTATTTGTGAAGCGATTATGCTTGATGCGATGTTTGAAGTGCCATCGGACGCGAGTGTCCAGGAATTGAACATTACGCTCGACTATGCCGTAGAGAAATTTGAAAAAGCCGACTTTAAAAAGTTAAAAGCTGCTTAGAAATTTAAATCCCCGGTTTTACCGGGGATTTTTTTTTAACTTGTTATTTGGGGTGAGGAGTAATGTCTCTCTTTCAGGATAACTAAGTTTAACAGAAATACACCTGAAAAAAAAGAATAATAAAGAAAGGATAAATATATGAACGAAGAAAAAGACGTAAAAAAAGATGAAGCGACAGTAGCAAAAGCTAAAAAAAGTAAAGAAGTTGAAACTCCGGTAAAAGATGGTTTAAAATCTAAATCGGAGATTGTTAAGAATTGGTTGCCACGTTATACCGGAAGGCCGCTGGAAGAGTTTGGACAGTATATACTGTTAACTAATTTTAGTAAATATGTGCAAATGTTTTCTGAATGGAATGGCAATGCACCTATTTTAGGATTAGACAAGCCAATGCAGAGCGTTACCGCCAATGGAATTACCATTATTAATTTTGGTATGGGAAGCCCGATGGCTGCTACTATGATGGATCTGCTTACTGCGATTTCGCCTAAAGCGGTACTGTTTTTAGGTAAATGTGGTGGGTTGAAAAAGAAAAACCAACTGGGTGATTTGATTTTGCCTATTGCAGCTATAAGAGGTGAGGGAACATCAAACGATTACTTACCGGCAGAAGTTCCTGCATTACCTGCATTTGCTTTACAGAAAGCAATATCAACAACAATAAGAGATCACTCCAGAGATTACTGGACAGGAACTTGTTATACTACTAACCGTAGGGTTTGGGAACATGATAAGAACTTTAAAAAATACTTAAAGGGTTTACGCGCCATGGCTGTGGATATGGAAACGGCAACCATTTTTACTACAGGATTTGCCAATAAAATACCTACCGGCGCTTTACTGTTGGTTTCTGACCAGCCGATGATACCTGAAGGGGTAAAAACTGCAGAAAGCGATAGCGGTGTAACCACAAATTATGTGGAAACCCATTTAAGAATAGGGGTAGACTCCCTTATGCAACTAATTAATAACGGGCTTACTGTTAAGCACCTTCATTTTTAGTCTTCATCAGCACTTTTGGGGGAATCGAATTCAATTAACGTTCCGCCAAAATGACTTACTTCAGCCCAGCTATCTGTAGGGAATTCTATTATTACAATTCCACAGGTAGGGATATTATAGATACTTGCATCACTTAAATAGTTTGCAAAATCTGTAAATCCCGGGTTGTGCCCAAACATGGCTACTCTGTTATATTTATTGTTAAACTTGTTTGCCACTTTTAAAAGTGTGTTTACATCAGCCTCGTAAATAGCAGTTTCCTCTTTGATCTGATCTGGAGATTTGTGCCATACCTGCGAGAAATGTCTGGCGGTAGTAATTGCTCTTAGTGCCGGGCTACTTACCAATAATTGCGGAACAAGGTCTTTTTGAAGTATCCTTGCCGCCATTTCTGGTGCGTTTCTATGCCCGCGTGGATTTAATGGCCTGTCGAAATCTGCAAGATGGGAGTTGCCCCAGTCTGATTTACCGTGTCTTACTAATAGCAATTGCTTCATATAAGCGTTATTATGAGTTTATAAAACTAACAATCTTATCAGTATGAATGTTTTTCATACATTTAAAATGTCCTAACGGACATTTTTCTAAACCAAATTTTGAACACGGCCTGCAGGAAAGATCTTCTCCAACAATTAGTGATTGCGATATTTTATAAGGATGAACACCAAGCAGGTCAGGTGTAGTTCCGCCCCAAATGGATGCCAGAGGTCTATCAAAAGCTTCTGAAATGTGGGTAAGTCCTGTATCAAAACCTATTACTTTATAGGCTTTGGAAATCAGGAAAACAGACTGATCTAGATTTGTTAATCCGCAGTTGCTGTATACATTATCGCTGGTGGCTTCCTTAATGATATCGGCATTGTCTTTTACATCATTGCCTCCTAATAAAACTACAGGCAGGTTTATTTTATTACATATTTCAATGATTTTATCGTTAGGCAACCTTTTGGTAAAATGAGTTGCTCCAATAACAAATGCTACGAACTTTTGCTGATGAGAGGCAGGTAAAAACTCTGATAATTGATATTCTTTAGAGATGTAATAATCTATTGGCTTATCATCGTTTTTAACGCCCAGGAACTTTACGGTTTCAAGATACCTGTCTACCAGATGTTTTCCGGAAATGAGCTTATTCCACTTAAATTTTAATGCAAGCCATTTGGCTATTCTATCTTTTTTATAAGTAGAAGAGGGCAGTCCGGTTTTGAATTTGATAATAGAAGTGCGCAGGTTGTTATGCAGGTCTATGATCAGGTCAAAGTTTTCGGCTTTAATATCCTTAATCGTGTCTGATAACTTTGGCTTAAGGGTATGAAGCTTAGTTAAATAAGGGTTGTTTTGATAGATGTATTTGAATGCGGGTTTGGTAAGGAAATGTATCTCGCAGTCTGGTAATTGTTGTTTAAGGCATCTTACTACCGGGGTAGTGTAAATAATATCGCCCATTGAGCTGAACCTTATTACAATAATTTTTTTAGGTGTTTTCAAATCAATAATTTCTTATTGTGAACCTTTTATTTTTTCTATGATACTTGTTGATGAATAGCCGGGCAAAAAGTTAAGTACCTTAACTTCGCCTCCGTTTGCAATTGTTTCTTTTGCACCCACAATATTATCAAGGTTGTAGTCTCCTCCTTTAACCAATACGTCTGGTTGAACGGCATTTATTAAATTAAGGGGTGTGTCTTCGCTAAAAAGCACAACTGCATCAACAAAAAACATGGATGCAATAAGCTGAGTGCGACTAAACTCATTATTTATTGGCCTGTTCTCGCCTTTAAGCTTACATACTGAGTTATCCGTATTTAAGCCAACAACAAGGATGTCGCCTAAATCAGCAGCTTCCCCAAGGTAGGTGATGTGGCCAGGGTGTATAATGTCAAAGCAGCCATTGGTAAATACAATCTTTTTCCCTTCGGCTTTCCAGATACGGGCTTTATCAATTAAAGTATCTTTAGATACTATTTTCTGTCCAAGAGTCTGTTTTGAATCTTTTGCCATAATTAATGTGATTGATCTACTGCAGTGCAAAGAATGTGTCCAATAAGGATATGCATTTCCTGTATTCTGGCAGTATTATCTTCGGGGATTACAATGTTTATATCGCAAAGTTCATTCATCTGACCGCCATCTCTGCCAGATAGGCCCAGCGTTTTGCAGCCAATTTCTTTAGCTGCTTTTAACGCGTTTATAATGTTTGCGCTATTGCCACTTGTAGATATTGCAATAAACAGATCTGAGGGGTTTGCCAGTGCGTGTAGCTGACGCTCAAATACGCTATGGTAACCGTAATCATTGCTTATTGCAGTTAATGCCGAGGTATCAACAGTAAGTGCAATTGCAGGTAATGCTTTACGTTCTTTAACAAACCTTCCGGTAAGCTCTGCTGCAATATGCTGTGCATCGGCAGCACTTCCTCCATTCCCGGCCAATAATACTTTATGGCCGGCTAAAAGCGTATCTGTAATTAACTTACAACTGCGCTCAATTTGAGGTACAAGCTTAGAAATGACTTTCTCAATGGTTAACTTATGATGATTTAGTTCGTCTAATACCATGAATGTTAATTGGTTTTTAAAGATGCAATGATTTCTTCAATGCTGGTTGTTGCACTGCCAATATGTTTAATTACAATTGAAGCCGCATAGTTGGCTATGGTTGCTGCTTCTTCAACACTAAAGCCTAATGATAGGCAATAGGCTAAGGTAGCTATTACGGTATCGCCTGCACCGGTTACATCGTATACTTCGGTTGCTGCAACAGGTATAATTTTATGATCTTCTTTAGTGATAATTGCAATTCCTGCCTCTGAAAGTGTTACAATCAGATAGGTAGCCCTGGTTGAATCAAGAATAATATGGGCTGCTTTTATCAGATCCTCATTGGAATTGATTTTTTCCGTTTTTGCAGCTTCTGCCAACTCCTTACGGTTTGGTTTAATAAGAAAGGCACCTTCATATTTACTATAATCCAGTCCTTTAGGGTCTACAAGGATTCTTTTTCCAAGTGATTGGCAATAACCTATAATTCTTAAGGATAGGGTTGGAGTTAGTAAGCCTTTATTATAATCTGAAAGGACTACAATGTCTGTTTTTTCTATATAGGGTGTAATGAAAGCAAAGAAAGATTCTTCCAGTTCAGCAGAGATATTATGGGTGTCCTCTTTGTCTATTCTAACAATTTGATGATTTCCGGCGATAACCCGTGTTTTTACGGTAGTTACCCTGCTGCTATCTTTTAAAATTAATTGATCGCCTATGCCTTTTGTTGTTAAAATATCTGCAACATCATTTGCAAATACATCATCTCCAACAATCCCTGCAAGGTGCACTTTAGCTCCAAGATCAATAAGGTTACTGGCTACGTTTGCTGCGCCACCAATAATTTTAGATTCTCTGTGTGCATTTAAAATTGGCACGGGTGCTTCTGGTGATAATCTGGTTGCCGACCCAAAGATGTAGTGGTCCAACATGAGATCGCCTATAACTAATATATCCGGACTAGGGTTATTGTGATGGGCATTATGTAGTTTTTCTGTTAGCATGCTCTATTTGGGTCAAAGGTAAGCATAATGGCTTTTATAATGATTAAATATTGTTAGTCCTGTTTTTAAAATGATCTGCTATTTCATTTACTGAGTAACTATTTAAGCATTGTTTGGCCTCCAGTCCGCCTTTTCTGCCAACCAGTACACCGTACTTCATATCATGGAAACCCTCTGTTCTATGGGCATCCGGATTTATAGATAATATAACACCTTTTTCAAGCGCATAGCGATGCCAACGCCAGTCGAGATCCAAACGCAATGGGTTTGCATTGATTTCTATAACTACATTGTTGGCAGCGCAGGCATCAATTACTTTGGCATAATCTATCGGATAACCTTTTCTGCTAAGCAATAACCTGCCGGTAGGGTGTCCTAAAATTGTGGTGTATGGGTTTTCTATTGCTTTTATTAATCTTGATGTAGCTTTTTCCTCATCCATCCTTAAAATGCTGTGTACAGATGCTACCACAAAGTCAAAAGTTTTAAGGATATCGTCGGTATAATCCAAAGAGCCATCAAAAAGGATATCACTTTCTATTCCTTTGAATATTTTAAATGGAGCAAGTTTAGTATTTAAAGCATCAATTTCCTGATGTTGTGCGTAAACCCGTTGCTCGTTAAGACCATTGGCATAGAATGCGGATTTTGAGTGATCGCAAATCCCAAGGTATTCTAATTGCAAATTGTCTTTGCAATAAAGAGCCATCTGTTCCAATGTATGTACACCATCACTCCAGGTAGAGTGGTTGTGCAAGCTACCTTTAAGATCCTGGTAGGTAATTAAATGAGGCAATTTGTTCGCCTTTGCCAATTCAATTTCATTTAAGCCCTCCCTAAGTTCAGGTTCAACAAAAGCTAAACCCGCTTTTTCATAAATAGCCTGCTCATCATTAAAAGGACCATTGCCGGCGAGTGCCAAAACATCATTTACATGCTTTTCATTGCCTGTTAATTTAAACCAATTGAGGTAAAAATCTTGCCTGGCCACTACATAAAGTTTTATTTTCAGGCCTGTTGGGCTTTGCGCTATAAGCGCATCATCGCCTTGTGCTTCAAATTGTAAAGGCTCAAATTCTGATATTCTTGTAACCAGTTCATCGATACTTTCAGTACCAATTACAAGTTCTATTTCTTCGATAATTTCCAAACATCTGCGGTACGCTCCGGCAACGCCTAAAAGCGGCTCACCATGAATATTTCTAAGCCAAACAGCAAGGTCTTCAAATAGTTTGTTTACAAATCCTTCTGCCTGGGCATATAGGAATTTACCATGAGCTGCCATTTGAAATTCAATAACCTTTTTGATCTCTTCCTGTGTTTTTAGTCCGAAACCTTTGGCTTCAATAAGCCTGTTTTCATTACAAGCGTAATACAGCTCGCCAATATTTTCTATGCCAAGGTCCTTCCAGATGATTGCTATTTTTTTTGGTCCAATGCCTTTAATGCCCAGCATTTCTACAATTCCTTCGGGGGTTTCGGCCAGTATTGCCTGAAGCTCAGCCATTGAACCTGTTTGTAATAACTCCCATACTTTTGCTGATATGCTTTTGCCAAGACCATCTATCAGGGCAATTTCCTCAAGTGTTTTATCCTTGATTGCATAGGGTAGTTTATCTACCTTAAATGCAGCATTAGCTACTGATTTTATTTTAAATGGGTTCTCGTTATGCAGTTCCATCAATTGAGACAGGAGACGGAGGGTATGGGCAATAGTTTTGTTTTCCATTGAGTTGTTTTTTACTTTAACCACCTCGTCATCTCGATGATAGGAGAGATAACGATAGCTTTATACTCATCGTTGCTAAATTAAATAAAAAGGCTCGGTTTTTTGATTAAACTATTATTGGCATGTTTTTTTTATCTTTATATAGCTATGAGACAATTCAATATTTTAAGCGTTTTTTTTGCTGGCTGTGGTTTTGGGCTGCAACGAACCTAATAGAAAGGTGACAGAGGAGGATAAAGAGACTCGTTTGCCCGCCGGGGCATTCCCTGAATATTCAGGAGATTTGATGATTGTTCCGGGTAAGTCGATTGATAAGGTATTTCTGGGACAGGACATGCAGGAGGTTTTTAAGATCTTAGGTAATCCGAATGATGGTGATGCCGCCATGGGGAAGGCCTGGGGGATCTGGTTTCTCAGGGACTCAACGGATACAAAAAAAGGCACATTGTCTGTTTATTCGTCATACAAGGATAGTACGATGGTAGCCAAGGATGTGAAACAGATTGTTGTAAGCGCTTCGAATTACCGAACCGATAAGGGATTAAGGATTGGAGTTTCGCTGGATGAGATTAAGGCAGTTTTTCCGAATGTTAAAAAAGCAGGAGTTTATTTAAATACAGCTAAAAAGGATACTCTTGTTGTTTACGATGAAGAGAAGGAAGGAATAGCTTTTGATGTAAGGAATAAGGGCGACCATCTTTTTACTACGGCAATTACGGTGCACCCCAAAAATGTATCGGTAAATAGTACATATTTAACGATACATCCGGGTTGGGATAAGGTGCAGTAATGTTGCAGCTTTTATTTCACTATAATTTCAAATGGCATACGGGTTTGTACGCCTGATTTTGAAATGGTTGATTTTATTTGCTGATAAATTGGATAATTTTCGCCAAGTTCCTGCTTAGCATAATATGTTCTTACCTTATCTGTGCTGCTATCCATAAATGATTTTAAAGGGCTTATCATTTCCGGATATTCAACTACTCTGTAATCTTTTACTTTTGCTTTTTTTGCTGCGGAGGTAATTGCATCATTAAAGCTGCCGGTTCTATCTGCAAGCCCTATTTTTACTGCATCGGTGCCTATCCAAACACGGCCTCCTCCAATGCTGTCGATATATGCTTTAGTTCTTTTACGTCCTTCGGATACGTGAGCGATAAAGGTTTCGTAAACTCTGTTTACATCGGTTTGGATAATTAATCTTTCGCCATCTGTTAAAGGGCGGTTTGTACTCATTATATCAGCATACTTGCCAGTTTTAACGCCATCAAAAGTAATTCCCAATTTAGTATTTAATAATTTCTGGAAATTAGGGATCACGCCAAATACACCGATAGAGCCTGTGATTGTGTTGGGCTGTACAAAAATTGAATCGGCTGCGCAGGCAATGTAATAACCGCCTGATGCTGCTACATCGCCAAATGAAGCAATTACAGGCTTAACTTTTTTTGCAAGAATAATTTCCCTCCAGATCACATCAGATGCAAGCGCGCTGCCACCTGGTGAATTTACCCTTAATACGATGGCTTTAATATTTGAATCTAGTCTGGCTTTTCTGATGGTTCTTGAAAGACGCTCAGAACCGATCTGTGCATTAGAGCCCTCTCCGCCAACAATATCACCATCAGCATAAATTACCGCAACTTTGTTTTTACTGCTTTCACCAATATCTGTGTTTACATTTTTAGCATAGTCATTTATAGTTATGCTGCTGATGTTACTTTTCTTGTCTTTACCACTTAAAGTTTTAAGTTCATCAAGTATTTCATCTTTATATTTAAGCCCGTCAATTAGTTTATAAGCTACCGCATCTTTTGGCTGCTGGATTTTATAATCATCTGCAATTTGATGTAATGTAGGTGTACTGATATGTCTGCTTTCACCTATTCCTTCAAGAAAAGTATTGTACAGGCCGGTTAAATAAGCAGTAACCTGTTCACGATTTTTATCACTCATTTTATCGGTAATAAATGGCTCAATTGCACTTTTATATGAACCTACTCTTATTATTTGGGCTTCAATACCTAGTTTATCAAGTGCGCCTTTAAAGAACATAATCTGAGAGCTTAGGCCTTTAAATTCAAGCGCCCCTTCAGGATTCAGATAAACTTTATCAGCAGCAGATGCCAGGTAATAAGCACCCTGAGTATAAACTTCGCTGTAGGCTATGATTTTCTTTTTGCTGGTTTTAAAATCTATTAAAGCATTTCTTACTTCGCGTAATGTTGCAAAGCCCGCATTTGGAGAAGTTACATTAAGATAAATGCACTTGATGTTATCGTCGGTTTTTGCTTTTTTAAGAGATTTAAGTATGTCGTTAAACCCGATGCTTTTTTCACCATCCCCGCCCACGATTGGCAGATTTGAAAAAGTATCATCAGGAGTACGTTCTCTAATTGCCTGATCGAGGTTTAAATATAGTACTGAGTTGCTGCTAACGCTAACAGTTTTATCGCCCTCGAGAGATGAAACCACACCAACAATAATTACTACAAATAACAGGGTAAAAAGGACAAGTGAAATGATAACGCCTACAATGGTTGCAAAAACATACTTGAAAAATTCTCTCATGTGGTGGTTAAATATTTATTTTGTAAATATAAGTAAAAAAATAGCCTCAGGCTTTTATATGATGTTTGATACTAAAAAAGTTTATTTGTTACTGGGTAGTAACCTTGGAGATAGGAAACAGCTGATTGATGATGCTATGGCACAAATTGCACTTGATATTGGTGAGGTATTTGTAAGATCATCGGTTTATGAAACTGAGGCATGGGGTAAGGAAGATCAGCCTTCTTTTTTAAATGTTGCATTGGGTGTGAACACAAAGCTTACACCTGTTGAGGTGTTGGATAGGGCTTTAGAAATTGAATTGGAACTGGGTAGGGTAAGACACGAAAAATGGGGCTCCCGTTTAATTGATATTGATGTTATTTTTTATGATAATATTGTAGTGGATATGAAAGATAAGTTACAAATACCTCACCCTCAGATGCAATATAGGAAATTCGTTTTAGAGCCTCTGGCAGAGATTGCACCTGATTATGTACACCCGATCTTGAAAATAACTGTTAAGCAGGTATTAGAAAGATTACATGATAATTTATCTGTATCTAGAATTTAATTATATTTTTGTTCCGATGATTAACGTAAATAAAAATGATGAGCCTTTAGATCTTTCTTATTTAAGAGAGATGTCTGCAGATAATGCAGAGTTTATCATAGAGATGATAGATCTTTTTAAAGCTCAAACACCTGTATATCTTTCTGAACTTGAAAGTGCAGTTGCCGATAAAAATTGGCCGTTGGTATCAACATGTGCACATAGAATGAAGCCTACCTTTGCTTATATTGGAAGGGAAGACGCTAAATTGCATATGCAGATGATTGAACATAATGCCCGTGAACTTATTGAAGTAGAAGCATTGCCAAAGGCTTTTGCTGAAATTGCTGAGTTTGTGCCGGTTTTATACAGGCAATTGGATTTGGCAAGGGCAGATCTTGAAAAAGAACTTTAGGCAGTAGGGATACGCCTGAAATGTAGAATCGACAATCCTATATACAATACTAATATAAAAGGCACTGCTGCAAATTTTAGAAACGGAATTAACAGTACTGATATGATTAGAAAAATATATTTTATTTTGTTCTGAGCCCAGCTTGTTGAGCTGAATTTTAAAGAGAATATTCTAATTTCACTTACCAGTAACCAGCTTAATAATGCCGTTAATGCTATAAGAAGCAAGGTAGAATTGATAACCGAAGGATAGTCTTTTTGAATGAAAGGCAAGGAGACTATAAACAAGGTATTCATTGGGGTATTGAGTCCAATGAAATCTTCAGTTTGCCTGGTATCATTGTTAAATTTGGCTAACCTTAATGCAGAGAATACAGTGATGATAAATGCAAGGTAAGGCAGGTAAGATAATGTGTAATCACTTTGAGAAAGCAACTGATACATTACTACTCCCGGCAGGAAACCAAAGCTTACCATATCAGCCAAAGAATCGAGATCTTTCCCGATGTTTGATTTTACATTTAGCAGTCTGGCAGCAAAGCCATCAAAGAAATCAAAGATTCCGGACAGCAGCACAAAGTATGCTGCTGTCTCCAGAGCTCCGTTAAAAGCATAAACTATTCCTATACAACCTGAGAACAGATTTGCACAGGTTATTGCATTAGGGATATGCTTCTTTATCATTTATTAGCTATTCATCGAAATTAAAAACTCTTCGTTGGATTTTGTGCCTTTTATTTGTGCCTGTACAAATTCCATTGCTTCCTGAGCATTCATATCTGCAAGGTGGTTACGTAAAATCCATACACGTTGTAACGTATCTCTGTCATGTAATAGATCATCTCTACGTGTACTTGAAGCAGTGATATCAATAGCAGGGAAGATACGTTTGTTAGATAGTTTACGATCTAACTGTAGTTCCATGTTACCAGTTCCTTTAAATTCTTCGAAGATTACCTCGTCCATTTTAGAACCGGTATCTGTTAAGGCTGTTGCAAGGATGGTTAGAGAACCACCTTTTTCTATGTTACGTGCAGCACCAAAGAAACGTTTAGGTTTGTGCAATGCGTTTGCATCAACACCACCAGAAAGAATTTTACCAGATGCTGGAGCAGTTGTGTTGTATGCTCTTGCTAACCTTGTGATAGAGTCTAACAGGATTACTACATCATGACCACATTCTACAAGACGTTTTGCTTTTTCTAAAACGATGTTAGCAATTTTAACGTGACGTTCTGCAGGCTCATCAAAAGTTGAAGCAATAACCTCAGCTCTTACGCTTCTTGCCATATCAGTAACCTCTTCCGGACGTTCATCTATCAATAATATGATCAAATAAACTTCAGGATGATTTTTGGCAATTGCATTGGCAACCTCTTTAAGTAAATTGGTTTTACCTGTTTTAGGCTGTGCTACAATCAGACCACGCTGACCTTTACCTATTGGGGTAAACAGATCAATAATCCTGGTAGAGTAGTTGTTGGTTTCTGTGAAAAGGTTTAACCTTTCTGTAGGAAACAGAGGAGTAAGGTAGTCAAACGGAACACGGTCTCTAACATCAGCTGGTAAGCGTCCGTTAATCGTTTCTACTCTTACCAAAGGGAAATATTTCTCGCCTTCTTTTGGAGGGCGGATGCTTCCTTTAACTGTATCGCCTGTTTTTAAGCCAAATAGCTTGATTTGAGATTGAGATACATAAATATCATCAGGAGATGAAAGGTAATTATAATCGGCAGATCTTAGGAAACCATAACCATCTGGCATAATTTCCAGAACACCTTCGTTGGTGATGGTATTGTCAAAATCAAGATTTGAATAGCTATTCTCATTTTGTTTTTGATGACCACCTGAATTAGGTCCTTTAGGTCTGTTTTCGTCTCTTTGAGGCTTGTTGTTCTTTTTGTTTTCGCCTGAAGGGGCATTTTGAACAGGGGCAGCTACCGGAGCTGATTTGGCAGTTTCTATAGTTTCTGAAGGTGCTTGTGGCGTTTCAACCTCTGGCTCAGCATCAGGTATGATTATCTCTTGAGCAGCTTCATCTGCATATCTTTGTTCAGAGCCCGGAAGAGGATCAAACAATGATGCCTTATTGAAAGGTTTAGTTGTTGGGCCTTCATCTTCCTTTGCCGATATCCGGATTCTTTTACGGGTTGGTTTTTCTGCAGTGCCGGTATCTTTTGCAGCCTTTGCTTTACTAACTTTAGCTGGTGCTGCTACCTCAGTCACCTCAGCAACAGGAACATTTGTTTCTTGTTCTGTAATCTGTGCAATAATTTCAACCAGTTCAGCCTTACGTAACTCATCAGCATTTAGTATGCCCTGAGTTTTTGCAATCTCACGCAATTCGGCTGTGAGTTTTTCATTTAATTCTGTTTTATTAAACATTATATGGGTGTAGAGAAATTTTTAAAAAAAGCATTTATCACTTCAACAAAGCAGAAAAAACGGCTATAAAATATAGTTGGAAACAAAATTTTTATTGGATTTTCTGGAATGTGCAGATAAACTTTTAGAGAATTATGTTGCAATTGTATGTATTTGTAACCTAATCTCCAAGAAAAACTTAAAATTGTTTAAAATAATTTCGTTTAAAAGTTTTTAAATAGGCGTTAAATCACTGTTAAATTTGGCATCTTTGCACACAAAATTTACCCTCTGATGAATAAGAAGCAGTTATTTGAACAAATCAAAAGTAAGAAATCTTTTTTGTGTGTTGGCCTTGATCCGGTTCTGGAAAATATCCCAAAACACTTATTAAAATACGAAAACCCCGTATTAGAATTTAATAAGCAGATAATTGACGCGACTAAAGATCTGTGTGTAGCTTACAAACCTAATACTGCTTTTTATGAGTCAATGGGATTAAAGGGGTGGGAAACTTTAATTAAAACGTGGCAACATATTCCTAAGGGTATTTTTACAATTGCTGATGCAAAAAGAGGGGATATCGGGAATACCTCAGCCATGTATGCCGATGCTTTTTTTAATGAGGATAAGTCGGGTATGAGCTTTGATTCTATAACTGTTGCACCCTATATGGGAAAGGATTCTGTTGGCCCGTTTCTGGAATACAAAGATAAATGGGTAATCCTGTTGGCTTTAACTTCAAACACAGGCCATAGCGACTTTCAGTTACATAAAACCCCAGAGGGCAAATTATATGAGGAAGTTATCAGAATTTCATCTCAATGGGCAAATAGTGAGCAACTGATGTATGTTGTAGGTGCTACTCGTGGCTCTGAGTTTGAAAATATAAGAAGATTGGCTCCTGATAATTTCTTACTTGTACCAGGCATCGGTGCCCAGGGTGGCAGTCTTGCTGATGTTTGTGAATATGGTTTAAATAAAGAATGTGGTTTGCTTGTAAATTCTGCAAGAGCTATTATATATGCAAGTAAAGGCGAAGATTTTGCTGAAAAGGCAAGAGAGGAGGCGCTAAACGTACAAAAAGAGATGGAGCAGATCTTGCTGTCTGCAAAATTGATATGACCGCCAAAACGGATTTTAAACTAGTTTTTGCACTGATAGGCGTTGCTGTAGTTTGGGGAACAACATACCTGGGAATCCGTGTTGCAGTAGAAACCATTCCGGCCTGGTTTGTTGCGGCTATAAGACAGGCATTTGCATCCTTAATTTTGATGGGGATACTGCTGAGCAAAAATGAATTAAAATGGAAAGATTGGCCTTATTTAAGAAGGCAGCTGCTGGTATCTGTTTTAATGATTGTTGTTGCCAATGGTATGACTACCGTAGCAGAAGAAACTATACCCAGTGGTTTAACATCTTTATTAAATGCGCTGAGCCCTCTTGTAGTATTTTTGGGAAGTGTGTTGTTCGGTTTGCAAAAGCCTAGTTTAAAGGGGTTTTTGGGTGTAGTAATTGGCTTTTTAGGGGTGGCTTTTATTTTTAGAGCGGGTTTGGGTGATCTGCTTGATCCTAATTACAAAACAGGGATCATGTTTTTATGTTTTGCTGTTACGGGTTGGGCCACTGGAACTATTTATACTAAAAAATATACCCTTAAAACTGATAATATTTTTCTTGATCTGTTTTATCAATTTGTATTTTCTTCTATAATTCAGCTTGGGCTTGCTTTTGTTTTTTCTGGTAATACTCATGTAGCTGAATGGAGTTTAAAGAGTTTGATGGCGGTAGGTTACCTGGCAATTTTTGGATCTGTAGTTGGTTATTTCTGCTATCATTATGCTTTAAAGAAGGTTACTGCAACTGAAGTATCTATACTTTCTTATTTCAATACCATTATCGCCTTGTTTTTAGGCTGGCTGATCCTTGGTGAAATTGTTACTGTCGATATCATTATTGCTACTGCTCTGATTATTCTGGGGGTGTTCATCACAAATTATAGGAAACAAAAAATATAGGCTAATACTTGTTTAAATGAACATGGATCAGCCACATTTTATGGAAAGATCATTTGATTTTTTAAATCATATACCAGCAGAGGGAAAGATAATGATCACAAATTTTTTAGAATATGTGGTTAAGCCGGGCAATGCTTTTATGTCTCAGGCGTTATTACAATTAAATAAATATTACTGTACTCAAAAAAAATGCTTAAATTGTGGTATAGGAATTAAAATATTAAAAAAATAATATGTTCCAGCGCATTGTTACCTTTTTTGAAAAACAAAGTTTTGGGGTATGTACATATCTCGCAGAGCGTTTAAATATGTCGATTAGCAAAATCAGGCTATTCTTTATATACTCTTCTTTCTTGGCGGTAGGTTTTCCAATTGTATTTTATATTCTTGCAGCTCTGGTTTTAGACGTAAGGCACTATATTAAGCGTATACGCCTGCGCATTTGGGATGTATAGTGACGTTAAAGACGCAAAATCTCTGCTATTTCTGAAAAGCCTTTTTCTTCAGCGAGATCGGCAGGTAATTTACCTCCCTCCATCCGGATATCGAGATCTGCATTATTTTCCAACAATAAAACTATCATTTCAATATCTCCTTGTTGCGCTGCAGCATGTAAAGGGGTGAAGCCGGCTTGCTGTTTTACATTTATTATCGCTCCGGCATTAATAAGCATTTTGGTAAGGTTGTAGTTTTTTGCTGCAACTGCAGAATGGATAGGGTAAACATTAAAACCATTGTTTGCGGGAATATTTACATCAGCACCGCTATTTATGAGTAGCTTACATATCTCCTCGTTTGCAAAGTAAGTAGCAAGGCCTAATGGTGTAAAACCATCTGTAGAAAAGGAATTAACACCATCAGGATCTTGATCGATCAGTTTAGTTGTAAGTTCGTATTTGCCCAATGCACAGGCTTCAAATAATGTTATATTAGTTGAAAAACTGGCTATTAACAAAGCTATTCCAGGTTTTCTGTAATAACAGGCTAACAATACGGGAGATATTCCGTGGCTTGTTTTTTGATTGGCAAGCTGTGGTTGTCTGATCAAAAGATCTGATATGTCTTGTTTCTTATCGGCCTCAATTAAACTTTCAAGATGAGCAATGTCCATTGTTAAATTTAAATTAAAAATGCTTAATTAAATTAACAAACTTAGGTAAAATGTTATATCTAAAAAAGAATCCCGCTTAGTAGTACACTAAACGGGATCACCCTAAAACAAAACTATATCTAAAAATCAAAACTTAAACGCTTTGTATCTATGACTTTAATTACGAGAGAAGGTTTAAAATTCTGTTGAAATTTATTTTTAGAAGAACTCTTTTGTGTAAAAGTTTTTGAAGAAATGGACGTTTTTACTTTGAATAAATTTGTTGAATTAGATATGGTTTGCGGTATTTGTAATATCTTAGCATAGATGGCAATAATATTATTTAAGTTTGTTGATTATTAATATTTGTAAGAAAAATGTCGGTAAGGGGAAACCAATTTAAGTCCAATTCTTTTAAAAATGATCCAGCAGATAAGCAGGGTTCCAGATCACAAGGCCCTAAAAAATTTAGGGAGAGAACTGAGATATTACCCCGTCTGGATTTTCAGAATGGGAGAGCGGTTAAGATCATAGGCCTGTTTTTTGTCATTCTTTCGCTCTACTTTCTTATTGCGTTTACTTCGTATTTATTTACATGGCAAGAAGATCATAGTTATGTAATTGATGCAAATGGAGGCTGGAGCAATCTGTTTAAAACATATGAGGAATTGCAACAGACTAATATACCGCCTGTAGTACAGAACTGGTTAGGTAAAATAGGTGCATTATTGTCTCACCAATTTATTTACGAATGGTTTGGGGTGGCGTCGTTTCTTTTTGTTTTTGTATTCTTTGTTATAGGGTACAGATTGCTGTTTAAAGTGAAAATATTTGCGCTTGAAAAAACTCTTGGTTATAGTTTGTTCTTTTTGCTGTTTATTTCTTTGACCTTCGGCTTTTGCCATGCTTTCTTTTCAAACGCCCCTCATTTTTTAGAGGGTGAGTTTGGCTACTGGACTAATAAATTGTTGACGGCCCAGATTGGAACTGCCGGAGTGGGTGTATTAATTGCTTTTTTAGGGTTAACCATTTTAATAATTGCCTATAATATTGATTTTAAATTGCCACAGCGTAAGCAGGATGGAGCAATTATTCCGGAAACCCCTGATAATATTGAGATGGAGAATGAGGTGCGCTCTGAACCTGTTGAATTTACGCTTAATGATAAATTAGCAAATCAGCGTAAAAGGGAACAAAATGTGGTAGTTACCCCATCAAGATTTGAGGAGAAGGAAGCAGAGGAAGAGGGTGCACCGGTATTTACTCCGGCAGTAAATGTTATGCATACACCTATTGTGCTTTCTCCAACTGTTGATGAAAGACCTAAGTCTCCTATATTGGAAGTCCCTGTAAAGGCAGAGCCGGAATTGACAATTGAAAAAACTGAGGAAGACAAGAAATCAGAGGAGCTTGTAGAACAATTTGGTCATTATGATCCAACACTTGATCTGGCAAGTTATAAATATCCGCATCTGGACTTATTGGAAAATTATGGTTCTAATAAAATCTCTGTGAATGCAGATGAACTGGAAGCAAATAAAAACAAGATTGTTGAAACGCTAAATCATTATAATATAGAGATTGATAAGATTAAGGCGACAATAGGTCCAACGGTTACACTTTATGAAATTATACCAGCACCCGGTGTTCGTATTTCGAGAATTAAAAACCTGGAGGATGATATTGCTTTAAGTTTAGCAGCTTTAGGTATACGTATTATAGCACCGATGCCTGGTAAAGGTACCATAGGGATTGAGGTGCCTAATATGCATCCGGAAATGGTTTCGATGAGAAGTATCCTGGCTACTGAAAAGTTCCAGCAGACTGCAATGGATTTGCCTATTGCGCTTGGTAAAACCATTTCGAATGAGGTTTATATTGCCGACCTTTCTAAAATGCCTCACTTGCTTGTTGCCGGTGCTACCGGTCAGGGTAAGTCAGTTGGTATTAACTCCATTTTGGTATCGTTACTTTATAAAAAGCATCCTTCTCAGCTTAAATTTGTGTTGGTTGACCCTAAAAAAGTTGAGCTAACCCTGTTTAATAAAATTGAACGTCACTTTTTAGCAAAGCTCCCTGGCGAAGCTGATGCCATTATTACAGATACCAAAAAGGTAATTAATACCTTAAATTCTCTTTGTATTGAAATGGATCAGCGTTATGATCTGTTAAAAGATGCGCAGGTAAGGAATTTAAAAGAGTACAATGAGAAATTCATTAAAAGGAAGCTAAATCCGAACAATTCACATAGGTTTTTACCATATATAGTGCTGATTGTTGATGAGTTTGCAGATTTGATGATGACTGCTGGTAAAGAGGTAGAAACACCTATTGCGCGATTGGCACAGCTTGCCCGTGCGGTTGGTATCCACCTTGTACTTGCAACTCAGCGCCCTTCAGTAAATATCATTACGGGTACTATTAAAGCCAATTTCCCGGCGCGTTTGGCGTTTAGGGTGTTGTCTAAAATCGATTCAAGGACTATTTTGGATAGTGGAGGTGCTGATCAGTTAATTGGTAGGGGTGATATGCTTCTGTCGACAGGAAATGATCTTATCAGGTTGCAATGTGCATTTGTTGATACACCCGAAGTTGATAGGGTTTCTGATTTTATTGGCGTTCAGCGTGGTTATCCGGAGGCTTATCAGTTACCTGAATATATTGATGAGGCTGCTGAATCGGCGAAGCTTGACTTTGATCCGAATGACAGGGATGCCATGTTTGAAGATGCTGCCCGACTAATTGTTATGCATCAGCAAGGTTCTACATCTTTAATACAAAGAAAATTGAAGCTGGGTTATAATAGAGCAGGTCGTATTATTGATCAATTAGAGGCTGCGGGAGTGGTTGGGCCATTTGAAGGAAGCAAGGCAAGGGAAGTTTTAATACCCGACGATTACGCTTTGGAACAGTTCTTGAATGAGCTAAATAAATAATTGAAGAACATGATGAAGAAGATAGTGTTGTTGATGTTTGTGTTGGGAGTTGCCTTGTCCTCGTATGCTCAAACCGATGTTAAGGCTAAAGCTATATTAGCAGAGGTGAGTAAAAAATATCGTTTATATGATGTTGTTAAGGCCGATTTTACATTTACTATAGATAATCAGCAAGCAAAAGTTAAAGAAACGCAGCAAGGCACGTTATATGCAAAAGCCGGTGCCAATAAATATAAGGTTGCTATGTCTAATCAGGATTTAATAAGTGATGGTAAAAGCCAGTGGACTTATTTGAAAGACGATAAAGAGGTACAGCTCACAAATGTGGATAATAGTGATGATGTGATAAACCCGGCAAAGATTTTTACTATTTATGAAAAGGGCTATAAGTATTTGTATACTGGAGATAGTAAGGTTGGCGGAAAGGTTTATCAAATGATTGACCTGTCGCCAGTAGATACAAAGAAATCCTTTTTTAAGATTCGTTTAAGCATTGATAAGGCAGCAAAACAAATTGCTAATGTGCTGATTTTTGACAAGAACGGAAGCAAATATGCTTATGCTATAAAATCTTTTGTGCCTAATGTTAAGGTTCCCGAATCTACATTTGCTTTTGATGCTAAAAAGTATCCGGGTGTAGAGGTGGTAGACTTAAGGTAAGATTGTATTTTTTTAACAATTTTTTCTAAGTTTGGTGGTATGACAGTAACCTCTTTATTTTGAAGATCACGATTTTAGGAACAGGTACTTCGCAGGGTATTCCTGTTATTGCATGTAATTGCATAGTTTGTCGGTCTGCCGATCATAAAGATAAGCGTTTAAGGGTGTCTGTGTTGATAGAAACTGATGACAGAACCATTGTTATTGATAGTGGGCCTGACTTTAGATATCAAATGCTTAGGGCAAATGTTAAAGATCTGGATGCTATTTTGTTTACCCACGAGCATAAAGATCATGTTGCAGGTTTAGATGACATCAGGCCATTTAATTATCTCCTGAAAAAGAATATTGAGATTTATGCTACCGAACGTGTTCAGCATGCTTTAAAAAGAGAGTTTTCTTACATTTTTGCCGAGGCTCACTATCCGGGTTTACCACAAATTGATTTAAATACAATTTCTAATGAGGTATTCTCAGTGGGTGACACCTCTATAATCCCTTTGGATATTATGCATTATAAGCTGCCAATTTTGGGATTCAGGATAGATGATTTCGTTTATATAACTGATGCAAAAACTGTGTCTGAAGAAACAATTGCCAAAATTAAAGGGGCTAAAATACTTGTTGTAAATGCTTTGCAAAAAGAACAGCATATTTCTCACTTTACATTAGATGAAGCTATTAACTTTGCACAGAAGATAGGTGCTGAAGAGACTTATTTTACGCATATAAGCCATAATATGGGACTTCATGAGGTTGTTGAAAAAGAATTGCCTGATAATATCAAATTAGCTTATGATGGCTTAACATTATATTGTGAATAAATATATCTTTGCAGCAATATACCCGGGTGGCGAAATTGGTAGACGCGCCAGCTTGAGGGGCTGGTGCTGGCAACGGCGTGGCAGTTCGAATCTGCTCTCGGGTACACTTTTTAATAGCTAACAATCTTATTGTTAGCTATTTGTGTTTTATAAATCATCCTTTTCAAAATATTTTTGCTGCACTTTTAGAAAATTTGATTTTACAACTTTTTGATTCTCAAACACTTCGAAATCGCAGATTAATCAAGTTCTGATCTTATAGAAATTTCAATCAAAGTGGACATAATTTTACATGAAGAGACAACTAATTTGATATTTAGAATTGAATAAATATCCTTCATTGCATTTTTTTTATTTTTGAACTTCTGTATAACCTTGAGAAGATTTTTACAAGACATGCTCAGAATCAAGTTGCCGTCGGATAACCTATATACCTCTGTCTTGTCTGACTCCATTAGATAGCATTCCTTTACTAAATACTTTTTTAATTTCTTTTTGTATTTTGAATTTTTAAAAAATCGATGACTTCTTTTCGTCTCGTTAAGGTGTAAGACGACAAATTGTTCTATTTCTTCAATTGGAACATTATTGGCAATCCAGTCTTCGGTAATCCAGGAAGCGTCTAGTTTTAGTTTAACAAAATAGGAGAGTTCTGATTCACTTAATGCAATGCCAGTTATGGGATTTTTTAAAATCATACTAAATGTGTTTGGTTTATCTCATCAGTGCCATTCGCTGGCACTATTAATTTACTAATTCCTTTTGTTAATTGTTAACGTTAATCAAGTTGACTATTACCTTAACCATCATTTCTTTTTCGTCGGATTTGCTTTCCGCAATCATGAGTGTCAATGCAACGAGTGCATTGTCTGCAATGCGTTTAGAGCCATCCGATTTATATAGGATGTCATTTTTATCAAGAAACCAAACAAAAAGATAAGCGGCAATCCGTTTATTACCATCAGAGAAAGAATGGTTTTTAACTACAAAATACAGCAAGTTTGCAGCCTTTTCTTCTACGCTTGGATATAAATCTATACTGCCAAATGTTTGATATATGGCAGCGATAGAACCTTTGAAGGATTGATCTTTTTCATTTCCAAATAGAGAACTTCCCCCGAATTTTTCTTTTAAGTCTGTTATTGCTTGCTTCGCTTCCTTGTAGTCTATTATAAATAATTCAGTTGCAGTTGTTCCCTCAATTTTCAACTGTTGATGATCATACCTATCCAAGATATCCAATGCATAAGCGTAATCAGTCACTACTCTTAACAAGCCTGTCGCTTCATCAGAATTCAGTTCCTTGTTTATCAGAACATTGCTTAATAGACTGACAGTACTCTTGAGTTCCTTTAGGTGCTGTTCCTGCTCTTTGAGCCGTTTTTGATTAATGGCGTATCCTTTAATGAGATATTCTTTCAATACGTTATTAGCCCATATTCGAAACTGTGTACCCTTTTTTGATTTAATTCGATAACCAATAGATATGATTACATCCAAAGAGTAGTGCCTGACTTTATATCTCTTCCCGTCTTTGGCAGTTGTCAAGGATTCCTTGACAACTGCATCTTTGGTTAATTCATTTTCTTTAAATATATTGTTTATATGTAGACTTATATTCTGCTTTGTCTGGTCAAAAAGTAACTGCATTTGCGTTTGTGTGAGCCAAACAGTCTCATCTTGGAGCTTTACATCTATTGCAGTTTCGCCATTTGACGATTGATAAATAATAATTTGATCCTCAGTCATATATTAAATTTAGTGCTAACTTATTTATAAATCATCAAAGGTAGGTAATCATCTTATCCAATATTGGATTACGCATGCGTAGAAATCATTGACTGCTAAAAGCAAAAGGCCGATTATTGTTTTTCAAAAGTATTTGCTTACAAATACGCAAATTTTCTAGTTCTATATTATGGGATATAGGGGTGCGCATAAACTAAATTTATAAATTCCATGCTCACAATTTATATAAAACCTTTACTTTTTAAGTCCTGAATAATTGGATCCAGAATCATGCAGAAGCGCTCCAGATGTTCAAAGTAATCCTCCTTTACGGTACATTTTTTTAACACTGTGTTAGTATAGTGTTAAAGTTTCTTAGGAAAATTATTAAAGGGGCTGTAGATTAATGTCTGCAGCCCTTCTTGTTAATGACAAGCATTTTATGTAAATTTGATATAGTTTTAAGGTCAACATTTCATGGACAAAAGGAAACAAATATTTGATCAGGCCGAATTGGAACTTTTAAAAGAGGGTCTGAAACGAAGCTATAAAGAACGTTTTGAAATGGCTACGCGTTTGTATAAAATACAACAGACCATGAGTAAGGCTTCTATATCACATAAACCATTTATCAGTAAATAATTCGTGGATATCTTTGATGAAGAGATACTAAATTTTTGGAGAGCACTTCAAGAGTATAATGTGCAATATATTATAGTCGGTGGTTACGCCACCAATTTACACGGCTACCAGCGTTTTACTTATCCAAAGTAGATCGTTATCAGATCACCTCTTTTTCTTCTCCTTAACTAACTGATTCACAGTACTACTTTTGATAATCTTCTTTTAATAATCATCGTTATCTCTTGACCAAATGTAATTCAGCACTTGGTTAATGAAAATAAGTGATGATACAAGAAGACATTGATTCCCTCACCAACACATGTATAGCTTGGTTAAGGGAGAACGATTATTCTGAAGCACGAATTCGGGATTATATTCGGTTGTGGAAGAATGGTATAGTGATGTTCATGGAAAAACATGCCATATCTGTTTACAGTCCTACAGTTGGAGACGATTTTATTGACTCCCCGCTGCCCTTTAATAGTCCCACTTATAGACGTGCTGTACGCCGTAGCGTAGCTGTGCTTTCAGATTTCCTTGTCTACGGCAAGGTTAGCAACAGGATTGTCCCGCGTGTCAATCATGAACTCCTAGGTGAGATAGGATATGCCGCAGAGGCTTTTTTGGCATCGCAAGCGGAACTACGACGGAGTAAACCTACTCTCGATAACCACCGGCGTGTACTGAGTTATTTTCTAGAGCACCTATCACTGACAGCAGTACAGAGTATCTCTGCCATCAACGAGGAGCACGTACTTGCCTTCCTGGCTTCGACGCAGAACTGCAAGGATCAATACCTCAACACTACCCGTCTGTTCTGCCGCTATCTGTATGCCAGCAAACTGGTGGAGAGAAATATCGAATACGTCATCGGCAGAAACGCACTTGGCAAGCGAGAAAAAATACCATCCATATACGATCCTAATGAAGTCCTGCTAATAGAAGGTGTAGTGGATCAATCTTGTCCTGTAGGAAAGCGTGATTATGCTGTACTATTGCTGGCTACCAGGCTAGGACTTCGGTCATCTGATATTGCCGGCCTTAGGTTTGCCAATCTGGACTGGGATAATAACACGATCCGGCTCATCCAATATAAGACCAAGCGAGAGGTTGAACTTCCCCTTCTTTCCGATGTCGGTGATGCCATTATCAATTACCTGAAACATGTACGTCCGATATCATCCGAGCCCAATATATTCCTTTCGGCGTGTGCCCCATACCGTCCGATCAACCGCCTGATCATCAATGGTGCGATCAGCAGGATTATCAAAGCGTCAAAGGTAGATATTGGAAACAGGAAATTTGGACCCCACGCAATGCGGCATACCCTTGCAAGCCGGCTGCTTAGCAACGGTGTTCCATTACCTGTCATCTCGGAAACCCTCGGCCATACAGCCACTCAGACTACGATGAAATACCTCCGCGTCGACCTAAATAACCTCCGGCACTGCACACTTGGAGTTCCCTTGGTCGGAAGGGATTTTTATGAACAGAAGGGAGGAATGTTTTATGAGTAAGCAGATTATTTTCAAGAGCGTTTTTGCCCCGTATTTCAACAGTTTTCTACAAATGAAAGAGCAGCTAGGCTTCGGACTTCCTAAGTTCCAGAATGTATTTACCGAGCTAGATCATTTCTTCCTTGCAACAGGTGCAACCGAACCCCACATTACGCGGGATCAGATCAACGCATGGAGTGAAACCCGTTTCAATGATAAGGCCCGGACGCTTTATGATAAGCACTCTATTATGCGGCAGTTTTGCCGCTATCTCTGTCACTTGGGGCACGAGTGCTACATACATCGGTTACCCCGGAAGAACTGGCCGCCATTTATCCCTTATATTTTCTCGCACAAAGAAATGGAACTTATCTTCGGGGCGAGCGATAAATTGACCTTGCCGTACAGGTGCATGACTAGCGTGCTCATTGCCGTTCCTTGCCTGATCCGAGTGCTTTATTCCACGGGAATGCGTATCGGTGAGGCCCTGTTCTTGAAAAACGAAGACATAGACTTCCTGCGAAAACACATCCTTCTTAAACGGACTAAGAACCAGGAGGAGCGACTCCTACCTATTTGTCCTTCTTTGCTTGAGGTACTCAACAAGTACAAGGCCTACCGCGATCGCATACCCATCAAAGGGGTGTCAGCTTCTGGATCATTCTTCTTCGTGTCTACGGTGGGTAAGCCCATAAGTAAGAACTCAATTCATCGCTGGTTCAGTGAAATACTCGTGGAGTGCAGAATCCCGCGTCGCAATGATGGTCAAGGACCGCGTATCCACGACATTCGCCATACCACGGCCGTGCATTCACTCATGCAGATGGTGCGGGATGGGATGGATGTGTATTGTGCTATGCCGATACTTTCAGTCTTCCTGGGGCACAAATCACTCGCAGGGACAGAGACCTATGTACGGCTGACCCAAGAGATGTATCCAGATATCCTCGGAATGAAATATCCGGTGACCTCTTCTGTATTCCCAAACAATCCTTATATCGAAACAGATCATGGAAACAACTGACTTTGCAAAATACCTGAGCAGGTTCTTTTCCGATTACCTGGTCGGAGAACGTGGTGCCAGCACCAACACAATCAGATCATACAGTAATACCTTTACACACCTGCTGACTTTCCTGGATGAAAATGAACACATCAAGGCAGACGCCTTATTACTCGATCACTTTGACAGAAATGTAATCTTGCGTTTCCTTGACTGGCTGCAAACCAGCAGACAATGCGGCAACGCAACCAGAAACCAACGACTCGCTGCACTGCATTCTTTCTTTAGATATATGCAATACGAAGATGTGAAGCGCATTGGCCGTTGGCAGGAGATCTTATCTATCAAAGTGAAACGGCAAGAAAAACGAAGTGTTAACTACCTTACCGTTGATGCCGTCAAGTTACTCTTGGAGCAAATCCCCACAGGTAATAGGATTGGACGCAGGAACTTGGCTCTCATTGCATTGATGTACGACAGCGGGGCCAGGGTCCAGGAAATTATCGACCTTTCTCCTTCTTCTTTACGTATGGACAAACCTTGCTGTATCACGCTCCACGGAAAGGGAAACAAAAAACGGATTGTACCCTTACAAAACGAACAGGTGGCATTGTTACTGGACTATATGAAGGAAAACTCACTTGATAACCCTGCTAACAACCAACGTCCGCTGTTTGCCAATAATCATGGCGGGAGACTGACTAACGCCGGGATAACCTACATACTTAATATCTATGCCGATATCGCCCGTAAGTTGAAACCGGATCTAATCCCGGACAAGATCAGTCCTCATACATTGCGACACAGTTATGCCATGCATCTTTTACAAGCGGGGGTTAATCTCGTGTATATACGCGATATCTTAGGGCATGTCTCCATACAGACTACTGAGATATATGCTAGGGCAGACTCAAAACAGAAGCGTGAAGCATTGGAAGCTGCATATATAAACGTCATTCCTAATCTGGGAACCGAAGGGTCGTGGGAAAAGGATTCTCAACTCAAGATCTGGTTAAAAAACCTCACCAAGTAGTTTATCGTATCGTTATCAAAAGCTGTATTATAAAGTAGAGAAGGTAAATGGCTGATTTTCAGAAATGGTAAAATGCACTTTTGATAACGATCTACTTTGGATAAGAAAATTTATCACAACTCATGATAATTTTACAGGTGACTTAGATATTTGGCTAAAAGACACCTTAGAAAATAGAAAGCAGCTGAGAAAAGCATTTGTAAAATGTGATATGGGGGATTATTCACTGATCGAAACTATGCAATTTATACTTGGCTGGACAGATTTTCATCTTAACAATGGTCTCCGTTTAGATATACTCATTGAAATGAAGGGGCTTGAAGGATATACCTTTGACGAATGTTTGGAAATGGCCTCTATTGCGGATATTGATAGCGTAAATGTTCCTTTTTTGCATATTAATCAATTAATTGAGAATAAGAAGGTTGTTGATCGCGCAAAAGATCAGATTGACGTAGCAGCACTTGAACAAATACGAAAGTTGCGAGACGATTTTTAGTTCGATACAATCTGTTTTTGATTTTAAAAATCGGTCGGGAAATCATAAAGACGGGCACATTTTTTCATACCCTCTTTAAAACTCTTCGTTAACAATATGCTTTGGAGTACTTATCGGGATTTTGTCCGAAAATTGAAAGGATTGTTCATAATTGATTAGTTCTTTTTTGTTCATTTCCAGTGCATTAGCTATGAATTTGGGGTCAATGAAGTTTGTTTTAAACATACCGCCCCGTAGGCTAGATTGTCTTTGAACAAGGCGCGGACGATTGCATGCTTCTGAAATATGTTACAAAGCTCGTAGATTTCGAAGAGATTTCTCAGGTGTGGAAGCGTAATATTCAAATTTAATTGTTACCCGGATAGTTTATGTCATTGCTTGATGATTGTAAGAAGAATGTAGCAAGAATTCAAGGGTAATTTGAAAGGCCAACTTGTAACTGTTTCCTAAATAAATTCGTTTTGATTTTTGTCGCTGAATTATGTACTTAACCTCCACAAGGTTACCAGAAGTTATACCCGAAATGCAATCCCGGCTGCCCGAAGAAGAATTTTGACCATCTATCATCAACCTGTTTAAACGAATCAGGCATTGTTGATTGATAGGGACGATGAGTAATTGCTATTGAGGGTTGAAAGAAGAGCCTATCCTTGAAAAGTTTAATGTGATAACCAATGGAATAAGTGTTAAAGATTTGAAAGCCATTGTTCTTCTTGCCGTTATCATTTACAAAGGTTTGAAACGCAGGCATCACGTCAACTTGAGCAAAAAGATGCTTTAATAGAAACCTTTGATAATTAAGTGAAACCCCGTGTTCACGAATATAACCCGGGAACCCTTCTCCTTCTGCTTCAAATGATTTTCCATAAGGGATGCCAATTGGCCAGGCATATTTCCAGGTTTTAAATTCAAGTGAAACTACATCTTTTCCTGTGATGCGATAACCTAAGTTGAGATAAACCATTCCAGGCTTGTTATTATCAGCTACTACATTAGCTAGCATAAATAAGGTACTACCTATAAAATACTTTCTATAAGTACTGTCTTGTTTGGAATATTGAGCTTTAACTTGGAGTGTGCCTGCCATTATTAAAATCAAGGCGAACCATAAAATTTTCTTTTGCATTTTGATATATTGGTTGTTAAACGATAATGCAAAGGTAGATTGACGAGAGGCTATAACTCGTTCACTTAAGGTAAGAAATGAACCCTATCATGTATTTTAGTTTTTGAAGATTTAGTATGATCAGATTTTCATGTGAAATAATTTTTTTTGGGCATTAATATATCATCAAGAAATATTAAATTGACACCCCTATCGCCTAAATATTAAAAAAATGCAATTGACTAATGATAAAATGGATCAAATCCTATTAAATTTTTTAGCGAGGTATGTAATCCTGTCTGAAGAGGAGCAAAATGTTATTTTAAATTTAGCCATTTTTAAAAGTTTTAGGAAAGGAACAATCTTATTGAAAGAGGGACAGCGCTCAAAGGATGCTTATTTTGTGCTTCAAGGATGCATCAGGTGTTATTATATGGTTGATGCCGAAGAGAAGACTACTGCTTTTTATACCGAGTCTGAAACCCTTAGCCCTCCAGGTGCATTAAACGATACCCCATCCGAGTATTATGTTGATTGTCTTGAGGACTCTATTTTGATTATAGCTAGTTCAGAGACAGATGAAGAGCTTTTTGCAAAATACCCTATCTTAGAAAAACTGTGCCGTCTTGTTTCTGAAGATTTACACTCAAAAAGTCAAATAGCATTTGACAGTTTTAAGATTTCTACACCAGAGCAACGCTATTTGAATTTGCTGGAAATAAGGCCTGATTTGGCTCAAAGAATCCCTCAGTACCATTTAGCGAGTTATTTGGGCATCACTCCGCAATCTTTAAGCAGAATGAGAAAAAGGCTGGTTAGAAAAGCGTCATAAATTTACAACTCTGCGAAATCTGTTTTTGGCTTTTGTGTCGTTTTGACTAGTAGGTCACAAAGGTTTGATTTGTTCTTTTAATATCCTTTACATTTCCTGCTCACTTTAATACACACTGTCCACAATGAGACAGTTAAGTTTTGCTACATTATTGTAACTGATTTATTTACAGATGTTTGTTTCTGGCATTTCTATTGGAATACTGGGTTCAAATTATTGTAAATATGGACCGTGAAATTTCATCCAAAGAACAAGCCTGGCGAAGAACCAGGATATATATTGTCGTCACCATTGTCGTTATGGCAATCGTTTTTGGATTTATTCAATTTAAAAGTATTGTGGAACCTGCGGTGAAACTCAGTACCCTGACAACTTCAATTGCGGAAGCTGGTAGGATGGAAGCAACGGTACCAGCATCGGGTGTCATCACACCAGAATATGAATTCTCTATCAGTTCTCCGGTTAATGCGAAAATTGAACAGGTACTTTTTAATGCTGGTGAAAAGGTTCTGCCTGGGCAGTCAATTCTACGCCTGAATAAGGAAGCTTCTTTGCTGGCCTTTGAAAAACTGAACGAGGAACAACATGTTAACCGTAATAAAATAAACCAATTGTCCCTGGGTCTGGAGAAGAGTCTTGATGAACTGAAGACGCAGTATGCCATTAAGCAAATGAAAATCAGTAGCCTGGAAACTGCATTAGAACATGAACAATCGCTTTTAGCGATTGGTGGAAGTACAGATGAAAATGTTAAACAGGCTCGTTTGACTTTAAATGTAGCAAAACTGGAGCTACAGCAAATCAAAAACCAGATGGATAACCAGAAAGCTACAATGCAGGCTGATCTGAAAAGCCTGGGCTATGAAATCAATATCCGTGAGAAGGATATTAAAGGCATTAGCGATAAACTGAAAAATGCCTCCATCTCCTCGCCCCGAGATGGGGTAATCACCTGGGTGAACAGCAAGATCGGCTCGGAAATTAGTGAAGGGGAAGAACTGGTGCGTATAGCTGATTTAAGTAGTTTTAAAGTGGAAGCGAGCATTTCTGATACGTATGCAGACCAAGTTAAATCGGGCGGAGCCGCCTTGGTTAGGATCGATAAAACTGACCTGCGTGGTACAATCAGCAATGTACAGCCTGCAGTAGAGGACGGAACGGTGAAATTTGCCATCAATTTAAGTAACAAAAGTTCAAAGCTACTCCGGGCCAATTTAAAAGCTGATGTTTTCGTGGTCACTTCCTATAAAGAACACGCATTGAGGGTAAAGAATGGTGCTGCATTTACTGGGTCGGAAGAGCAAAAGGTGTTTGTGGTTGAGGGGGACCATGCCCTATCCCGTAAAGTGAAAGTGGGGGAAAGCAGTACCGACTATATCGAGATTCTTTCGGGAATAAAAGCAGGAGAAAAAGTCATTATCTCGGAGATGCAGGACTTTATTCACCTTGACAAAATAAAGATCAAGTAATTAAACTTAATAAGCTACAAATCCATGTTCAAGCCCATCTTATTACTTGCGGGAATTTTCATCACTATACCAGGGAAAAGCCAGGGCGTTAGTGATACGCTAAAACTAAACCTGACTGAAGTGATCGGGATTGCAAAGATGCATTCCACCGCGGCAGTACAGGCATCAACCATTCGGGAGAACCAATACTGGCAATATCGAACGTTCAAATCGAATTATAATCCACAGTTAACGCTCGACGGAACATTGCCTCAGTTTAGTAAAACTAATATCCCAGTGATCCAGCCAGATGGGACGGTAGAATTTAAACCGGTGATCAACGATAATTCACAATTAAATCTGGGGCTGACACAAAATATTAGCCTGACTGGTGGACAAGTATTTCTGGGTTCCAATGTATTAAGGTTCTCAGATTTTGACCGCAAGCAAACCCGTTACAATGGGAATCCGCTTATCATCGGGCTGAACCAGCCCTTGTTTGCATTCAATTCTCTGTCCTGGGATCAGAAGATTGAACCGCTGCGATATGAAGAATCTCAGAAAAAGTACAAGGAGGATATGGAAGTAGTGGGCCGGGATGCTTCAGAACTCTTCTTCGGTCTGCTAATCGCGCAGATTAACAAGGATATTGCCACTAAGAACCTGTCGAACAACGAGACCATTTATAAAATTGGCGAGGGGAAAGCTGCCTTGGGAAAATTATCAAAAGATGAATTACTTCGCCTGAAGCTGGGAGTATTGAATGCCAGGAAAGCGGTAGCACAGGCAAATGTAGATGCAGAAACTGCTGACCTGCAATTGAAATCTTTTATCGGTTTTTCTGCTACCAATCAGATCCAGCTCATCCTTCCTGAAAACTTATTGACCTTCGATGTAGATGCTAAAGTTGCCATTTCGCAGGCAAAAGAGAACCGCCAGAAAGCGATAGAGTTTAAAAGAGCCTTACTTGAGGCTGATCGGGAGGTAGCAAAGGCAAAGGGTGATAATGGATTAAAAGTAAATCTGTTTGGTACTTTTGGATTGACCAATGTAGCAGATCAACTTCCGGGAATTTATAGCAATGCGAAAGACCAGCAGGAAATACGCCTTGGTTTTCAGATTCCCATCCTGGATTGGGGTCGGGCAGCCTCAAGGATTAAAACGGCACAGTCGAACCGGAAGCTGGTAACTGCTACCATCAAGCAGGCACAAATAAATTTTGAGCAGGAGATCTTGACCACTCTGAGACAGTTTTCTATGATTAAGGAACAAATGCAAACCAATGCGGAGGCAGATGTTACGGCAAATGCACGCTATGAAATTGCAAAAAAGAGGTATTTTCTGAACGATTTGAGTATCACCGACTTGAATATTGCACTACAGGAAAAGGATCAGGCGCGTCGTGATTACATCTATTCCTTAAAAAGCTTCTGGAATGCTTATTTCAACCTCAGGCTGCTAACACTTTTTGATTTCACCACCAATAAAAAAATATAAACTCATTAATCAAATCAACATAAAACAATCAGATCATATGAAACACTTTATTGTTTTAATACTAGGCACACTAACTTGCAACCATTAACTCAAATCGAAATGATAAAATTATCCAACATAGAGAAAATTTACCGTACCAAAACAATTGAAACCACAGCCCTTAACCAAATCAACCTTAATATCGGTAAAGGTGAGTTTGTAGCCATCATGGGGCCATCAGGCTGTGGTAAAAGTACACTGCTCAACATCATGGGGCTATTGGATACACCAACTGCGGGATCCATCGAGATTGATGAGCAGACGGTGACCGCACTTAGCCGCAAAAGCCTTGCAGCATTCAGAAATCTTAAACTGGGATTTGTTTTCCAAAGCTATCACCTGATTAATGACCTTTCTGTTATAGATAATGTAGAATTACCGCTGTTGTACCGTAAAGGCATTTCTAGTGCCGAAAGACGCAAACGGGCAGTAAAGGCTTTGGAAAAGGTGGGCTTAAGTGCCCGTAGCAAGCATTATCCGAATCAACTTTCAGGTGGACAACGTCAGCGAGTGGCCATTGCACGTGCTATTATTGGGAACCCGGAAATCCTGCTTGCAGATGAGCCTACAGGAAATCTGGACAGTGCCATGGGAGAAGAGGTGATGAATTTAATGTTGCACCTAAATAAAACCGATGGGACAACGATCGTTATGGTCACCCATGATCAGCACATGGCAAAAAAAACGCAGCGGATCATTCATTTCTTTGATGGTCAGCAAGTAAGTTAACCGGTATAACCCAGAAATCATGTTAAAAAATTATATAAAACTCACTTTTAAAGTGATGCTTCGCAAGAAGTATTATACAGCACTTACCCTGATAGGAATTAGCCTGACAATTATGGTGATCACGGTATTTGCGTCCTTTCTCGATCAGATTGTAAGTGCCAATCCACCGGAAGTCCGTAGGGAAAGAACCCTGATACTAGATAAGGTATCGGTATATAAGGGCGGTAAAAAAACAGATGCTGTACCCAGTATCAACTTTCTTCAAAAAAACATACACAATTTAGAAAGCACCGAGTTCATTTCGTATTTTACGACCAGGGAATTTATTTCTTTCCTTAATGGAAAAACTGCCGGCCACGTGCTCAAGTTTTCCGATGAAAATTTCTGGAAGATTACTGATTTTGATTTTTTGGAAGGAAAACCTTTCCATGGCAATGAG
This sequence comes from Pedobacter ginsengisoli, assembly GCF_002736205.1. Classification (NCBI taxonomy): domain Bacteria; kingdom Pseudomonadati; phylum Bacteroidota; class Sphingobacteriia; order Sphingobacteriales; family Sphingobacteriaceae; genus Pedobacter; species Pedobacter ginsengisoli. The sequence continues at coordinate 2,779,155 of NZ_CP024091.1, read as the reverse complement.
GTTAGAAAAGGGGCGCGGGTTGCAGTGATCAATGAAAAGACAAAGAGCTATTTCTTTAAGGATGGCGCTGCCTTGGGTAAGACGTTTCCTATACAGGGAATTTCTTACCAGGTTATAGGCGTGGTAAAGCCCTCAACGCCTTTCAGCAGAATTTATGCTGATGTTTATGTTCCTTATACTACGGATATCAATATCCAACGAACGGATAAGGCATTGGAGGGCACTTATAATGCAATGCTGCTGGCAAAAACGAATGACTTGAAAAAGGTGCGTGCAGAGTTGAGAGGACTTTTGAAAAAGGTGAACCCGGTTTCAGGTGCAGATTCGGTAAAGGTGCATGCATTCAGCGCATTGGAACAATTCGCTAAAAGCAGCTCTTTTAACGATGATGAACCCGAGTATGGAAAGACCGCAATCATCATCAGCATTGTCCTGATTCTTTTCCTGTTAATCCCCGCGATTAGTCTGGTGAACATCAATGTTACGCGTATCGGTGAACGGGCAGAAGAAATTGGCATCCGTAAATCGTTTGGAGCTACTTCAGGTACCTTGATAGGTCAGCTGGTGACTGAAAACATTATCATCACCCTAATAGGTGGATTGATTGGGCTTGGTTTATCTGTTTACGCTTCACAGTTATTGGTGCAGTTTATTAATACTTTCGACCCTTTATTTAAAATGCCTACCGACAGTTTTGTCATCAGCTGGCGGGTATTTGGCTTCTGTCTTTTCAGTTGCCTGTTACTAGGATTGGTCTCCGGGATTTATCCAGCCTGGAAAATGTCCCGAATGGATGTTATTTATGCATTGAAAGGAGGGAATAACTTATGATTATGCACTTGTTTAAAATGATCATACATAGGAAAAAAGCGAATTTCTTCCTGTTACTGCAATTGTTTGTCACCTTTACTGCCTTGTTTCTGTGTTTGGGGTTGAATTTGAAGAAGTTAGGTAACTATTTCAGGCCACTGGGTTATCAGTATGAGGATGCCTGGCTGGTCTCACTTGATTTTCAGCAGATGCCCGAGGAAAAGAAACTGACCTATAGCACACTGATTAAGCAAAAGTTACAGGCCTTTAAAGAGGTCGAACTGGTAAGCGGTGCTCAGTTAATTCCCTTTCTACAATGGGGTAGTGAAGAAAAGATCACCTACAACAAACAAACCAGCAAAGCCCTGGAGTTTGAAGTAGATGAGGATTATCAGAAGGTGCTGGGTATTAAATTAGTTGAGGGACGATGGTTTACGGCTAAGGATGAGGTATTAAATATGATTCCCGTTGTCATAACTAAAGATCTGGCTGAACGCGATTTCACGGAGGGAAACCCTATTGGAAAAACAATTTTGATCGGGGGCAAATCCGCACGGATCGTAGGGGTATCAGAAGCTTTGAGAGAAAATACAGGAGCCGATCAGGTTCCGGGTTTTTTTGTCCCGTTGAAAACAGCTGCAACAACTTATTTACTGAAATCAAAAAACACAGACAACTTCAAACTACTGGAGGAACAGATCAGGAAATCCGTCAACTCGGTTGACGCTTCTCAAATCCTGATTAAGCAGAATATCTCTTTAACCCTGGTCAAAAAATATGCACAGAAAACAGATTACATTCAGTTGAGTATCACCTTGTTGGTGTTCGCATTTTTGCTGATCAATGTCTTTCTGGGGATCTCGGGGGTATTTAGTTATAATCTTTCAAAACGTAAAGCCGAAGTTGGCCTGCGGGTTACTATGGGGGCAAGTCCGGGGGATGTATTGAAACAATTTCTCCTGGAAGCAATGGTACTGACAACCTTAGGTATTTTACCGGGTGTGCTAATCGCGGGTCAGCTATTAATTATGCAATACTTAGACCTCTATTATGGAACTTTAAGTATTTTAGGGTCTGCGTTATTTTTGTATTTGCTGATGCTTAGTTGTGCTTTCTATCCGAGCCTGAAAGCAGCGCGGCTTAATCCTTCGGATGCTTTACATGAAGAATAAACTTATTAATTTGTTCCTATGATTTTGATTATTGATGATGATATTGCGGTATGTGCTTCATTGAGCCTGTTGTTGAAACAGAACGGATTCAAGTCCATCAAGGCAAATGGCCGGGAAGAGGCTCTCGAATATCTTAAGGAAAAACCAATAGTTGCGGTACTGCTGGACATGAATTTCTCTATGGAAACCTCGGGAGAAGACGGATTGGCGATGCTCCAGCAGATTAAAAAATCAAGGCCATTGTTGCCAGTCATTTTAATGACTGGCTGGGGCTCGATTAAACTAGCAGTTGAGGGGATGAAACTAGGGGCGGCAGATTTCATCAATAAGCCATGGGATAATGACCACCTGATGCGTGCCTTAAGAACAGCCCTGGATTTATCTACCGAAGAGGATAGCCCGGGTGCAATGAACCGGAAAAAACTGAATGATAAATATGGTTTTGAAAATATTGTCGGAGAAGACCCACGGCTTTTAGATATCCTCCAGACCATCGCGAGGGTTGCTGGTACTGACGCATCAGTACTGATTATCGGAGAAAGTGGCACCGGGAAGGAGCTTATCGCTGAAGCCATTCACCAGAACAGTTCCCGCAGGAATAAGCCCTTTGTTAAGGTTAACCTTGGAGGTATCTCTGCCAGCTTGTTTGAAAGTGAGATGTTCGGTCATAAACGCGGTGCTTTTACCGATGCCCGCAATGATAGGGTAGGCCGTTTTGAGCTGGCCGACAAAGGCACGATTTTTTTAGATGAAATAGGGGATTTGGACTTAAACAGTCAGGTGAAATTGTTACGGGTATTACAAGACCGCAAATACGAGGTGCTGGGCGATAGCCGGACCCGGGCGGTGGATTTTCGTGTAGTTTGTGCAACTAACCGTGATCTGCGGGAGATGATCGTTGCGGGAAATTTTAGAGAAGACCTTTACTACCGCATCAACCTGATCATTATTCGTTTACCACCTCTGCGGGAACGTGCAGAAGATATTCCGATTCTGGCCAATTACTTTCTTCGTAATCTTAAGGAAATTTATCAACGACCCAGGTTGCAAATTAATAACAAAGCCTCGAACTGGTTGAAATCACTTTCACTCCCTGGCAATATCAGAGAACTTAAAAACCTGATTGAACGTACAGTATTGCTCAGCGAAGGGGATGACCTTGATATCAAAGATTTTGAACAGCACTTGGAAGTGCAAAGACTATCAAATGCGCCCAAGACCTTGCCAGCTGTAGGGACATTGTCGATTGATGAAATGGAGCTTTCCATGATCAGGAATGCAATGGATTTTCATCAAAACAACATCAGTAGGGTGGCTAAAGCACTGGGTTTAAGCAGGGGAACGTTATATCGCAAACTGGAAAAATATCATATTCCCTATGAAACTCAAAACTAAAGTCTTACTGGTAGTAGTTGCAGTTCATGCGGTATTTATCTATCTACTCACTAAACTTTATACGGCAGATCGCACTGCATTTTTTATCGGAGAAGCCGTGCTTTTTGTTTCATTTTTGCTTTCTTATTGGCTCTATCAGTCGATAAGCAGGACTTTCGATACCATTTCCTCAGGAATTGAAACCTTGAAAGACAAGGATTTTAGTGCGCGGTTAAGCGAAATTGGTCACCCGGAAACGGATGAACTTATTCATGTCTACAACCTGATGATCCAGCAGTTGCGACATGAGCGCTTATTACAGGCGGAAAAAAGTTCTTTTCTGGGAAAACTGATTGAGGCATCTCCTTCCGGGATTATCATATTCGATTTTGATGGACTTATCTCTGCTATAAATCCCGCTGCAGCAAGTATATTTGACATGAAGCCAGATGAGGTTCTAAGAAAATCCCTTGGTCAGATCGGCGGAAGACTTGCTGAGGAACTAACAATGTTAGAAGTAAATGAAGCAAAAGTAGTTAACCTGGATGGTATAAAATCTTACAAATGCCACAGTGCAACCTTTACAGACCTGGGATATTCCCGGGCATTTATTACAATTGAAGAGTTAACCAGTGAGATTTATCTAAAGGAAAAAAATGCTTACGAGAAGGTGATAAAGATGATGTCTCATGAGGTGAACAATTCGATCGGTGCCATCAATTCAATGCTGAACAGTTGTTTAAATTATAAGTGCCAGCTGAACGAGGAAGATCAGGAAGATTATATGGCGGCCTTAAACACTTCTATTAACCGCAACCACGGTTTGAGTGAACTGATGTCAAATTTTGCCAGAGTCGTACGTGTTCCGGAGCCAATTAAGCATACTATTGAATTGGTCTCCTTGCTTCGATCTGTTGTTTTGCTTATGGAAGCAGGCGCGAAGAAAAAACAGTTGAACTGGTTATGGGATCTGGATGTGCTTGTATTTGAAAGCTTTGCGGATGCCCAACAGTTAGAACAAGTTTTTATTAATATACTGAAAAATGCAATTGAGGCTGCAGATCAGCTGGGGACCATACGGATTAAAACGTTATTTGCTGAGCAGATGATTTCAATTTCCAATACCGGACCCGGAATTTCAAATGAGGTGAGCCGGAAGCTTTTCTCCCCATTCTTTAGTACGACAAAAAACGGGCAGGGTATTGGACTGATGTTAACGAGAGAAATACTCTATAATCATAATTTTAAATTTTCTTTGCAAACTATTGGAGAATGGACAGAATTTAAAATCGTCATACCTGGTAGAGAGGAATAATTCATATTATCCAGGTTCCTGCTAAGACTTGTAAAGCGCGCGTAATGTTTACCTCAACTGGTTGATTTTTTTAAGGTGTTAATTAAGGACAGATAATTGATCAGGATATGAATTAAGGCTTGCAATATGGGACCTGAGAATATGACAGAGTGTATCCAGATCAAATGGTTTAGTTATGTAGCCGTCAAAACCATAAACCAGCATAAACGTTATGAATATTATAATTACAGCTGATTGCTAAAATAGGGAGTTTTGGATAGGCAGGTTTAATTCACTGACAGATAAGTATGTTGTCGGCCCCTTTAAGTTTAAAATCTAAAACCAATAGATATGGTCTTACAAATGCTACCAGATTTAACAATTTTTCATTACAGTTTTTAATCAAAGTTCCCTCAAAGCCATCGGCTTTGAGGGACAAGCTCAAGACATCCCTGATGGATGCATCGGCTTCCTGAATAAGAATTTTATGCATAACAGCTCTTTTATGAATCAGGTCAAACGAGCTTTAGCCATTACTGGAGATCGAAGATTCGATTTAATAATAGTCTGCTTGCTTTTGCACTTTATTCAGGCCCCTCGCGGATTGTTCTGAAAACACTTCAGAAACAGAAGATTTTTATGGAGAAAATTTTGCGATCTCCTTTGGTATTTGTATAACGGTCCAAAGGCAAATTTGTTTTGACTTATTTTTCAAGTAAATAATTGGGTTTTCATTATTTTAAACAATTTGATTTTCTGTGTGTTGATTTTATTCTATTTAAAAGTTCTTTTATGAGAGCAGCATTGTTTCACAAGTAAGGAGGATATCGCTAGCCTCCTTTAAACTTATTATTATGGCAAAGTATTCAGAAAAAGCATCAGAAAAGGTTGAAAAAACAATGCATGAGATGAAAGAAGGAAAACTGAGATCAGGAAGTGGGAAAAAGGTAACTTCTAAGAAGCAGGCTATTGCGATTGGATTATCAGAAGCAAGAAAGGAAGGGGCTAAAATGCCTAAAAAGAAAGGGAAATAGCTTGTTTATCACTATACCATCAGCAATTTTTGTAAATTTGGGTTTTCGAAAAGCAATCAAAAACATATTCCGTATTGACAATTTTATTTATCCTTATAATTAGTTTCATAGCATCTTTAGTACGTTCAACTTTGGGATTTGGTGAGTCACTGGTCGCCGTTCCGCTTTTTCTTTTTTTCCTGCCGGTAGATATTGCAGTTCCATTGTCCGTAATGCTGTCCGTGATTATTGCACTTATTATTGTGATACAAGACCATAAGAAGATCCATTTTTACAGTGCTAAATGGTTGATTTTTTATGCCGCACTTGGAGTACCTATTGGCATTATGATTCTGATGTATGGAAATGAAGTACTGGTAAAAATTGGCCTTGGAATATTGATTATAATATATTCCTTGTATTCGCTTCAATTTAATAGCAATAAAACATTAAATGAAGATAACAAGTTCTGGCTTTTTGTTTGTGGCTTCTTATCTGGAATATTTGGTGGAGCTTATGGTTTAAATGGTCCGCCATTGGTTGTATACGGGAATTTAAGACAATGGGACCCAAAATATTTCAGAGCCACATTACAAGCCTACTTTTTACCGGTAAGTCTTATTAGTATCATAGGATATTATGCCAAAGGGCTTGTCACCTCACAAGTGAATACTTATTTTCTTATTTCGATAATCACAGCTATGCCCGCCATATTTTTAGGGAGATATTTAAATCATCAATTGAAAGATGGATCCTTTTTTAAGTATGTTTATTGCGGGCTTATAGTGATTAGCCTAATTTTGATTATCAGTACTTATACCTCGTAAGCTATCTTTGCAAACTTATTTCTATACTCAATTGGGGTAAGTCCTGTAATCTTTTTAAATGTATCTCTAAATGCTTTTGTATCGGTATAGCCCACATCAAACATGATTTCTGATATATTTCTTCTTGATGCTTCAAAAAACTTTTTAGCAGCTTCAATTCTTACTCTTTGTATATACTCTATAGATGTGTTGTTGGTAGCCTCTTTAAATCGTCTTTCAAATGTTCTACGGCCCGTATTAATTAAATTTGCTAACGTTTCTATCGTTATTTTATCTTCAAAATGCTTTTCAATATGATCCTGTACCTTTTGAATTTCTGCATCCCCATGGTTTCTTTGACCTTTGAATATGGCAAATTGAGATTGGCTATCTCTGCCAATATCTAAAGCAAAATATTTCGAAATCATAACTGCTGTTTCCCTATCAGAAAACTTTTCAATAAGGTATAGTATTAAATTCCATAAACTACTTGCACCACCACTGCTGTAAATATTGTCGTGTTCTGTTATTATGGCTCCATCCTCTACTTCCACCTCAGGATATCTTTCTTTAAAATCACTAATGTAAGCCCAATGTGTAGAACATTTTTTACCATTCAGTAAGCCTGTTTCAGCTAAAAGGAAAGCACCAATACACAAGCTGGCTAGACTACAACCATTTTTATACAGCTTTTTAAAATAAGGAATAGCCTCTGCATTGGCCTGTATTCCTTTGGTAGTATCGCCAAATGTAGGAGGTATAATTAGTAAGTCCGTTTCACTAACATCTTTGAGTAGCCTATTGGTTTTAATTGTGTACTCTCCATTATTGGCTGGTACATAATCATTTAAACCAACGTACTCTACCTTGAAAATGGGTTTTTTACCAAATGTAGTTAAAAACTCATTAGCAGTATGGAAGCTTCTAAAAGGAGGTGTAATTGCCTCAATTACACCATACTCAGGCACAAAGACTGAAATTCGCATATCAATTATTTGATTATAATTACTAAGCTAAAAAATATTTTGTCATAATTTGCCCCCAAAGTTGTCGTTTTCGCAATAGCCCTGATTTTGTTTGCTAGTGTATCTTTGAATAGTAAAATTTAACATAAGATAACAATGGCGCAAGTAACAAGAATTACGGTAGAAGCAGCAACTAATCTTCCCGTAGCAAAAGTTTGGAAAGCTTGGAATACACCAAGCGATATTATGCAATGGAATAGTGCTGACCCAAGTTGGCATAGTCCAAGTAGTGAAAACGATCTGACAGTAGGTGGTAAGTTTAAACATAGAATGGAAGCTAAAGATGGCAGCTTTGGTTTTGACTTTGAAGGCGTTTATGATAAAGTGGATTTATATAAGGAAATTACTTACACCATGGGCGACGGAAGAAAGGCTACTACTTTATTTACAGAAGAAGATGGCAAAACTAACATAGCAACCACATTTGATGCTGAAACAGAAAATGATCCTGAATTTCAGAAACAAGGATGGCAAGCTATCTTAAACAATTTTGTGAAATATATTGAATCAACTAATTAATTAACCCTACTTATTTTAACTATTATGAAGAAGAATAAAGTAATTTTTTGGGTGGCAACGGGAATTATACTACTTTGGGAAGGAGTAATGCCGCTTGGAACTATGCTATTTGCACCCCAGTATGTAAATGCAGGTACAAAACCTTTAGGCTATCCAGATTATTTTGCCTATGCACTTATCATCTGTAAAGTACTAGGTGTTTTAGCTATTTCTTTCCCTAAAACACCTGTTAAGCTAAAAGAATGGGCTTATGCCGGGCTTACATTTAGTTTGATCTTTGCCTTCATCAGCCATGCATGCGTTGATAAAAACATCAGCTATATGATAATGCCACTTGCCGTATTAGGTATTCTGGCTGTTTCTTACAGGTATAACAATAAAATTCAGAATAATAGCAATTAATTAATCACCCATTAAATTTTATAACAATGAAAAGTAATTCAGTTTCTTTACACCGCGTTATTAAGGCAAGTCCAGAAAAAGTATTTCGGGCATTTGCAGATCCTATAGCACATTCAACATGGCTGCCACCATATGGCTTTATATGTACAGTAGAGCAAATGGATTTTAAGGTAGGAGGTAAGTTTAAAATGTCCTTTATTAACTTCAGTACCGGGAATAAACATTCTTTTGGAGGAACATATCTTGAAATAGTTCCGAATGAATTAATAAAGTATACGGATAAGTTTGATGACCCTAATTTGCCCGGAGAAATGACAACAACCGTATGGCTAAATAAGGTTTTGTGTGGCGCTGAGCTTAAAGTGCTACAAGAAGGTATACCTGAAGTAATACCCACAGAAATGTGTTATTTAGGTTGGCAGGAATCCTTGGATAAATTGATAAAACTTGTTGAACCTGAGATTCCTGATGCTTAATTTTTGCAGCTATGATTGAGTATGATCATAACAAAATAATAAGTGCTGTTTTCATAACGTTTTCAGGAAATTGCAAGAAAGCACTTAGCTTTTACCAAACCTGTTTTGGAGGGCTCTTGCAATTTGAAACTTTTGAAAAGAAAGTAAATGGTTACACTGAAATGCCTATTGTAAGTGGATCACTGATTTCTGACACTATAATTATCCACGGGTCTGATCTGGTGCACAACGAGGGAAGAAAACTCGGGAATTATATCTCCATTTTTTTGCACTGTAAAAATAGCTATGATAGAGATGAGCTTGTTAATAAGCTGGAATTTGCCAGAAAGAACTTTCTGGCAAATAATTATGATGACCAAAAGCTAATTGAAATAACAGATGCTTTTGATGTAAGGTGGGTACTGGGTATTTAGTAGTATAGATAATTAATCTATGTAGTTTTGTCATGTATAAAACTTTAACCATATGAGAAAATTAATATTAGGATTAGCTGTAACATTAGACGGATACATTGAAGGTCCCAATGGAGAGTATGATTGGTGTTTTACAGACCAAGATTATGGCCTCAATAAATTTTTTACCTGTATAGATGCGCTCTTTATTGGCCGTAAAAGCTATGAAATAGCACAGCAATATGCTAATAGCAATAATGGTGAAATGATACCTGGGATGCCGGCAATGACCGAATATGTATTCTCGAAAACATTAAAGTCAGTAAAAGAAGGAGCCGTAATTATAGCAAACAATAGTATTTCCGAAGCGCGGAGGATAAAAGAATTGCCCGGTAAAGACATATGGCTATATGGTGGGGCCTCATTAACCGAGGTATTTATGAAGGAAGGTTTAGTTGATGAATTATGGCTTTCAGTACACCCTATATTACTGGGAAGTGGCAAGCAGCTATTCCAAAGTTATGGCCACCGTACACATCTTACACTTTTAGAGAGTAAAACTTATGAGACTGGTTTGGTTTCGCTTCGTTATGGTATTAAAAATATTGCTTAAATGCACTGATACAAAAAATGAAATCTTCAACCGATCTTAATAATAAAATAATCCATTAATATAAATGGAATATCCATTTCCTTTACATTAGGTTAGTGTATGTTTGCTTTTATTGTTAAATAATGGATTACCATGAATATAAAATCTACATTCTCCTTTTTTGTTCTCCTTCTAATTATGAACGCTGGCTTTTCTCAGCAGAAACTCTCTGTTGCAGGCTCGTGGAAATTTCAGTTAGATCCAGACAAAAAAGGAGAAAAGGAACATTGGTATCAAAAACAATTTACAGATAACATTCTTTTACCTGGTACAACAGATGAGGGAAAAAAAGGAACAAAAACCAAAGGTGCCGATTATGGTATTTTGTCAAGAGCATATAAATACATTGGTGCTGCATGGTACAGCCGCGAGATAAATATTCCAGCAAACTGGAAAAATATGGAGGTAAACTTGTTTCTTGAACGGGTAATGTGGCAATCAAAAGTATGGGTAGATGATAAGCTTGTTGGAACTGAAGATGCACTTGCTGTACCTCACGTGCATAACTTAGGAAAGTTAAAACCAGGAAAACACCGCATTACCTTGCGAATTGATAATGATTTAATCTATAATATAGGCGATAAAGGCCATGTGTATACCGAATATACCCAAAGCATCTGGAATGGTGCGGTAGGGAAATTAGAACTGAGAGCAAAAAAATCTACACAGATAAGTGAAATTCAGGTATTTGCAGATGCTGAAAGTAAATCGATTGAACTGAAACTAAAGGTTAGCAATCCTGTTCCAATGAAGGTCACCTATCGTGTAATTGATTTACAAACCAACAAGCAGGTATTTCAGGCAAATGAAAAGCTAACTCCCTCCGCAAAGCAACGGCATAACCTTAAATTAAATTTTCCTGTTAAACTGTGGGATGAATTTTCTCCTAATCGCTACAAAATAACTGCGAGTTTGCAAAACGAAAACCAGATCGCAACAAATTTTGGCTTTCGAAGTATTGGGCATTCTGCCTCAAAAATATTGATAAATGATGCTCCGGTTTTTTTACGGGGAAATCTGGATTGTGTACACTTTCCTCTTACAGGCTATCCTTCATGCGATGTTAAGGAATGGGAAAGGATCTTTAAAATATACAAATCTTATGGACTCAACCATGTCCGCTTTCATTCCTGGTGTCCGCCTGAAGCAGCTTTTGAGGCAGCAGATAAGCTTGGCATTTATATACAGGCCGAAACCATTTGGATAGATTGGTGGATGACTGATCCACCTAAAGACAGACCGGATATGGAAACTAAAGGACATCCCAACGGTCTCGGTAAAAACCCATCAGCAGATAAGTTTGTACAGGATGAAATGCAGCGTATGATTGATGCATATGGAAATCATCCTTCATTTGTGATGCTTTGTATCGGAAACGAATTAGGTAATTCAGATTTTAACCAGATGGAGCAATGGGTTAAAAAGCTAAAAGAAAAAGACAACAGAAGACTATATGCTACATCTACTGCAAGGAAAATAATGTCAGTTGATGACTATTCTGTTACCCATAACATCCCAAATGTAGGTGGTACCTATGGTTTAAAAGGAGGACGTTCAGACTATGATCTGGAAAAAAACTATTCACAAAGTAATATCCCAATTATTGCACACGAAGTTGGTCAGTTCCCGGTTTATCCATTGTGGTCAGAAATAGATAAATATAAAGGGGTTTTAAAAGCAAGGAATCTCGAGGTATGCAGGGAATCGGCCATCGCTTCCGGGCTTGAAGGTCAGGATTCTATATTTCATTTTGCAAGCGGGGCCTCACAAAGGATCTTATATAAAAGTTTAATTGAAAACTTCTATCGCACTCAATCATGTGCCGGATTTCAAATGCTTAGCATGCAGGATTATCAGGGGCAGGGCGAAGCTTTAGTTGGTTGGTTAGATGTGTTTTATGATGACAAAGGAACAACAAGTCCGCAGTATTTTAAGCAGTACAATAATCATGTTGTACCTCTGGCCAGGATTAAAAAATTTGTGTGGGAAAACTCAGAAACCTTTAGCGCATCATTAGAAGTTGCCAATTACAGTAATGATACTATACAAAATAGTGTGAGCTGGGAGGTTATTGATAATGAAGGGAAAATTCTTGGCAAGGGTATTAGTAATCCCACTACTATAAAAAGAGGAGAGGTTAAGGCCATCTCAGAAATTAGCGTTCCCTTAAACACTGTATTAAAGGCTACTAAGGCAAAACTTGTGGTTAGTTTGCCAGGTACATCTTATCGCAATGAATGGGATCTCTGGGTATATCCTCAAAATTTAACAAACCCTTCTACTGCAGAAGTTATTGAAAGTAACCAGCTTGACAGTAAAACCTTGGATGCGCTGGCCAACGGTAAAACTGTACTGCTTTATGCCTCCAAACTTGGTAAAGATGCAAGTTTCAGACCATTGTTTTTTACCCCTTTGTTTTGGTCTAACGTATTTTTTCCAGGGCAAGAGAACACTACACTTGGAGCATACATTAACAATAAACACGATCTCTATAAGTATTTCCCTACCGATAACTATTCAGATTGGCAGTGGGAACCAATTAGCAAGGGCAGATCTTTTAAACTTGCAAGCTGGCCAAAAGATATTGAGCCAATAGCCCAACCCATAAGTGATTTCCATATTAATGAGAAATTGGGCTCACTTATAGAATGTAAAGTTGGAAAAGGTAAGCTGTTAATTTGCGGATATGATATACAAGAGGCAACAAATCCTGTAGCTAAGCAATTAAGATATAGTGTTTTAAAATATGTAGAGAACGAAACCTTTTTGCCGAAAGTGAATGTTGATGCTAACTTTTTAAAAGAAAATTTCCCTTTGGTACAGGAAGCTGAAAGTAAGGTACCAGTACCGGCTGCATTTGCGGATGCATTGGTTTATGTTAAAGCAGAGCCTGAAAATGTAGTGTTAAAGCGTAGTACTAAATACGCACTGAAGGACTCAGAAGGTATTTGGCGCTGGGATAAAAAGGCTGCCTGGTATGGTAAGAAACTGGAAATAGAAATCAACCCACCTCAGGGCGTAATTGGGGAGTTGTTTATTCATTTTGAAGATTGGAACAATGAAGGCAGGATAGCTAAAATTTGGATTGATGGCAGAGAGTTCTCAACCGGAAAACTTGATAAGCAGGGTAAATGGATAAAACTGTTTGTGATGAGAGAGGATACAAACGACGGTAAATTAGTAATCCGGATTGATTCGCAATCTGGCAGTAATGCTATGATTGATGAACTTGTGTTTTTAGAAAATAAGTAGATTCTACATTATAATGTTATTTTTGAAAAAAGTATTAGTCAGTAGATTAAGCTTGTTTAAATAGCATATAACATAACTCAATTTATATTGAAAACATTAGTATTAGGAGCATCAGGACAATTAGGGCAATGTCTTAAGGCAGTTGCCTCGAAAAGAAATATCGGAACACTAGACTTTCCGGATGAAACTACAGCAAACATTCTGGATGTTGAGAAACTAAAAGCTTTGTTTGCAGATAAAAAGCCTGAATACGTAATCAATTGCGCTGCTTATACAGCGGTCGATAAGGCTGAAGATGATGTTGAGCTTTGTCGATTAATAAACAAGCAGGGGGCATTAAACATTGCCTTGCTTTGTAAAGAATTTGGAGCTACACTTGTTCACGTTTCAACAGACTTCGTTTTTGAAGGTGCTATCCCTGAATTGCTAAAAGAAGATGATTTGGCAAAACCGATTAGTATTTATGGCTTAACTAAGCTTGAAGGTGAGGCAGATATTATTGATAATCTTAATGAGCATTACATTATTCGCACAAGCTGGTTGTATTCTGAGTATGCAAATAACTTTGTGAAAACAATGTTGAAACTAGGAGCAGATCGTGATGAGTTGAATATTATAGCTGATCAGATTGGCTCACCAACTTATGCTATTGATCTGGCAGGTGCAATTCTGGACATTATTGCTTCTGGTAAAACCGAATATGGAATATATCATTATAGTAATGAAGGCTCTATTTCATGGTTTGATTTTGCTAAAGGTATTTTCGATATCAGTAATACACAGGTAAAAGTTGGCCCGATTCCAACTTCTGCCTATCCAACAAGAGCCAGCAGACCCAAATTCTCTGTAATGGATAAAACAAAGATTAAAGCAACTTTTGGAATAGAAATACCTTATTGGAGAGATAGTTTAGTGAGGTGCATTGAGCAATTATCTGTATTAGAAAAGGGTTAAAACATAGGGTAACTAAACCCTGATGTAAAAAAAGAACGGAATTATATAAATCTTTCTCCGTTCTTTTTCCAATCTTTGAACCGTAATGAAAAGAACACTGCTTACCATACTCGCCATTTTCTATCTGGGTGTTTCCAGTGGGGCAGCTGTGCATTTTCATTATTGCATGGACAAGCTGGTAAGCTGGAGCATGTCAAAACAAACTGGTAAGCTATGCGATTTCTGTAAAATGCCTTTGGCAGAATCTAAAAAGAAATCATGCTGTAAAGATGTTAAGCATGAAGTTAAGGTCGAGAATTCTCAAAAAGTAAATCAAGCGGTTTATAAATTTGATCAGCCATCTACTGCAATCTTGTCAGCAGAATTATTTGTTAATTATCAGGCTCCGGTGCCTGTTAAAATTATAAGGGAAGCATTAAGCAATGCACCACCTAACGGACAGCAAGTGCCTGTCTACCTAAAAAACTGTACCTACAGAATATAATACCCTCTTTCTTTTCTAATGCCCGGCACATCCGTGCCCTGGTTACAGCATTACTGTAGCCCCAATTTTTATTTATACCAATTTCTTTAAAACTTATTAAGATGAACTCATTAAGATCTCTTCTGGTAGTCGGCTTGACTTTCCTTGGTAGTGCTGTATTTGCACAATCTAAAACCGATAAAATTAAAGTATCAGGAAACTGTGGAATGTGTAAAAAGCGCATTGAAACTGCCCTTAAAGTTGAAGGCGTTAATACTGCCGTATGGGATGTAAAATCTAAAATATTAACCGTAAGCTATGACAGTGCCAAGATTACGGCTGATAACATTCAGCAAAAAATTGCGGCAGCAGGGCACGATACTCAGAAAATTACTGCCAAACAAGAAAATTATAGCAAACTACCTTCATGCTGCCAATACGATAGAAAGAGTACAGACAAAAAATAACTAAAAGAAAGAGGGTTATTAACAATGGTACATAAAATTATAGAATGGTCGATGCACAATAGATTTATTGTGTTGGTACTTTCTGCCGGTTTATTTATATGGGGAGTCTTCTCCGTGCAAAAGAATCCGATAGATGCGATTCCTGATCTTTCAGAAAATCAGGTAATCGTATTTACCGAGTGGATGGGCAGATCGCCACAGTTAATTGAAGATCAGGTAACTTATCCGCTGGTTACCAATTTGCAGGGAATACCAAAAATTAAGTACGTAAGAGGTTCTTCCATGTTTGGAATGAGTTTCATATACGTGATTTTTGAAGATGATGTAGATGTTTATTGGGCCAGAGAAAGGGTTCTGGAACGGATAAGTACCATTTCCAGAACGCTGCCCGAAGGTGTATCTCCACAACTTGGACCAGATGGAACAGGAGTAGGCCATGTATTGTGGTATACCCTGGATGCTCCTGAGATGGATTTGGGAGAGCAGCGCGCAATACAGGATTGGTATGTGAAGTTTGCTTTGCAAACCGTTCCGGGAGTAAGCGAAATAGCCTCATTTGGTGGTTTCCAAAAGCAATATCAAATCTCAATAGATCCAAATAAACTGCTTTACTATAAACTTACTGTACCACAGGTAATAGCCGCTGTTAGGAGTAATAACAACGAATCTGGCGGCCGAAAATTTGAGATGAGCGATATGGGCTATATCATCAAAACATCGGGCTACCTCAAGTCAATTCAAGAAATTTCAAACATCCCGGTAAAGAATCAGAACGGTACACCGGTAAAGGTATCCGATCTGGCTACCGTTCAGATGACGGGAGAAACCAGGTTAGGCATATTTGACCAGGATGGTAAAGGCGAACGGGCAGGCGGTATTGTAGTTATGCGATACGGCGAAAATGCCGCGCAGGTGATTGATCGTGTAAAAGAAAAGATGAAGGAAGTGTCGAAAGGATTACCTAAGGGCGTAAAATTTGATATCGTTTACGATAGAGGTGAACTAATTAAAGAATCGGTTGATTCTATAAAAAATACACTGATCGAAGAGATGATAGTAGTGTCGCTCATCGTGTTTGTATTCCTCTTTCACTGGCGTAGTGCCCTGAGCATAATTATACAAATTCCCATTACAATTGCCGCAAGTTTTATCCTGCTTAATGCCTTTGATATCTCATCGAACATCATGTCACTAACCGGTATTGCACTGGCCATCGGGGTAATTGTAGATAATGGGATTATCATGAGCGAAAATGCCTATAAGCATTTGGCAGAGCGATATGAACAGTGGGAAAAAGATCAAAATAAAACTACAGTATCATGAGGAACTGGTTTAAAAATATATTTCGCAAATCTCCGGATTGGATTAGCGAAGAAGATCGCCTTGCCGTGATCACTAAATCCAGCAAACAGGTATCCAGAGGTGTATTCTTTGCTACGGTAATTATTATAACCTCCTTTTTACCCGTATTTATGCTAACCGGACAGGAAGGGAAATTGTTTCATCCGCTGGCCTACACCAAAACATTCATCATGATTGTTGATGCTTTGCTGGTGATTACGTTAGCGCCTGTACTGATCTCTTTCTTTATGAAAGGGAAATTCAGACCAGACCATGCAAACCCCGTAAACAGGCTTTTGGAAAAGGTTTATGAGCCAATTATCAGAACGGTATTGAAATGGAGAAAAACAACTATTGGCATTAACATTATCGCTTTGCTGATTACCATTCCGTTGCTTAAAAATTTAGGAACAGAGTTTATACCACCTTTAGATGAGCAAAGTATTTTGTTTATGCCGGTAACGCTGCCTGATGTTTCAAATGCAGAGGCAAAGCGGATATTACAGGTTCAGGATAAGATAATTAAAGCGGTACCCGAAGTTGATAAGGTTCTGGGAAAAGCAGGAAGGGCAAATACCGCTACAGATAATTCACCGATCAGTATGATCGAAACAATTATTACACTAAAACCTAAAAGCGAGTGGAGAGAGGGCATCACCAAAAAAGATATTGTTTCAGAACTGGATGCCAAGCTTCAAATTCCGGGTGTGGTAAACGGCTGGACACAGCCAATTATTAACAGGATCAATATGCTGGCTACCGGTATCCGTACCGATGTAGGGATAAAGGTATTCGGACAAAATCTGGATACCATTGCCTCAGTTTCTGAAAAGGTAAAGGCCGCATTAGCAGGTACGCCTGGGGTAAGCGATTTATTTGTTGAGCCCATTACTGGCGGTAAATATTTAACTATAGATGTAAAAAGAGAAGAGCTGGCAAGGTATGGCTTAAACGTAGACGATGTTAATCAGGTTGTTGAAAGTGCCCTGGGTGGAGCAACCATTGGCAATACCATTGAAGGTAGGCAACGCTTTTCTATAAGTGTCCGTTTGGCTCAGGAATATCGTAACAGCGTAGAGCGTATTCAAAGAATCCCTATTCAATCAGCTTCTTTTGGTGAAGTTCCTTTATCGGCAGTTGCCGATGTGAAGTTTGAAGATGGGCCGCCAATGATCAGCTCTGATAATGCTATTCTTCGGGGTGCGGTAATGTTTAACGTTCGCGATAGAGATTTGGGTAGTACGGTTAAAGATGCAATTGAAAAACTGAATAAAGAGAGAGGTGTTCTTCCCCAAGGATATTTTCTGGAATGGAGTGGCCAGTACGAAAACCTGATCAGGGGTAAGCAAACGTTGATGTGGATAGCTCCGGTGGTTCTGGTAATCATTTTCTTCTCACTGTATTTTGCATTTCGCTCTATCAGAGAGGCATTCTTAAGCCTGATCACTGTTCCTTTTGCCTTAATTGGGGGAGCTTACATGATTTATTTTTGGGGAGTTAACCTCTCTGTTGGTGTGGCTGTGGGCTTTATTGCTTTGTTTGGGATAGCTGTAGAAACCGGTATTGTGATGGTAATTTACCTGAATGATGCCATGCAGCAACTTATCAAATTAAAAGGCAATTCTAATGAGACAATTACAAAGGATGACCTTAGAGAATATGTAATTCATGGTGCAGCCAAAAGGTTAAGACCAAAATTGATGACGGTTTGCGTGTCGTTATTCGGATTGGTGCCAGTGTTATGGGCTAGTGGCGTTGGGGTAGATGTAATGCAGCCAATAGTATTGCCAATGATAGGTGGTGTACTAACCTCTTCTACACACATTCTGTTGGTTACGCCACTTATCTTTTTAATGTCCAAAGAGTATGAATTGAGGAAATATGGAAAACTGGAGGTTCACGATGTACATCATTAAAAAATTAACATGGGTATTGTTGTTGCTGCCCTTTTACACTGCAGCCCAGCAAAAACAGGTGCTATCGTTGGATACGATTTTGTACCGTATAGATAAAAATAATCTTTTACTGCAATCGTATGGCTTAAAAGCCGAGAGCTATAAACATACCGCCAAAGCGGCTACAGCCTGGATGGCGCCAATGATAGGTGTGGGTACTTTTATGACCCCTTATCCGGGTCAGGAACTTATGGACGACAGGGATAAAGGATCTATAATGGTGCAGCTGGAACAGGATATTCCAAACCTGTCTAAATTAAATGCCAACAAGCGTTATATCGAATCGAAAGGTAAGGCAGAGAATGAAACCCGCGGCATTACCTTAAATGAATATAAAACACAGGCAAAGCGATTATATTTCGGTTGGCTGGTTGCAGCTCAGAAAATAGAGGTGCTTAAGCAAAATGAAAAAATCATGCAAACCATGAAGAAGATTGAAGAGATCAGGTATCCCTTTAATCAATCGAAATTGGGTAGCGTATATAAAACCACTGCAAAACTGGAAGAAAACAGAAATATGATCCGTATGCAGGAAGGGGATATTGCTAAATCAAAAGCATGGTTAAATAGTTTAATGAACCAGCCCGGAAATGCAGATATAGCTATTGATACCAATTATCAGCCAAAGTTTGTACAGGCAAATGCTATTGATACAGGAAGCCTGGCCATGGCCAGAAACGATATCAAGAAGATGGATTATAATATCCAATCTATGCAACTAAATATCGAAGCAATGAAAAAGCAAAGCAAGCCCGATTTTAAGCTGCGGTTCGATCATATGTCGCCCTTAACCAAGATGATGCCTAAAGCTTTCAGTGTAATGGGTATGGTAAGCATTCCTATTGCCCCATGGTCTTCAAAAATGTACAAATCAGAAGTGAAGGGCATGGAATATGAAGTACAGGCAATGGGCAAAGAGAAGGCCGCTATGCTACAGGAAACACAAGGGATGCTCTATGGTATGCAGTTCGAAATCCAGTCTATGCAAAAGCGTATTGATGCTATGGAAACTAAGATTATTCCAACACTGCAAAAATCGCTGGATGTTAACTTTTTAAACTACCGTGAGAATAAGATGGAACTGCCAGAGGTAATTGATTCGTGGGAAGCACTTACCATGATGCAGACCAGTGTTTTAGATGAGAAATTGAAACTTTATTTAATGATAGCCGATTATGAGAAAGAATTATATCGCTAAGCTGCAAACCTACAGACTGGTTGCACTTGCCCTGATCGGCTTATTGGCAATTAGCGCTTGCAACAGTGCTAAAAACAATAAACATACCAATCACGATGATCCGGGTGTGGTAAAAATTGACAGTAATCTTTCTCACTTGTTGAAGCCTTCAAACGAGCAGGTAGTATCTACACTACCTGTAATTAAGGCCGAATATGGTACTAAAATATTTACGGAAGAGGCTCAAGGTATCATTAATTACGATACAAGAAATCAGAGCAGTATTGCCAGCAGAGTGAGTGGAAGAATAGAGCGTTTGCTAATCAAATACAATTATCAGCCAGTTAAAAAAGGACAACTGATAATGGAGGTTTACTCTCCGGATTTGGCGGCTGCACAGCAGGAATTGCTATTCCTGAAAGGTACAGGAACTGATCAGACCATGTTGCAGGGAGCAAAGCAACGCTTAATGTTACTGGGGATGAGTGCTGCCAGCATCAATCAGCTCTTAAAAACAGGAAAGGTAAATTACCGTATTCCGATATACAGCAATGCAGATGGATACATCCTCGAAAAATCTGCAGCACCGGCACCTGTTGCTAGTGCAAGGGCATCGACAGCATCATCTGGTGGAGACGGAATGGATAATATGGGAGGCGGAGGGAGCCCATCGGCAGCAGCTCCTGTAAGTGCTGTTCCGGTAAATTCTCCTGTGCTTTTGCGTGTCGGGCAATATGTAAGCGCCGGACAATCGCTTTTTACCATCTACAATGCCAATCAGCTGATTGCTGAATTTTCCTTAAAGCCTGCCCTGGCGTCGCTGATTAAAAAGGGAGACAAGTTTTTATTCTATAAAACCGCTGATAAAAGTACCATTCAGAATGCCGGTATAGGTATGATACAGCCAGTTTTTAAAGATGGAGTGAACTTTACCATTGCCCGCACTTATCTTAATAAACCAAACTTTAGGGTAGGTGAGCTACTAACTGCCAGAATTCCTGTATTACTTGAGGCATCCTGGTGGTTGCCAGAATCAGCTGCGGTATCTCTTGGTAATAAAACAGTGGTGTTTAAAAAGGGAGGTAATGTTGTTATCCCTAAAGTTGTAAAATCGGGGGTTACCATATCCGGAATGATACAGATTAAAGAAGACATCAGGAACTGGGAGGTAAGTAAAAATGCAGCTTATCTGGTAGATAGCGAAAGCTTCATAAAAATGACTGAAAACAAAAGAAATTAAGTTATGGAACGGAAAGTATTTATAAAAAAGTTTGCCCTGCTGGCTTTGGTTCCGTCGGTATTTGTTGCTGCCTGCAGTAGCGAGGATAAATCGAAAGGGAAAGTGGGTGCGGTAAAACAGCAAACGTTTACCTGCCCTATGCACCCACAGATAATAAAAAACGAGATGGGTACCTGCCCGATCTGTGGAATGGATCTGGTGCCGTTTGAAAAAAACAGTAATGAAAAAGCCCTTAAAATAGATGAGAAGCGACAGGCCCTGGCTAATATTACTACCTTAGTAATTGGCGAAGGTAACCTTTCAGGAGCTAAACAGCTTAATGGCAGACTTACTGTAAACCCAGAGCAAAGCAGCTATATATCGAGCAGAATTGCCGGTAGAATTGAGCAATTGTATATCAGAGAAACCGGAGCTAAAGTTGGTAAAGGACAACCTCTATACAAACTTTACTCAGAGCAATTGGCTACGCTTCAACAAGAATACCTGATGGCTATAGCCCAGGAAAAACAATTCCAGGGCGATAAAATAGAACGACAGATTGTAGCCGCTGCAAAACAAAAATTGCAATTGTATGGGCAATCTGAAAGTCAGATCCAACAGCTTGTTAAAACTCAGAAAAAAGATCCATATGTGGTATTCTATGCGCCAGAAGGTGGAGTAGTTGCCGAATTATCAGTAACACAAGGCCAATATGTAACAGAAGGTAGCCCGATTTTAAGACTGGAAGGATATGGTCAGTTATGGGTTGAGGCTGATGTTTATCCAAACGAGGCCAAGAATATTAAAATAGGGCAGAAGGTTAAAGTAGTTATTGCCGGATGGGAAGATCAGCCAAAGGAAATGACCATTAGCTTTATTACGCCGTCACTTCAGGCTGGAACACAGCTTACCCAAATCAGAGGAAGCATTGCAAACCCACGGCAGCAATGGCAGCCGGGCCTGCAGGCAAATGTTTTTTTACCATCGGCAAGTAAAAGTAACGTGTTGACTTTACCGGTTGATGCTGTAGTTAGGGATGGTAAAGGAATGCATGTGTGGGTTAAAAATGGTAAAGACCACTTTGAACCACGATTAGTAAAAACCGGACAAGAGAATAACAATGAAGTAGAGATTTCTGAAGGTTTAAAAAACGGAGATCAGGTTGTTGTAACCGGGGCTTACCTTTTATATAGCGAGTACATCCTTAAAAAAGGTAAAAATCCAATTGAAGGGCTTAAAATAAAATAGTAATAAACACACAATAATTAAAAAAGAAGAAAATGAAAACAGTAACTAATTTCATTATTACTTTGGCAGCAGTAACCTTACTTGCTGCCTGTGGCAACTCGCAAAAAAACGCAAATGCTGATGCACACGATGGTCATAACCATGCAGCAGGCGAGGGACATGCTGCACCTACAGAAAAGAGTAGCGCCACAGTAAGTTTAAAAGACGATAAATTAAACGCAGTTTATCAGCATTATGTTCACTTAACCAACGCGCTTGTTAAAGGAGATGTGGCTGAGGCAAAGGTAGCTGCTAATGCAATTGAACTAGGCTCAAAAGAATTAAGTAACGGAACTTCTTTAGCAACAATTGTAGCTAAAATAGGATCTGCCACTGATATTGATGCACAAAGAATTGCATTTGCCGAATTGAGTACAAACTTTATTGAAAGAGTAAAAGCATCTGGCCTAAGCTCTGGTGAGTTGTATGTAGATTATTGCCCAATGGCCTTAAATGATAAAGGTGCATCGTGGTTAAGTAGCCAAAAGGAAATAAAGAACCCTTATTTTGGCGAAAATATGCTTACCTGTGGTGATGTAAAAGAAACTATAAACTAAGATTTGAAAATCTCTATATTTATAGAAACTATCTTAAAATGAAAAAAATAATTCTCCTCACCCTACTGATTTTACTTAAAATTGGAGTTTACGGTCAGCAAAAATCTAAGCAGGATTTTCAAAAATTAAAATGGCTGTCTGGCGATTGGATTCGTACCAATGGTAAACCCGGGCATAAAGGCTATGAAAGCTGGAAAGTAATATCTCCTTCAAAATTAGTGGGTGAGGGGGTAACCATTAAAGGCACCGATACAGTGTTCTTTGAAAAGATGGAATTGTTGACCAAAGGGAACGATATTTTCTTTACCGCAATTGCAAAAGGCGATCCAAATCCTACCTTCTTTAAACTAACGTCCATTTCCAATAGTGGATTTGTTTGCGAAAACCCAGAACACGACTTTCCCAAAAAAATAGCTTATACGCTAAAAGATAAAAAAATATATGCTACAATATCTGGTGATGGACATAGTGTTGATTTTATTTTTATTAAAAAACCATGATATAACAAAAGGAACATCTTCTTTAATTCTCTATACCAAGCCCTCACATAGTTCACACATTCTACACACATCCTTCACAAACAGTTACGTGGCTGTTGCAGAACAATAAAACATTTCTAATTATTTCCAATTATTTTTTAGATTGGGTATATTAAAGCCATGCAAGGCAAAAAGGGTTATAATGAAAAGTTGTTTACTAATTTCCAATTATCAAACCATGTTCCCCAGGAGAACTTTTATCGTAGGCTTCTAGAAACAATTGATCTTAGTTTTCTATATAAAGACACTAAATTTCTATACGGAAATACATGAAACCCGTCTATTGATCCTGTATTTTTCTTTAAACTGATGCTAACAGGTTATCTAGAGAATATCACATCAGACCGGAAGCTGGTTGAGCATTGCGCTATGCGAATGGATATACTTTATTTTTTAGGATATGACATAGATCAGGAGCTACCTTGGCACTCCACCATTAGTCTCAGTAGACAATTATATCCCATCTCTTTATTTGAGACCCTGTTCAATAAGGTGTGTAGTCTATGTGTAGTGGCAGGGTTGGTGTCTGGGCATACTCAGGCAATAGACTCAGCACCAGTTAAAGCTAATGCATCAATGGAATCCCTGGCCTTAAAAGTTCCTGTTGAATCAGTTGGAAGTTATCTTAAGAAAGCAGATTCAGAGAATAGTGAAGATAAAAGAAACAATAAACCGATTAAAGAGCAACATATCACTGCTCCAGAACATCAGTTAAAACCAGTGGAAAGGCAGCAGCAGAAAATACGCAATAGCGAAGTGAAACCTATGGGCGCTTCCAATAAACAGGCTCAACTAGTTAGTAATAAAACACACTATAACCCTCATGATCCCCACGCCCGTATTTCAGTTAAACCAGGTAAAGCAAGAAAGCTAAATTATCACTGCAGCATGGCTGTAGATACAGCACAGGGAATCATTAGCCATGTACAAGCTGATTTTGCGGATGGTCGTGATAGCCAATATTTACCTGGATTAACCAATAAGATACAGCACCGTCTGCAGAAAAATGAACTGATGTTAGAGAACCTGTTAGCAGACACGGGGTATTCTAATGGGTTTAACTATCATTGTTTAGCGCAAAGAAATATTACCGCATGGATACCTGTTTTTGGCAGGTACAAACCAGAAATAGAAGGATTCCCTTATGACAAAGAAAAGGATCAGTATACTTGTACAATGGGCAAATCAATACCTTTTAAAAGGTTTAATAAATCTCAAGACGGTAGTTTATTGAAGAATTACCGGTCAGCTCACAAGGACTGTAAAAACTGTCCTTTAAAGACTGACTGCATCCCAAATAGCAACTCGAAAAAAATCAACAGATCAGCCTATGGAGAAGAGTATCAAAGAGCATATAGTCAGCAGCATAGCAAAAGAGGTAAGCAAATGAAACGATTACCTCAAAGCACCCTGGAGCCAGTATTTGGAAGTCTTGTTCATTACTACGGCTTGAATAAAATTGGTGTAATAGGAAAACCCGGTGCACATAAAGTCATGTTGATGTCTGCAATAGCTTTCAATCTTAAGAAATACATGAAATTCAGAGTAAGGAAAGCCTCAGATAACCTCTTTAAGTATGTACAAAAAGCAAAGAGTCATCAATATAAACTAGATAATGCTCCAGATCAAGCATTTGTCATAAGCCTGAATTAATTAGCCTATAAACTACAATTCATCATATAAAAACGAATATGCTCAAAATTATAAGTCTTCTGCAACAGCCACGTACCTGTTTGTGTATTTGGTGTGAAGGAGGTGTGTAGAAGGTGTGAAGAAAAGCTAATCTTGTGAAGGATTTGAATTGCATAAGGTTTTATCGCATCTTTATTGTTAACCACACATTTTGAATTATTTATACGTCTATTTTAATGAGCAAACAAAGAACTAATTTCAGGGCTTTAATAGAATTAACGGCAGGTTTTTGCTTAGTATTATTTGTACTGGTAATAAGCGTTAAAGTAGCCTTAGCCCAAAAACCAATTAGAGAGCAAAAAGCTGTTAAAGCAATTGATTTTTTAAATAGCATTGGTGTAAACTCTGCAATATCCAAACGCGGAGAATCTTTAGATAAAACTATTGAACTGATGAAGTATACAGGGATTAGGTGGATACGGGCTGGTTATGAAGGAGATATCCCGGATGCAGATTTTATTAAACTTCATAAAGAAACGGGTGTTAAGTTTAGTTATGGACTTTTAAGTGGTGGAACTGATATTGAAAGATTATTAAAAGGTGCAAGGAAACTTGATGCCGTAGGAGCGCTGCTGGCTTTTGAAGGTTCTAACGAGCCAAATAACTGGGGTTTTAAGTACAAGGGGATAGCGGGAGGCAAAAACTTAACCTGGCTGCCAATAGCGCAATTACAAAAGGACTTATACGCTGCAGTTAAAAGTGACGCGATGTTGAAAAAATATCCGGTATGGGACCTCTGCGAAAATGGGGCACAAACTGATAATGTAGGCTTACAATTTCTTAAAATACCTATGGGGGCTGGCACTTTGATGCCTGATGGAACAAAATATGCTGATTTTGCAACATGTCATAATTATTTTTCGCATCCTTCTCATCCTGGCTTGTATGACAACCAGACCTGGAATGCCGCTGATCCGGGACCATTGTGTAAGGTTGACGGGCTTTATGGTAATTATGGTAAAACCTGGCTAAAAAAATATCAGGGATATACTGAGAATGAACTTTTGACATTGCCACGGGTTACTACCGAAACAGGTGTAACCCTTAGTAACGAAATAAATGAGGAGAAGCAAGCACGACTATACCTGAATTTATATTTGTCGCAATTTAAACAGAACTGGAGTTATACTGCTGTTTATTTATTAAGAGACAGAGTAGACGAAGCAGGTAATCAGACCTTTGGTTTTTATAAGCCAGATTATAGTCCAAGAAAATCGGCCATATATTTACATAATTTAACAACAATCCTGGCAGACAAGTCTTCAAAATTTAATCTGCGTAATATGTCTTTTGAGATTATTGATCAGCCTGAAACTGTACATACGCTTCTGCTTCAAAAAAGTAATGGCAAGTTTGAACTTGTAGTTTGGGGAGAGAAAGCAAAGGGCTCAGAAGAAGTAGAAATAAAACTAGGCAAAACGTATCCTTTGGTTAGAATTTACGATCCTACAAAAGGAACAGAAGCAGTTCAGTTTTTAAGGAATACAAGCGCTGTTAAGCTTACAACAAGTGATCATCCTTTTGTTATAGAGATATAATTATTAGATAATGTTTTTCTTATATTTATAATGTAAAAAAACTTTCTTTGCTACTATAATTATCCCGGTTAATGAAGCGCTTCAAATTCTTTGTGCCTTTTATTCGTGAGAATGGAAAGATCATTTCCAGTTATATTTTTACTCTTTTTTTTATTGGTCTTGCCATTTGGTTTATTAAGCAGGAACGGGGCGAAATACATCACGTAAAACAATTGTTAATAACAGCAAAATGGGCCTGGTTAGGGGCTGGAATGCTGCTGAGCGTGGTTTATGTGTTTATTCATGGAATGATGTACAGATCTTCATTTGCTGCGGTATCGAGTACTATCACAGTTGCAGAAGGCACCCTTCTTTTTTTAAAACGGAATTTTGTAAGTGTTTTTTTGCCGGCCGGAGGGGTATCATCACTAGCCTTTTTTAGCGCGCCAATTGAAAGGAAGGGGATAAGCAGATCGCAAATTAATTTTGCATCATCTATTTACGGTTTTGTAGGTATTTTATCCGTATTGGTAATTGCCATACCTGTATTTGTTTATGGCGTTTTAGAAGGAACACTGGGGCAGGGCGAATGGTTTGGTTTGCTGGCCGCATTGCTGCTAATTGCCGGTATTTATTTGTTGTACAGATCAGTTATAAAAAAAGGAGTAGTTTATAAGCTTATTGTTAAGTACATCCCGACGGTAGAGGTATTTGCCGCCGAATTCAGAAGCAATAAAATTGAACGTAAGCATTTTCTTTCAACTTTTATTTACAGCATTTTGATAGAGGTAGCCGGCATTGTTCACATCTACATTGCAATGGTTGCGTTGGATATGAATCCCTCCTTAATTTTTGCAACCATAAGTTACGTAGTTGCAGTTGTGTTTTTAATTATTTCTCCTTTTTTAAGAGGGTTGGGTGCGGTAGAGGCCTCCATGACTTTCATTTTAATTAGATTGGGTTATTCAAACGTGGCAGCGGTTTCAATTACCCTATTGTACCGGTTTATGGAGTTTTGGATTCCGATGGTTCTGGGCGCGCTAAGTTTTCTTCTAAAAATTAACAAGCTGTTGATGAGAATAGTGCCCGCATTGCTGTTGCTACTGCTGGGTGTTATTAATATTGTTTCGGTACTTACGCCGGCAATCCATTCCAGACTTGCATTTCTTAAAGATTTTTTGCCCATAGAAGCAATCAGGGCATCCAATTATTTTGTACTCGTTGCCGGGCTGTTTTTGCTGGTTACAGCCGCATTTATGCTTAAAGGTTTACGCATGGCATGGTACTTTGCCGTTGCGCTGTGCATACTCTCGCTGGTAGGGCATTTAACTAAAGCAATTGATTATGAAGAGGCAGGGTTCTCTGTAATTGTACTCGTTATTTTATTCGGATCGCGCAAAGAATACTACATTAAGCACAATTCCAGACTAAGGTTTATTGGAATTCAAACAACACTGTTAAGTATACTGGCAGTTTTGCTGTATGGTGTTATTGGATTTTATTTTCTTGACCAAAAGCATTTTGATATTGATTTTAGCTGGCCGCAATCGATCAGGTATACTTTGCAAAATTTCTTGCTGGTTGGAAGTTCTGATTTGGTACCTCAGGATGGGTTTGCCAGAGGCTTCCTTTTTTCAATTAACATTAGCGGATTCTTATCTATAGCTTTTCTTATTTATACTATGATAAGGCCGTATATTTTAACAATGGATACCTCAGAAGAGGAATTTGAAGCAGCAAAGGCCGATCTGGAAAAATATGGTAATTCGGCAATTGATTATTTCAAAACTTATAGAGATAAGCTTATTTATACAAGTGATGAATTTGATGGGTTTATAGCCTATCGCATAGCTGGGAATTTTGCAGTTGTACTGGAACTACCTGTTAGCCTGCCTGAAAGCAGACAGGGATTTATTAAGTCGTTTGACCGTTATTGCATGGAAAGTGGAATGAAAAGCCTTTATTACAGGGTTTCTGAAGAAAGCCTGGACGATTTTGTTTCACTAGGTAAAAAAAGGCTTTTTCTGGGACAGGAGGGGGTGGTTGATCTGAGTTCTTTTTCGTTGGAAGGAGGAAGTAGAAAGTCTATCAGAAATGCACTAAAAAAGGTTTCAGATCAGGGATACTACACAAAGGTTTATAATAGCCCAATTAAGGACGGACTGCTTCAAAAACTTAAATCAGTATCTGATGAATGGCTTGTTGAAACTGAGCGCGAAGAAATAGTGTTTTCGCAAGGCATATTTATTTGGGATGAGCTAAAAAATCAAACTATAATTACTGTAGAAAATACAGAAGAAAAGATTGTTGCCTTTTTAAATGTAATACCTGATTATGTAAAGGGGGAAGGGACTTATGATTTGATCAGAAAAACCGCCGATGCTCCGAATGGCGTTATTGATTTTATTATGGTTGCCTTGTTTAATTACCTTAAGGAGCAGAATTATACCGCAGTGAACCTTGGTTTTGCTCCCTTGTCGGGCCTTAAAACACCACAGAATTTTACAGAACGGTCTATGAGATTTGCTTACGAAAAAATCAGGTCATTTTCTCACTATAAGGGATTGCGTGCAGCAAAGGAAAAGTTCTCGCCAGAATGGCATAATAAGTATTTGATATATGATCAGGATTATGATCTTTTACAGGTCCCCAATGTATTAACTAAAGTAATTAAACCCTAATGATTATGAAAAGATGCATCTTTTTATGCTTTATGCTGGTTTGCCTGTGGGTAACAAAAGGGTTAGCAGGGCAAATAGACTCTGTAACTCATAAAAAGTTTGGCCTAATAACGGTATATCATCCCACCGGTACACCAACTTCTGTAGCTTTATTTGTTTCGGGCGATGGGGGATGGAAGAACGGGGTAATTAATATGGCAAAAAATATTGCCAATCAGGGAGCATTGGTGTTAGGTATTGATGCCAAACGCTATGGAAATTATTTATCGAAAGTGTCTACCCAATGCTTGTATCCGGCAGCCGATTTTGAGGAACTGAGTCTTTTTATCCAAAAGAAATACAAGTTTACTAACTATTATAAACCGGTACTTATTGGGTATTCGTATGGAGCTGTTTTGATATATGGAATATTGGCGCAGGCTCCTGCAAATACATTTAAAGGGGCTATAGCTTTGGGGTTTTGCCCTGATATTGAGCTTAAAAAACCTTTGTGTAAGGGTAGCGGGCTTACGCAACATGTTTTAAAGCCAGGTGTTTCGTATTACCTGGAAGCTACAAAAAGCTTAACGGCTCCGTTTATTGTATTAAATGGGGTGAAGGACCAGACTTGCCCATTTGATGCTACGGCAGCTTTTTTAAAGGATATGCCAATGACCGAGCTTGTTACATTGACAAAAGTAGGCCACGGATTTTCTATAGCTAATAACTGGCTCCCTAATTTTAATGCAGCATATAAAAAGGTATTGGCTGCCCGGGCCTTTAATGAACAAGCTTCGCAGCCTAAGGCTTATTCTGGTGCAATGCCATTAACGCTGATCCATTCTGATAAAAAGAATAACCTGCCTTTTGTTTTTATGATCTCTGGCGACGGAGGGTGGACTAGTTTTGATCAATCGCTTGCAGAGTCTATGGCTTCTAAAGGGTTATCGGTAATTGGGCTTGATGCCCAGAAATATTTTTGGAATGCTAAAACTCCGGAAAGAGTAACGGCAGATTTAAGTAAGGCTGTTGCTTACTACAAACAGGAACTTGGAAAAGAAAATTTTGTACTTGCAGGGTACTCTTTTGGAGCTTCTGTTGTTCCCTTTCTGGCAAGCAGGTTATCCGCTGAAATGAAGAACGACTTAAGAACTGTTTTTTCTCTTTCGCCTGATGTAAATGCTGATTTTGAAATTCATATTACAGATATGCTTAGCCTTGGAAGTTCAGATGATAAGTATGATGTAATTGCTGAAATAAAAAAGATAAGGTCGCTAAAACCAATTTGTGTTTTTGGAACAGAAGAAGATGCGGATATTAAAGATAAGTTTGTGCGAAATGGCATTAAAGTGGCTACAATTTCTGGGAATCATCATTTTAACGATGATTATACAGCCATTTCTTCCGTTCTTTTAAAGGAACTGGCTCAGTAAGTTTTTTTCTTATTATTTGGCTGATTTGTTACCTTTAAAAACACTAACTTATGATTATGAAATATTTTTCGCTGCTATTGCTTTTCTCAGCAATATGTTTTTCTGGCTTTACGCAAAACAAGGATGCGATTCTTGGAAAATGGATTAACTCGACAGGAGAGGCCCACGTAGAAATCGCTAAAAAGGGCGATAAGTACTTTGGTAAAATTGTTTGGCTTAAAGAAACAAAGGATGATAAAGGTGTTGTTAAAACAGATTTGAAAAATCCTGATGAAAGCTTAAAATCAAGGCCTATTCTGGGATTGGAAATTCTTAAAGATTTTGTTTATACAGGTAGTAAGTGGGCTGATGGAACAATATATGATCCTAAGTCTGGCAAAACCTATAGCTGCAATATGACACTTAAAGATAATGGCCAGCTAAATATGAGAGGATATGTTGGTATCTCCTTAATTGGCCGATCGGAAGTTTGGAAAAGAGTTAAATAATGAAAAAAATAATCTGGTGCCTGATCTTTTTGCCCTTATTAGGGTTTGGGCAAACCTATGAATTAACCCCCTTAACAGGAGGTACAAATACAAGCTTAAGGGGTATGTCTATTGTTTCTGATAAGGTTGCCTGGGTAAGTGGTAGTAATGGCAGTATAGGCAAAACTATTGATGGTGGTACAACCTGGGAATGGATTATGCCCGCCGGATATGAAACACTCGATTTTAGAGATATTGAAGCCTTTGATGCTGATAGGGCTGTAATTGTAAATGCGGGTGCTCCTGCATTTATATTGCTTACTAAAGATGGGGGTAAAACCTGGACTGAAACCTATAAGAATGTTGATTCGGCAATTTTTTTAGATGGGATGGATTTTTGGGATGAGCAAACTGGAATGACATTTGGCGATCCGATAAAGGATAAGATGCAGTTGCTAAGAACTAAAGACGGTGGGGCTACCTGGACTGATGTTTCAGATAATTTAAAAGCCAAAATGGCTTCGGGCGAAGCCAGCTTTGCCGCCAGCGGCTCAACTATAAAAGCCGTGGGCAAGGGGAAAGTGTGGATTGCCAGTGGTGGTGCTGTATCTAACATTTATTTTTCGAACAATTATGGATACACCTGGAAGGTTTTTAAATGTCCTATTTTGCAGGGAGAAAGTAGCACGGGTCCGTTCTCTATCGCTTTTTTTGATAAAAATAAAGGTGTTGTAGTAGGTGGTAATTATTTAAAAGATAAAGAGAATACCAATAATGTACTATTAACTAACGATGGTGGGCAGAGCTGGAAGAAACCTCTGAAACCTGTGAGTGGTTTCCGTTCAGGTGTAACTTATATAAATTCAAAGTTCTTGCTTGCAACTGGAACATCTGGAACTGATGTATCTAAAGACGGGGGCCTGAATTGGTATAATATTTCCTCATCAAGCTTTAATGTAGTTCAAAAGGCTAAAAAAGGTAAGCTTATTCTTTTGGCGGGAAATAAGGGCGAGATTTATAAACTTACTATTGCAGCGAAGTAACGGGAAATTAGATGATGATAAATAAAGTACATCATATTGCAATAATATGTAGTGATTACGAGGTTTCTAAAGCATTTTATACCGATGTTTTAGGGCTTACAATAATTAGAGAAGTATATAGAGCAGAAAGGTTGTCGTATAAACTTGATCTGGCATTGAATGGGGTTTACATTGTAGAACTTTTCTCTTTTCCTGATCCGGTTAAGCGCCCATCCAGACCAGAAGCTACGGGTTTAAGGCACCTTGCTTTTGAAGTTGATGATCTTGATAAGGTGGTAAGTACGCTTAACAACAAAGGAGTAGAAGCTGAACCGATACGTGTTGATGAGTTTACAGGCAAGCGCTTTACTTTTATTGCTGACCCTGATCAGCTCCCTATTGAATTCTATGAAAAATAATATTTTTTTTGCCTCTGATACAATAAATAGAATATTTAGTCGTCTATGTATATGAGAGCGTTAATTTAGATAGCGGGGATACGGCGGATTGCTGTATCCCCGTTTCTTTTTGCAATAGTTTTTTCTGAGCTGGAATACGTTATGCTATTAAACAGCAAAGCCAGGTCATCCAACCTGGCCGCATTTTAAACAAAACTTAGATCTAACCAAACATCTAATGATTCAGACAATATAGAAATTGAACTGGACGTCAAGGGCGGATTCGAACCGCCGTCAAAGGTTTTGCAGACCCTCACCTAACCACTCGGCCACATGACTATAGGACAAATATATGTAAAGTCTACAGAATTACTAGATTTTATTTAAAAAAATATTTCCTTTAACTGTTTTTTTATCATTTAGTCTACCCAAAATGGAATAAACCATACCATATTGGAAGGCTACTTTAACTGTGGAAACAGTGCGCAGCGAGCTATAAGTGCATTTTCTAACCGTTTAAAGTGGTTTGTT
Source organism: Pedobacter ginsengisoli (assembly GCF_002736205.1). Taxonomy (NCBI): domain Bacteria; kingdom Pseudomonadati; phylum Bacteroidota; class Sphingobacteriia; order Sphingobacteriales; family Sphingobacteriaceae; genus Pedobacter; species Pedobacter ginsengisoli. Next base: position 2,746,289 of record NZ_CP024091.1, on the reverse strand, counting down.
GCATTTGTCTACTGTATGGGCATCTCATTTGATAATGCCGTTCATTAATCTTTAAAAAAATGGAAAATCAGATGATATTTGTTCGTATCGCTACAATAGCAGATATTAAACATGTTGATGAAATAGTTAATGAAACAGAATCTTCGGCAATTGCAAGGGGATCCGGCATAGCAAAGCGTAGTCCGGAATCTATTGCTCAGAAGATAAAAGAAGGTAAAGGAGTTATTGCAGTAACTGGCGGTGGTGAATGGGTAGGTTTCTCTTATTTTGAAGTTTGGGAAAACAATTCTTTTGTCTCTAACTCTGGCTTAATTGTAGCCCCTAAATTCAGAAATGCCGGAGTTGCAAAGGCAATCAAAGATCGGATATTTAAAATTTCGAGAAGAATATATCCGGATGCAAAGATATTTAGTATTACATCGGGGGCGGCCATCATGAAAATGAATGCTCAGCTGGGCTTTGAACCGGTAACATTTGACCAGATCACACACGACGAGCATTTCTGGGAGGGTTGTAAAAGCTGTGTTAACTATAATATTCTGGAGGGTAAGAAAAGATGTAATTGCTTATGTACGGCTATGCTATTTAATCCTCATAAACAAAATTTTAGTGCTCACACGCAAACCAATACTACTGAAAAGTGTGAAATGACGATTGATTGTATTGCCTGCCCAAGGTTGAGCCTGGCAGCCGGGGCTGAAGGGACTAATGCTATTTGTAGTGCTTTAACCGATATTTTATGGTTTTCGGAATATACCTTTCCTATTGAATCCAATTTACCCGAGCCGGTTAAAATGACTGTTACAAATGTAAATATGGATGGAAGCCCAAATTCTAGTTCTAAAGAGTGCCACTTTACAGTTGTAATTGTTTATGATCATAATTACACCGAAAAGGAGATATTAAATACAATTAAAAACCATACAAGGTGTAAATTTACAATAAGAGAAGATGTTACTAATGTTTCTATTATTGATGATTGCATATATGAACAGCAACTTGTCTTGAATAATTGCTAATATTGTTGAAATTATCAGCGATGCAAAAAACCGTTTTAATAATAGACGACGAGAAAAAGATCTGTAGCCTGTTGGCACGCATCATTGAACTGGAAGGCTTTAAAGTTTACCAGGCAAATACAGGGAAAGAGGGCTTGAAAATTCTGGCTGCTCAAGATGTATATGTGGTAATTAGCGACGTAAAACTTCCTGATATTAACGGAGTTGAACTTGTAAAAGAGATCAAAAAAATTAAACCTTATGCTGAAGTGATCAATCTGACTGCTTTTGGAACAATACAGGATGGTGTAATGGCAATGCGTAACGGTGCTTTTGATTACATTACCAAAGGTGATGATAATGATAAAATTATCCCCTTGGTTTATAAAGCAATGGATAAAGCAAGGCTTCAGTTTAGAATTAGTGAGTTGGAAAATAAGGTAGCCAGAAAGTACGATTTTGCCTCCATACTGGGACAATCAAAAGTAATTAAAGAAGCAATATCATTATCTGAAAAGGTAGCTGGTACTGATACAACAGTACTTTTACTTGGCGAAACAGGTACAGGAAAGGAAGTATTTGCGCAAGCGATCCATTATGAGAGTTTAAGGAAAATGAAACCTTTTGTTGCCGTAAACTGTAGTGGATTTAATCATGAACTTTTAGAAAGCGAACTGTTTGGTCATAAAGCGGGAGCTTTTACAGGGGCAATTAAAGATAAAAAAGGCCTGTTGGAAGAAGCCAATGAAGGTACTATCTTTTTGGATGAAATTGGAGAGATGAATCTGGACTTGCAGGCAAAGCTGCTGCGTGTGTTAGAAAATCAAACCTTTATAAAAGTAGGGGATACACAAACCAGTAAAATCAATGTAAGGATTATTGCTGCTACTAATAGAGACTTAAAAACTGAAGCGGAAAATGGTAAATTCAGATTGGATCTTTATTATCGGCTTTCTGTATTTTCTATTGAACTTCCGTCTTTGTCTCAGCGGAAATCGGACATTTTATTAATTGCCAAACATTACCTAAAAGAGTTTGCTAATAAAGTAAACAAACAAGAACTGGTAATGGCCGATGATTTTTCTGAGCTACTCCTTAAGCATAGCTGGAAAGGGAACATCAGAGAGCTTAAAAATGTAATTGAGCGGGTTGTTATTCTGGCTGAGGGGAATACTGTTGCCGCAAGCCTTTTACCTTATGAGTTTCATAATTTAGGCGAGGCGACAGAACAAACTGATCCTATGAAAATGGAGATTGTTGAGAAACAGCACATCATTAAAGTGTTAAAATACACCAGAGGTAATAAGACTGAAACTGCCCGATTATTGGGCATTGGACTTACCACCTTATACCGGAAAATTGAAGAGTTGAAAATAACAACTCATCTCTAAACTTATATCGTTTCATAATGATAAAAAACCCTTCCATTTTGGAAGGGTTTTTTATTTTCGGCTAATTCCATTTTGAGTCGTTTTTGTTTTTATGTTTTGATATTCAGTTGGTTATGTGTTTTTGTTTTTGTTTTGGTACGTAGGTTGGCTATGGCTTACTAAAAATATACTAAGATGTTGACAATACTACTCTTTCTTGCCCTGCTGATACTTTGCTGGGTGGTTTACAAATCAATCGACTGGTTCGAAAAAATCTAAAAATTATGATCGTATTATTTCTAATCGCAATTGCCGTATTCATCTACATGATTTATGTGCTGATCAAACCCGAAAAATTTTAATTAAAAGCTATGAACACTGAATTACTCGGAATTATTGCTACCTACCTGCTTACGTTGGTTATAGCTATTCCTTTAGGCAAATACCTGGCTAAGGTATTTGCCGGAGAAAAAGTCTGGACAGACTTTTTAAAACCTGTTGAGAACGGAATTTATAAACTTTCCGGAATCAATACCAAAGAAGAAATGAATTGGAAACAACATATGAAAGCCTTAATTACCATTAACCTGGTATGGCTTATTTATGGTTTTTTTGTATTGATGTATCAGGATAAATTACCCTTAAATCCTGATGGTAATCCTGGTATGTCTCCCGATCTTTCTTTTAATACCATTATTAGCTTTGTGGTTAACTGTAATTTACAGCATTATTCAGGAGAAAGTGGTCTGACTTATCTTACCCAGCATTTTGTAATCATGTTCCTTCAATTTGTAAGTGCTGCAACTGGTATTGCAGCAGCGGTGGTGCTCTTTAAAGCATTTCGTGATAAAACATCCGTTAAACTGGGTAACTTCTGGGAGTATTTTGTAAAATCAATTACACGTCTTTTACTTCCTTTATCGCTTGTAATGGCAATTGTACTTGCCTTTAATGGTACGCCATCAAGTTACGAAGCTAAAGATCAGTTCATTTCCGTTCAAGGTGACACCGTAAATGTATCCAGAGGCCCTGCTGCTGGTATGATTGCCATCAAACATTTGGGAACAAATGGTGGCGGATATTTCGGAGTCAATTCCGCTCATCCTCTTGAAAATCCGAACTACATTACCAATATGGTTGAATTGATTGCACAGGTAATCATCCCTATTGCCATGGTCATCGCCTTTGGTATTTTCATCAGACGTAAAAGACTAGGCTGGATGATCTTCGGGGTTATGACCATTGGGATGCTCCTATTGTTAATCCCAACCGTAAGTTCAGAACTTGGTGGAAGTCCAGCCATTGCAAAAATGGGTATTTCTCAAGCCACAGGCGCTATGGAGGGCAAAGAGGTGCGCTTTGGGCCGGCCATATCGGGTTATTGGAGTACAGTAACCACCATTATATCTACAGGTTCAGTAAATAGTATGCACGACAGTACCATGCCTTTAACAGGCGCATGGCAATTACTGGGTATGATGATCAACTCGTTTTACGGGGGGTGTGGTGTCGGGGTATTGAATTATTTCATCTACCTGATCATTGCTGTATTTATTTCAGGATTAATGGTGGGTAGAACACCGGAATTTCTTGGTCATAAAGTAGAAGCCAGAGAAGTAAAGATCGCCGCATTGATCACCTTACTAAGTCCTTTCCTGATTTTAGCAGGAACAGCAATAGCAAGTTATGTGTTTACCAATCATGGCGATGCAGCCTGGGCAGTACAACCTAAAAACTGGTTAAACAACCCAGGTTTCCATGGTTTTTCTGAGATGTTGTATGAAATGACCTCATCAAATGCTAATAACGGTTCTGGTTTTGAGGGTTTAGGAGATAATAATGTATTCTGGAATGTGGCTACTGGTTTTGTTTTGCTGCTAGGCCGTTTTTTACCAATAATTGGCCCAATAGCCATTGCAGGTTTACTTGGTGCTAAGAAATATATACCAGAATCTGCAGGTACTTTAAAAACTGACACGCTAACATTTAGTCTGATGACTTTTGCCGTGATCCTGGTATTAAATGCCCTTTCTTATTTCCCTGCTTTGGCCTTAGGCCCTCTGGCAGAATATTTTACCATAATTAAGTAGAAATGAAAACTCAAAATAATAAATTATTTGAACCTGCTTTAGTGCAAACTGCATTAAAACAATCCTTTATCAAACTCGATCCGCGGGTGATGGTGCGTAACCCGGTTATGTTTACTGTTGAAATAGGTACACTGATTATGGCTTATGTTACTGTGTACTCTATAAGTCATACAGATCAGGGTTCTGCATTGTATAACTTCTTCATCTTCTTTATCTTATTGCTTACTGTGCTCTTTGCCAATTTTGCAGAGGCAATTGCAGAAGCCAGAGGAAAAGCCCAGGCCGATAGCTTAAGAAAAACAAGAGAAGAAACCCCTGCTAAAGTATTACTAAGCAATGGAAATATCGAAATGCGTTCTTCCAATCAACTTAAAAAGGGCGATGTTTTTGTTTGTGAAACCGGTGATGTTATTCCTACAGATGGAGAGATTATTGAGGGAATTGCCACAATAGATGAATCTGCAATAACAGGAGAATCTGCTCCGGTAATTCGTGAATCTGGTGGTGATAAATCATCTGTTACAGGTGGTACTAAAGTATTATCAGATCATATTAAAGTGCAGGTAAGTACACAGCCAGGTGAAAGTTTTTTAGATAAAATGATTGCCCTTGTGGAAGGAGCATCACGCCAGAAAACACCTAATGAAATTGCATTGACCATATTGCTGGCCAGCTTTACATTGGTGTTTATTATTGTTTGTGTAACCTTAAAACCATTTGCTGATTATGCAAATACACCGATAACAATAGCTGCACTAATCTCATTATTTGTGTGCTTAATACCAACTACAATTGGTGGCTTATTGTCGGCCATTGGTATTGCAGGTATGGACAGGGCGTTGAGGGCCAATGTGATTACAAAGTCGGGTAAAGCTGTAGAAACTGCCGGTGATATTGATGTTTTACTTCTTGATAAAACAGGGACAATTACCATTGGAAACCGTAAGGCTACTAATTTTTACCCTACAGCAGGAGTTATTATTAAAAACTTTACAGATGCCTGCGTGTTGAGTTCGCTTGCTGATGAAACCCCTGAAGGTAAATCGATTATAGAGCTTGCTGCAGCACAGGAAAATAAAGTGCTTACAATCGCTCCTGATGGTTCCAGGTTTATCAAATTCACCGCCGAAACCAGATCAAGTGGTATAGACACTCCAGATGGAAGAAGGATTCGTAAAGGTGCTTTTGATTCCATTAGAAATATCGTTTTAACAGCCGGTAATCCATTTCCATCGGATATTGAAGAACAGGTTAAAATCATAGCCAGTAATGGGGGGACGCCTTTAGTTGTTTCTGAGAATGAAAAAGCTTTGGGGGTGATAGAACTACAGGACATTATAAAACCAGGCATTAGTGAACGTTTTGAACGTTTGCGTAAAATGGGGGTTAAAACGGTAATGGTAACAGGTGATAATCCACTTACAGCCAGATTTATTGCCGAAAAAGCCGGGGTAGACGACTTTATTGCTGAGGCCAAGCCTGAGGATAAAATGAATTACATTAAAGAAGAACAGGCTCAGGGTAAGTTAGTAGCAATGATGGGCGATGGTACTAATGATGCTCCTGCATTAGCGCAGGCAGATGTTGGTGTGGCCATGAACAGTGGAACGCAGGCTGCGAAAGAAGCAGGAAATATGGTTGATTTGGATAATGATCCGACCAAACTCATAGAGATTGTTGAAATAGGTAAACAGCTGTTAATTACCAGAGGTACATTGACTACCTTTTCAATAGTCAATGATGTTGCCAAGTATTTTGCTATTGTGCCTGCATTATTTATAGCTTCTATCCCTGCGTTACAAAGTTTAAACGTGATGGGATTACACAGCCCGGAAAGTGCAATTTTATCAGCTGTAATTTTCAATGCCATCATTATTCCTTTTCTTATTCCACTTGCTTTAAGAGGGGTTGCTTACAAGCCTATAGGTGCAAGCGCACTGTTGTTGAGAAACCTTTTTATTTACGGAATTGGGGGAGTTATTGCACCATTTATCGGTATCAAACTGATTGATGTTGTAGTAGGCTTATTTGTTTAAAAAAATATCATGAAAACCGCTGTATGAATTCATACAGCAGCTTGAATACCATTAAATAACAATAAAAATATCATGAAAAAATATATTATACAATCTATACGCCTTACCGTAGTATTAATGGTATTGCTTTGCGTAATCTACCCGCTTGTTGTGGCATTTGCCGGAGGCTTTTCAAAAGGCAAGGGAGGTGGAGAGAAAATAGTTAAAAATGGTAAAGTGGTTGGGTATGCTTTGCTGGGACAATCTTTTACTAAACCCGAATATTTTTGGGGCAGGCCATCGGCCGTAGGCTATAATGCAGCTGGTTCTGGCGGCTCAAATAAAGGAGCCTCAAATCAGGATTACCTGAAAGATGTATCCAATAGAGTTGATACATTACTAAAATACCATCCTTATTTAAAAAGATCGGATATCCCTGCTGATATGGTTACTGCTTCTGGTAGTGGATTAGATCCTAATATCTCAGAGCAGGGTGCAATAATGCAGATCAAAAGAGTAGCAGGTTACCGTAAGCTAGATGAAAGAACAGTTGCAGAATTGGTGGTGAAAAATACTCAGGGACCTTTAATGGGGATGTTTGGCCCTTCATCTGTAAATGTATTGAAACTTAACCTGGCTCTGGATGAGTTGAAAATTAAATAACCAAGGAACATGAAAAGAATAATATTATTAGCCGTTGCCCTATCAACAGGATTATTTGCTAACGGTCAGGAAACATCAAAGATTAAAGTAAGCGGTTATTTGGAAACCTATTATGGGTTCGATTTTAACAAACCATTGGATAACAACAGGCCTGGATTTATATACTCCCACAACCGCCATAATGAGGTAAACTTAAACCTTGGTTTTATTAAGGGAAGTTATGATAATGGTAATATCCGTGCTAATGTAGCCATAATGGCGGGTACTTATACTAACGCAAACCTGGCTGCTGAACCTGGTGTGTTAAAGAATATTTATGAAGCAAACGCAGGTGTAAAGCTTTCTAAAACAGCTAATTTATGGCTTGATGCAGGTGTTTTTTCGTCACATATTGGATTTGAAAGTGCAATTTCTAAAGATTGCTGGGTGTTAACAAGAAACATATCTTCTGAAAATACCCCTTACTATGAGTCGGGTGCTAAAATTACTTACGGAACAAATGATGGTAAGTTTACTGCTGCACTTTTGTATTTAAATGGCTGGCAGCGTATTACCAGGCAAGCTGGAAATAGTAAGCCTGCAGGGGGCATGCAGTTAACCTGGAAACCTACCGACAGGGTAACGGTAAACTATAGCAATTATCTGGGTACTGAAGGTGTGGATTCTGTACAGGTAACCCGCTTTTATCACAATGTGTATGGGATTTTTCAGTTAACAGATCAATTGGGTTTAACCCTTGGCCTTGACTACGGTACTCAACAAAAAACAAAAGGAAATAGTGAGAAAAAAGAAGTCTTATCGCCAGTTGCAATAGCTCAATATAAAATAAACAGTACCTGGGCATTGGCCGGAAGATTTGAGTATTATCAGGATAAAAGTGGTATTTTTATATCTACAGAAACACCCGATGGTTTTAAAACGAAAGGTTATTCTATTAATGTAGATTATGCTCCAATTGCTAATGCGGTAATCAGGCTTGAAGGGAAATTATATCAAAGTAAGGATAAAATATTTGTGCGCGAACAATTACCGGTAAATAATAATGCAGCAGTAACTGCAAGTATCGCAGTGTCATTTTAATTAAATAGGCTGAATTATGGAAGATGAAAATAAAGCGGGTTCTGTAAGAAAGTTTCTGGATCTGGTGAAAAAGTCCAGAAGAGGGAAATTTAAAGTTTATATAGGCATGAGTGCGGGCGTTGGAAAAACCTATAGGATGCTTCAAGAAGCTCATGCACTTTTAAAAAGCGGGATAAACATCCAAATTGGTTATATAGAAACTCATAACAGAGCTGAAACTCATGTGCTTTTACATGGTTTACCATTAATTCAGCGTAGAAAAATATTTTATCGCGGCAAAGAACTTGAAGAAATGGATGTGCAGGCCATCATCAATATCCACCCCGAAGTGGTTATTGTTGATGAGCTTGCTCATACAAATGTTGAAGGCAGTAAAAATACCAAGCGATGGCAGGATGTATCTGATATTCTTGATGCTGGAATAAGTGTGATATCTGCAGTAAACATCCAGCATCTGGAAAGTATGAATGGCGAGATTGAAAAAATTACAGGTATCCCTATAAACGAGCGGATACCTGATAAGATTCTTGAATTGGCAGATGAGATTGTAAATATTGACCTTACTGCAGATGAATTGATTGACAGGCTGAAAGCCGGTAAAATTTATGACAAGAGTAAAATTCAGAGCGCACTAAGTAATTTTTTTCAATCGGAAAGGATTTTACAACTGAGGGAACTGGCTTTAAAAGAAGTAGCACACCATTTAGAACGGAAGATAAGCATAGAAATACCCTCACAAATTAAACTTAGACCGGAACGATTTATGGCCTGTATATCTACAAATAGTCATACTGCCAAAATTGTGATCCGTAAAACTGCAAGGCTAGCGTCTTATTATAGGTCGCCATGGATTGTGCTATACGTACAGAGTAGCAGGGAAAGCGGGGACAGGATTAAACTTGATTTACAGCGCCATTTGATTAATAATTTTAAACTGGCCACGGAACTTGGTGCTGAAGTAATAAAGATAAAAAGTGATCATATAACAAAAACTATTATTGACATTTCAAGAGAGAAAGAAATTACAACAATCTGTATTGGTAAACCTCATTTAAATTTGTTTCAGATTATTATGAGAACCGCTATTTTTAACCAACTTTTACGGAATATTTCTGCAACCGAAACAGATCTTGTAATTCTATCTTGAAAGTTAAAATTAAATTATATCAGGATGAAATCATCATGAGCAAACATTCAAAACAACAATGAACATTGCTCATATAGCTTCATCACCATCAAAAAAAGTAAACTATAAACTGATGAAAATAAAAACCAAATTACGCCTCGGATTCGGATTCCTATTCGTGGTGGTTCTCTTTTTCGGTGCAATTTCTTTGTTCTATATGAACAAAATTTCAATTAGTTCTAAGGTTATTTTAAAGGATAATTATGAAACACTAAGCTTTACGCGCAAAATGCGGGCAATACTTGATGTAAATAATTTACCACTTTCAACAACTGTATCAGACCAATTTGCCGCTTTACTTGCACAGGAGGGTAAAAATATAACAGAGCCCGGAGAAGGAGTTGCCGTGGCTAATTTAAATAGAGCTTACCTTGGCATTATTAACCCTGACGCTGGCATGGTAAGCCGACAAGCTGCTGTAATTAAGGCCAGACTTGAACTGAGCGCTATTGATCAATTAAACATGAATGCAATAGTAAGAAAAAATGCCGCGGCACAGGCTGCAGTAGAAAGGGCGAGTATGTACTTGATTTTTGCTGCATCTATGTGCTTTCTTATTTTATTCTCTTTCATTGTGAATTTTCCGGGGTTTGTGGCAAATCCATTACGAGAATTTTCGGATGCAATTAAAGAGATCAGTAAAAAGAATTACAAACAACGATTGGAATTTGATGGCTCTGATGAGTTTGCTGAACTGGCGGGTTCCTTTAATGCTATGGCAGCAGAACTTAACAGATGGGAAAGTAGTAATCTGGCTAAAATTCAATCTGAAAAGCTTAGAATTGAGGCAATTATAGAGCAAATGCAGGATGCTATTATTGGATTGGATGAGAAAAATGATGTGCTGTTTATGAATAAGGTAGCCGGTCAATTGATAGGTAAAAATGAAAAAGAAGTTGTAGGGTTAAATGCCCTTGAACTAAGAAAAAAGAATGATCTTTTGAATAGGGTTCTGCAGAATGATGGGGGTGATAAATTAATGAAAATCTATGCTGATGAGAAGGAATCGTACTTTCAGTTGGAACGAAGAAAAATTATAGTGCCAAGCTACGATGAGAATAGTGAACAGGCAACAGTACAGACTGGTAAGGAGGCCGGAGAGGTATTTATCTTAAAAAATATTACCCAATTTAAAGAATTAGATGAAGCTAAAACCAATTTTATTGCTACCGTTTCTCATGAATTGAAAACGCCAATATCATCCATAAAAATGAGCTTAAAATTAATGGATGATGAAAGGGTGGGGAGTATGAATCCTGAGCAAAAAGAACTGGTGCAGCATATTAAAGAAGATTGTAGCCGTTTGCTAAAAATTACAAGTGAGTTACTGGACCTTGCTCAGGTAGAAACTGGTAACCTGCAATTGAATTTTGTAAAAACCGATCCAAGAAAAATAGCCATTTATGCTATGGATGCAGTTAGGTTTCAGGCAGAACAAAGATCTATAGAGCTGGAACTGATCAGCAGGAATAACCTGCCTAATGTAAGTGTAGATATTGAAAAGACAGCTTGGGTATTGATCAATTTTTTATCTAATGCCTTAAGGTACAGTTCTGAAAAATCTAAAGTAGTTATTCAGGTTATTGAAATAGGAAATAACATAGAATTTTCGGTGCGTGATTTTGGGAAGGGAATAGATGAACAGTATCAAAAAAGATTGTTCGATAAATATTTTCAGGTACCTACTGATGGTAATAATAAATCCGGTTCGGGTTTAGGACTAGCCATTTCAAAAGATTTTATTACAGCAGAAAGCGGCTCTATTTGGGTTGAAAGCGCAATTGGAGAGGGAAGCAGGTTCTGTTTTTCGTTGCCGATAACTGATTAATAGAAAGAGATTTGGATGGCATTGATTAATTCATACATTTGAATTAATCAAATATAACCCCTATGCCTAAACATTTACCTGACCTAAATAGTCTGATAAGTCATATTGCTTTATATAATAATGAGAATGCATATGAGAAGCTCTTTAAATCATTATTTCCTTCTCTATATCGTTTTTGCTTTTATTTGTTAAAGTCGCGTGAACTTGCAGAAGAAGTGGCAAGTGATGTTATGATTACCCTTTGGCGAGACAGGGAAAAATTAACAGAAATAAAAAATATTAAGGTGTATGCCTTTGTTATTGCGCGTAATTTATCATTAAATGTCCTGAACAAACATTCTAAACAGGAATGGGTATCTCTTGATGATATTGAATTCGAGATTATTCTTGATAACCTGAATCCGGAGCAAATATTGATTAATGATGAGCTGAAAAAAAAGCTCGAAGTGGCAACTGAAAAGCTCCCTTCTCAATGCAAACTGGTATTTAAGTTAATAAAAGAAGATGGGTTAAGCTATAAAGAAACAGCATCAATTTTAAACATTTCTCCAAAAACGGTGGATGCCCATTTGGTAACAGCAATTAAAAAGATGAGTAATGTTTTAAAAGCTGAGTTTAACCTCATGTAAAAAAAAAACTTTTATTTTTTTAGAAAAGACTAGGGAGTTTCTTAAAAAGGATTGTCCTATACATACAAACCAATATAAACTTACCTGGACTATCTGTATGTATAAAAACAGAATTATAGAATTGTTAGCTCGTAAATTAGCTGGTGAAGCTACAAAAAGCGAACTTGAAGAGCTAAATGACCTCATAACAAGGTATCCCGATTCTGTTTATTACGAAGAATTTTTAGAACAACTTTGGTTAAATTCAGATGAGCAAACTGATATACCCGATGTAGATCAGGCATATCTGCTACATACGCTGAAGTTTCGTGATGAGTTTGAACCGAAGCCACAGACAAATAAAATTGTTGGTTTCAGGAAATATAAAAGTCTTATTGGAATTGCCGCGATATTGCTGGTTGTAGTATCAGTATCTGTTTTTTATTTTAACAGAGGTCATAAATTTTCACCTGATACGGAGATAGTTGCAGGCAAGGGTATCAGAAAAAAAATTAAGCTTCCTGATGGCACTTTAGTCTGGCTTAATTCTGATAGCAAGCTTTCTTATGAAAGTGACATTAATCAAAAACAGAAGCGGATTGTTTATCTGGTAGGCGAGGCTTTTTTTGATGTAGCCCACCACAAATCTCATCCGTTTATTGTACGCACAGATAAACTTTGCGTAAAAGTTCTGGGAACTGCATTTAATATTAAAGCTTATCCCATCGATAAAAAATCGGAAGCAACGTTGATCCGTGGTTCTATTGAACTTTCCGTAAATGATAGGTCAGAGCAAAAGATTATATTAAGTCCTTCTGAAAAGTTTGCACTGGTAGAAGATAAAAAGGTGCTTCATGTTAAATCTGGACGTACCCCAGATGTTCCTAAAGACATCACACTAACAATTCAGCATATTGTACCGGTTCGTATTGGCGAGAATGAATATATCGAAGAAACTTCATGGCGTGATAGCCAGCTTGTATTTCAGAATGAATCGCTGGAAGATCTGAAACCAAAGCTTGAACGCTGGTTTAATGTGAAGGTCAACTTTGAAGCAGAGAAAGCAAAATCTTATCGCTTTACAGGGGTGTTTAAAAATGAAACAATTGAAGAAACCCTGAAAGCAATGCAATTAATCAAACCATTTAACTTTAAACTTAAAGAACATGACGTGATCATTTACTAACAAAAAAGGGAGTTAAAATGCGGCTAACATTTTCTCTCCCCCTAAACCTTCATGAGTAGCTAAAAGCTACTATTACAGATTTTTAACTTTGAAATTCACAAATCTATGAAAAAAAAAGAACTGTGCAATAAAGTTCTATGTGCCAACTTTCCCAACAAAAAACTAATAATGATGCTAAACTGGATCTTTGTTTCATCGTTCCTCCTATGTTTGCAAGTATCGGCCTCCACCTTCTCTCAGGGTACAAAAGTTGATTTAGAGCTGCATAGAGTCAAACTAAAGGATGCACTCAATGTGCTTGAAAAGAAAGGAAATATCCGCCTTCTATATAGCGAAGATGACCTTTCGGGTAGTAAAGATGTTACACTGGTAAAGAGTCAGATATTTGTTTCTGATGCCCTGATGTTACTTTTAAAAAACACTAATCTGGAGTTTCAGGAATTGGAAGATAATCTGGTAGTGATAAGACTAAAAAACATTTGGGCTGCCGATATTTTGGTGAAAGGTCTGGTTACTGATGCCAACGGAACGGGCATCCCCGGGGTAAGTGTTAAACTAAAAGATGGTGCAGCAGGTTCAACCACTGATGCAACCGGTAAGTACAGCATTAAAGTGCCGGAAAATGGCACATTGATATTCTCTTATATGGGATATCAGACTCAGGAAATCCCGGTTAATAAGCAGGGAACAATTAATGTTAAATTAGTAGAAAGTGCGCAGGCACTATCAGAAATTGTAGTTGTTGGTTATGGAACACAGAAAAAAGCTGTCGTTTCGGGTGCTGTAACTTCAGTTAAAGGAGCAGAGCTGGCAAAAACACCAACAGTAAACCTTTCTAACTCATTGGCTGGTCGTTTGCCGGGTGTAACCGCTGTTCAGGCAAGTGGTGAACCTGGTTATGATGGTTCAACTATCCGCATACGTGGGGTTAATTCCTTAGGAAATAACAATGCCCTAATTGTTATTGATGGGGTGCCAAACAGGGCAGGTGGTTTAGAGCGTTTAAATCCGAATGATGTAGAAAGTGTATCCGTTTTAAAAGATGCTTCTGCAGCAATTTATGGTTCAAGGGCGGCAAATGGTGTAATCCTTATAACCACTAAGCAAGGGAAATCAGGCAAACCACAATTATCTTATGATTATGGTTATGGCTTGCAACAGCCAACCAGAACTCCTAAAATGTCAAATTCATCGCAGTATGCAGAAATATTGAACGAATTAAACATATTTGGTGCCGACTTGCCTCAGGATCAGTGGAGCGCTGCATGGCAGGCATTTAAGGAAACAGGATCATACAAAAGAACAGATAACAACAGTACAATCAGTGCTGCCTATCGTCCTGATGAAATGCAGAAGTTGCGTGATGGTTCAGACCCTTTAAGATATCCGAATACAGATTGGTTTAATACTACACTTAAAAACTGGTCGCCGCAACAAAAACACAACCTTCAGATAAACGGGGGTGGAGAGAATATAAAATATCTTGTTTCCCTTGGTTATCTTGATCAGGATGGTTATTACAGAAAATCGGCTACAGGCTATCAGCAGTACGACCTAAGAATTAATCTTGAAGCAAATATCAACAAGTATGTAACCGCAACTTTAGGTGTTACCGGAAGAGAGGAAGTTCGTAATTTCCCAACTGTAAGTGCATCTGATGTATTTAGGATGTTAATGCGCGGAAAACCAACTGAAATTGAGGTTTGGCCTAATGGTTTACCAGGACCTGATATCGAATACGGGTACAATCCATATGTAACAACTACCGATCTGACAGGTTATAACAGAGATCGCAGAGATTATTTACAAACTACCGGTAAAGTAGAAATCCGAATTCCATGGGTTGACGGTTTGAAAGTAACCGGGACTGCCTCTATCGATAAATTTGCAGGCCGTCAAAAAAGATGGCAAACACCTTGGACGCTTTATTATTGGGATAAGAAAAGCTTTGAAGCCGATGGTGTAACGCCCGTGCTAACTGGTTCGGTACGCTCTGAACGTACTGACCCTAGTTTAACTGAAACCGCCGGAGCACAATTGGCTACAAACTTAATGGGGATGATTAATTATGATAAAAAAATAGGAGATCATACTATTGGTTTAATGGCTGGTGTAACCAGAGAAAAGGTTGACAATGATGGCTTTTCGGCCTTTAGAAGATACTTTATTTCTACTGCTTTGCAAGAATTGCTGGCTGGTAGCGATAAAGAGCAATCGATAAGCAATCCGGGTGATCCGAATAACTTATATAAAAGAGCTCGTTTGAGTTATTTTGGAAGAGTAGGTTATAATTACAAAGAGAAATATCTTGCTGAATTCTTATGGAGAGCCGATGGATCTTATATTTTCCCTGAAGACAGACGCTTCGGTTTCTTTCCTGGGGTATCATTGGGTTGGAGATTATCTGAAGAACCTTTCTTTAAAGATAACGTTCGCTTTATTAACAATTTGAAAATAAGAGCTTCATGGGGCCAGATGGGAGCAGAGGCATATTTCGGAGATGCACTTGCAGAGTATCAATACCTGAGCACTATGGGCTTTGGAAATTATGTAATTAATGATCAGTTAAGTCAGACTTTAGTTGAAAATCGTGTTCCCAATTTAGATTTTGGCTGGGAAGTAGCTAACAACTCTAACGTAGGTTTGGATGCATCATTTTTAGATAATAAATTGAGTTTTGAATTTGATGCTTTTTATAACAAGCGTACAAAAATTCTTATAGCAAGAGGTAACTCTATACCTGGAAGTTCGGGTATTACTGATAAACTGCCTCCGGTCAATCTTGGAAAAGTAAACAACAAAGGTTTCGAATTTAAGCTGAGCTACAATGATAATATAGGCGAGCTTAATTACGGAGTAAGTGTTAACGGAGGATATTCTAAAAACAAGATCATATTTTGGGACGAAACACCTGGTGCACCAGCGTGGCAACGATCAACAGGAATGCCTACTGGAACAGAACTTGTATATCAATATGATGGGGTTTTTAGAGATCAGGCAGAAATTGACGCTAACAAAATTGACTACAGTGCATTTACTGGCAAATTACTGCCAGGCGACATGAAGTTTCAGGATGTAAACGGCGATGGCAAAATCAATGGAGATGATCAAATCAGAATGGATAAAACCAACATACCTACTTTTACAGGAGGCTTTAACCTAAACCTAGCTTATAAAGGTTTTGATCTTTCGGCTTTAATTCAAGGAGCATCAGGTGGTTTACAAATTGTTGGATTAACAGAATCTGGTGATATTGGTAACTTCTTAGAATGGTCATACAAAAACCGTTGGAGCATTGAAAATCCTAGTAGTGAGTTTCCTAGACTGTCGAACCGTGGTAAAACCTATTATACCGATTTTAATAATGCAGCACGTAATACGTATTGGATGCGTAGCAACAACTATATAAGATTAAAAAATGTTGAGCTGGGCTATACGTTTGCTCCGGAATTGGTAAAAAGAGTAGGACTAACAGCGCTTAGGGTATATGTAAATGGGCTAAATCTTGTAACCCTGGATAAAATTAAAATTTGGGATCCTGAGTCGACAAACTCCAGTGCCCAATATTATCCACAGGCAAGGGTTATCAATACAGGAATTAAAGCCACTTTTTAAGTTCAAAGAATTAAAATATTTTATATGAAACCTATAAATAGAATTACATACATATTTTTCATCGCTCTTATAACTCTGTTCGGAACAGGTTGTAAAAAGGATTTCCTTGCAGTAGATCCGCCAACTGCAATTAATGCTGATCTGGTATGGAAAGATCCCGCACTAGCGCAAGCTTTTGTTACGGAGATATACAACGGATTAAGTGTTGGAGGTTTTGATGAGCAAATGTTATCATCAGTTTCGGACGAGTCACTTTTTACGCACCCAAACAGGGGAATTGATCTTGTTAATGCAAGTACAATAAATCCAACAACATTAGGCTGGGTTCACGTTACCTGGGGTTATGATCAAATGTATAACCGTATAAGAGCTTGTAATATTACAGTAGAGAAGTTAACCGCTACCGACAATGCAATTACTGACGAAGCTGTAAAAGCGCAGTTGTTAGGTCAGGCTTATTTTTTAAGAGCGTATTTCTATCAGCAGTTGTTGCGTTATTATGGCGCTGTACCACTTATTACCAAAAGCTATGCTTTGAATGACGATTTTAAAGTAAAGAGGGCTACATATGAAGAGTGTGTAAACTTTATTGTTAAAGACTGCGATGAATCTTTTAATCTTTTAAAAGGTAAAACCATGTTAAAAGGCCAAACTAATTCTTTAGCTGCTTTAGCCTTAAAATCACGTGTTTTGTTATACGCTGCAAGTGATCTACACGATGTTCCAACTGCAAAAGCAAAATCAACAATTATTTCGGGCTATGGCAATCCAGAATACTTAGGCTATTTGACCGGTGATCGTACTGCACGCTGGAAAGCCGCACAAGATGCAGCAAAAGCAGTAATGGATGCAGGAACAGGATATAAGTTAAATTTGAGCGCAAAAGTATCCGCTGCCGAGGGAACCAGCAATTATAAAAGCATAGCCATGGGCGGTGGTAGTAAAGCTCCAGGTATTGATATAGGTGCTGCCTCTGAATTAATTTTTGCCAGATATTTTATAGACCGTAGCGACTTGCGTTATGGTCGAGCAAATGGACCAAATGGGTATCACAACTGGGCAGGGAATACACCAATAGGATTACTTGTTGATGATTATGAGATGACGGATGGAACAAAATTCAGTTGGACTAATGCTGTTCAAAAATCAGCTCCTTATGAGAATCGTGATCCACGTTTCTATGCAACTGTTCTATATGATGGTGCCGGTTGGAAGCCTAGGAGTAAAGTTTCTGGTTCTGTAGATCCTGCCAATCAGATACAAACAGGTGAATATGATTTGATGGAGGATGGAAAAAAGATTCGCTTTAAAGGGCTTGATACCAGAGGTAGTTCTATTGAAAACTGGAACGGAAGCTGGACAGGATATTATACACAAAAATTTATAGATCCAGATCCTAATATCATAGATGCCTCTATGCCTCAATTTGTACCATGGCCATTTTTTAGATATACTGAAGCGGTAATGAATTATATTGAAGCCAGCATAGAGCTAGGTGATTTTGCTCCGGCTGTATTGTGGTTAAATCGCATCCGTTTCAGAGCAGGGATGCCAGCAATTACCGGTAGCTCAAAAGAAGTTTTAACAGAGCTTTATCGTCATGAGCGCAGAATTGAAATGGTATATGAAGAACAACGCTACCATGATACCCGCAGGTGGATGATAGCGCCAGAAACATTAGGTAGAAAAGCAACTTACATTAAGGTTTCAGGTACTTTTAAAGCTGGTAAAACAATGTCTGAGCCATATCACTACGATACTTCGGTTTATGATTATACATACACGCCAACTGTAGAGACCGCTCAGGAAAATCGCAAATGGGAAGATAAAATTTATTTTAGACCATTTAGTCGTGACGAGATCAACAGAAACAGTGAACTGAAGCAAAATCCAGGTTATTAATAGCGCACTCTAATTAATAAGGGCTGTTCAAATTGAACAGCCCTTTTTTTTGATTTATCCTCAATTGGGGTTTTACTATTTGTTAGTAGAATAAAAAAACATATTTTTATCGAGGAATCAAATAATAAAGGAAATTGCAGCATGTTATAACACATTCAGGAATTCAATCTTGATTGTACTTTTCTATAAAGAATTTTCCGCTTACTTACGACTTCCAGGCTGAGTACATTTTTAAATGTCTAAGTCAAATTCATCATTTTTATAACATTTAAATTATCAATGGATTCATCGATCAACACCTTTATGAATAAAATACAATTCCGGAACTCACATGAACCGGAATTTTTACAGGCAGTATATGAAGTAGCAGAATCAATAATACCCTTTAGTGAAAAGAATGCCAAGTATAAGATCAACAAGATTTTAGAAAGAATTGCAGAACCGGAAAGGGTAATTATTTTTAGAGTGCCCTGGTTGAACGATAAAGGTGAAGTTGAAATTAATCGTGGATTTAGAGTTCAAATGAACAGTGCAATTGGGCCTTATAAAGGCGGGTTACGCTTTCATCCATCTGTAAATTTGAGTGTGCTTAAATTCCTGGCATTTGAGCAGGTATTTAAAAATAGCCTTACCGGTTTGCCTATGGGCGGAGGTAAGGGAGGCTCAGATTTTGACCCTAAAGGGAAATCTGATGCCGAGGTGATGAAGTTTTGCCAAAGCTTTATGACTGAATTATATAGACATGTTGGACCAGATATAGATGTTCCTGCCGGAGATATTGGTGTCGGCGCCAGAGAAATAGGATTTTTATTTGGTCAGTACAAACGCATTAGAGGTGAATTTACAGGTGTGCTAACCGGAAAAGGATATGAGTGGGGAGGAAGTTTAATTCGTCCTGAAGCAACCGGTTACGGTGTAGTATACTTTGTTCAGGAGATGTTGAAACTGAAAGGTGACTCACTAAAAGGGAAAACTGTCGTAATTTCAGGTTCTGGAAACGTTGCTCAGTATACAGCAGAAAAATGTATTGAGGTAGGAGCGAAAGTATTAACCTTGTCAGATTCTGAAGGTTTTATCTATGATCCAGAAGGAATAGATGCTGAAAAGCTGAAGTTCATTATGGAACTTAAAAATGGCCGCAGAGGAAGAATTAAAGAATATGCCGATAAATTTAACTGTCAGTTCTTTGCCGGAGAGAAACCATGGGGATAAAATGTGATGTGGCTTTCCCGAATGCAACGCAAAATGAAGTAAATGAGAACGATGCCACAATTTTGGTGAAAAATGGTTGTATTTGTGTAGCAGAAGGGGCTAACATGCCATCTACACCAGAGGCTATCCATGTTTTTGAAAACGCAAAAATTTTGTACGCGCCAGGTAAGGCTGCAAACGCAGGTGGTGTTGCTGTTTCCGGGCTTGAGATGTCGCAGAACTCTCTTCGTTATTCATGGGACCGCGAAAAAATTGATGTTAAACTAAAAGTAATTATTGCTCAGATTCATCAGAATTGTGTTAAATATGGCAGGGAAGACGATGGATATGTAAACTACGGTAAGGGTGCAAATATTGCAGGCTTTGTTAAAGTTGCTGATGCAATGATAGCACAAGGAATTGTATAAAACTATTTAGAGAACAGGCAAAGGAGGATTCGAGGAATCGTTTATTACTTTGCCTGTAATTTTATGTCTTTTACCTCCAAAGTAGGTGTACTATAACCTTTCGAAACACAATTAATCATAGCTAACCCCACTTCGCGCATTGTACAAATCCAATTAGGAACAATCAAATACCATAAAAACGACAAAGCATCGAACACACGGTAAATAAACCTGACATTTTTTTGTCCTTTTACAGGCCTCATAAATCCCGGACGAAAGTTATATGCTGCTTTAAAAGGGAGTTTCAATAAAGCGTTTTCCGTGCGGCCTTTTACTCTTGCCCACATTACTTTTCCCTGTTCTGTACTATCTGTGCGATTACCTGAGACATAAATGAATGTTATTTTGGGACTGATATTGCTAAGGATTTCGGCAAATGAGATCACAAAATCGTATGTTTTTTTCGTAAATGAAGCTTCATCTTCACCCACAGAACTTACACCAGCACAAAAGAAACAAGCATCGTACGTATTGATTTGAGTGTCATGATTTTTGATTTCATCAAAATCTTTTACGATCAATTCTTTAAGTTTGTCATGTTTATGGGACAAAGGTTTTCTGCTAATGCTTAATACTTCTGTAACTGACGGATTTTCGAGGCATACCAACAGTACACCTTCGCCAACCAAACCAGTGGCACCGGTAATAATTATCTTCATCACTGTTTATTTTATATTGCCTAATTTAGCTAAACTATTTGCAGTAGCCAAAATAGCTTTATCTGTAGAACAAGGTATAAGTGATTAATAATCAAGATGATTACATGATCTTATTTCATAACTATTAAAATTGATTCACCGAGATTACTTTGATAATTTTCAAGTTCGACAATTAGTATTGCAAATAAAAATGTAAACTTTGTAAATAAAAACTTGACACCATGACTGATAACCGAAATCTCCTGCCTGGAAAAAGCAAATTCCTTTTCGGATTGGTAACACTAGTATTTATCTCTGTAATCTGCTTGGCTTTCAATATGAAGAATAATGACGATTTTGATGTCTCCAGAAGGGAAGTTTTACTCCGAAAAATTGGACATGAATTACTTTTACAATCGGGCGACAGTACATCAAGGGTACTCCCTGTAGAAAAGATCGCCGAAAATGAATACCAGATCAGATTTGAGAATGAGCTTGCTTTTCAATCGGATTCACTGGTAAATACTACTCAGCGTTTGTTAGCTAAGGATCCACTTGCACATGATTATGTTGTTAATGTCTTGAACTGCGGCAATGCCAGCGTTGCTTATGGATATGCCATATCAAAAAATAAGAAGGATGATATTGTTGCCTGTATGGGAAGAAAGCAACCTAAGGCATGTTACATGATCAATATTAAATTCAAACCTACAGGCATAAATATACCAAAGAAAGTATACCTTCTGAGCAGCCTGCCTTTTTTAGCATTTGTTGGCTTTATTTTTTTGAGATCTGCTAAGCCAAAGAGAGCCTTGCCTAAAGGCCCGAATACCAATATATTCGCTTTTGGATCCGTGTTGTTTGATGCTCAGGAAAGGAAACTGATAATAAATGAAAAAACTATAGATCTAACTGGAACTGAAACACGTTTACTGCTCATTTTTGTATTATCCCCTAATGAGACTATAGCCAGAAGCCGGTTGCAAAAAGAGATATGGGAAGATGAAGGAGTTATTGTAGGGCGTAGTCTGGATATGTTCATATCAAAGCTTAGGAAAAAACTGGAGCCCGACTCCAATATTAATATACTTGTTATACGTGGCAAGGGGTATAAGCTTGAAGTTAGCGCTTAGCGCGGCATAGCTGCTCTAATATCACTAAAAAATAAAACCCTCCCTACGTAATGTAAGGAGGGTTTTGTACTCAGAGCGGGAATCGAACCCGCACGACTTTTAAGGTCACAGGATTTTAAGTCCTGCGTGTCTACCAGTTCCACCATCTGAGCAGGTGAATAACCTTTTAAAATTAAATGCCTTCTACTGAAGGCATTTTGAGCGAAAGACGAGATTCGAACTCGCGACCCCGACCTTGGCAAGGTCGTGCTCTACCAACTGAGCTACTTTCGCGTTGGTATTAATGTTTTATTGTACTCAGAGCGGGAATCGAACCCGCACGACTTTTAAGGTCACAGGATTTTAAGTCCTGCGTGTCTACCAGTTCCACCATCTGAGCATAGTCTAATTTCAATATCTGTTGAAATTATTGACTGTTTACTTAAAAACCTTTAAAGGTTTTTAGAGCGAAAGACGAGATTCGAACTCGCGACCCCGACCTTGGCAAGGTCGTGCTCTACCAACTGAGCTACTTTCGCATTGGTTTCATAAATCATTATCCAATGACTCCCTTTTTTAAACAATAATTAATGAATTAACCTTGTTTCCGTTTGGGATTGCAAATATAAATACTTTTGCATTACTGTCAAGTTATTTTTTTATAAAAAATGCTGCGGTTAGGCTAAGCCATTGGCCTGTAGTACTTCCGAGATTAAATTACTTTCAAACCCCTTGCTCATAAGGTAGGTGGTAAGCTTATACCTTCTCTTATAATCTTCCTTTTCTTTAATAGCAGGTAGTTTTTTATTCGCTAAAACAAGTATAGTTTCTAAATATTCATCATAATCTATTGTTTTTAACGCATTCGAAATCATCTTTTCAGTTACCCCTTTTAATTTAAGACCTTGTTTGATTTTCATCTTACCCCATTTTTTTATCTTAAATTTTCCAGAAACATACGCCATTGTAAAACGTTCCTCGTTTAAAAAGTTTGTTTGTATAAGTTCTGAAATGAGTTCCTCAACCTCATCTTTCCAAAGTCCCCATTCATAAAGCTTGCTCCTGATTTCCTGTTGTGACCTCTCTTGGTATGCACAGTAGTGTTCTGCTTTTGCTAAAGCTGCTTTCTTATCTAACTTTACTGTTTGTTTTTTTGAAGAATCGAGCATTTACAATATTACAAAATGTGCAGATTATTAATGAGATTTATGTTTAAACAAAAGATTGGATATTTGCTTTTTTATGTTTTTTAAATAAAATGTGCAATTGGTCTCATTTTAACGTATTGTAAATGAATAAAAAGCAATAATTACCTAAAACATTTTGCTTGTTTTGAGGTTTTTTTGTTATACTATTGTCGAAAAGGTGTATTTTAGCTTCATTCGAATGTTATTTAGTTAACTCTCCATCTATGGAACCAAAAAAGATATTGAAAGTCGGATTAGATTCGGCAGCTCCATTTCCAATGCATTCAGATTATAATTCTGAAAAATTCGAAGGTTTCGAAGTTGATTTAATGAAAGCCATAACCGAACATCTTGATCTGGAGGTTGAGTATGAGGTTTCATTGTGGGCTACCATTCTCGAAAAACTATTTAAAGGAGAACTTGATCTTATCTGTTCGGCGGTAACTGTTACTCCTTCGCGCAGGCATATCCTTGAATTCAGTAATCCTTATCTGCATTTCAGATTATGTGCGGTAGTAAATAGCGAAGATCATTTGAAAGATGTAAATGATCTTAAAAATAAAACTATTGGCATCAGAGAAGCAACAGAAGCTGAAAGATATGTCCATGTTAATTTTCCGGCCAACAATATGGTTCATGCCGAGACAAATAGGGAGTTGTATAGGAAGCTTCAGGCAGGGAAAATAGACCTACTTATTGATGACTCTCCAATTGCTGGTGGTTTTTTGCAAAAAAACAAAAAGCTTAAAGTGGGGATGTATCTGCCCAAAACAGACTCACAATATGCAATCGCCATGAAAAAAGGTGATACTCAACTACGCGATCAGTTTAATGAAGTTTTAGGCCTTTTAAAAGAGAATGGAACTTATCAGACTATTTATAAAAAATGGTTTACTGATATTCAGTTTTAGAAAAGGTGATATAAAGACAAAAAGTTTAATTTTGAGGCATGAGCAATCCAAGTTATTCCATTTCTCTTATCGCCGGCATTTTATCTGCAAGATCATACATTGTTAATGATCAGGCCATAATTACCAAACTGGTAATTGATAGCCGAAGTGTGATCGATCCGGAAGAGTCTTTGTTTTTTGCTTTGGATGGAAAAAGGGATGGGCATGAGTATCTTAATCACGCTTATACAAATGGAATTACGAACTTTGTAATTAGTAATAGAAACTACGCTGACCGATTCCCGGATGCCAATATTCTATTAGTTGCTGATGTGTTAACTGCACTTCAAGCTTTAGCAAGATATAACCGTGAACATCATAAATTAAAAACAATTGCTATTACCGGAAGTAATGGTAAAACAATAGTCAAAGAGTGGTTGTATCAATTGCTTGCTGCTGATTTTAATATAGTTCGAAGTCCTAAAAGCTTTAATTCTCAAATAGGTGTGCCACTTTCTGTATGGGAAATTGAAGAAAACCATACCTTGGGGATATTTGAGGCAGGTATTTCAAGAGCTGGAGAAATGGATAGCCTCGCTAAAATTATACAGCCCAACATAGGTGTTTTAACCAATATTGGTGAAGCACATGCCGAGGGTTTTTCTTCAACTAAAGAAAAATTACTCGAAAAACTAAAGCTTTTTAAAAATACAGAACTGTTTATCTATTGCCCAGAATATACTGAAGAGTTAAGTTTGGATCAATTGCCTGGTAAATTAAAATTCTCCTGGAGTTTTAAACAAAAGGCTGATTTGCAGATTTTATTTATAGAGCCAATAGATGGCAGAAACTATATAAGAGCTATATTTAAGGGCGAAGAAATAGAATGCTTAATTCCATTTAGTGATAAGGCGTCTCTTGAAAATGGTGTGATTTGCTGGGCTACACTACTTGCTTTAGGTTACAGCCCTCAACAAACGGATAGTTTATTAGAAAAGCTAACGCTGGTTAGCATGCGTTTGGAGCTAAAAAACGGAATTAATCAATGCTCTGTTATAGATGATTCATATAGTGCCGATATTTCCTCGCTGGCCATTGCACTTGATTTTTTAAATCTACAGAACCAGCATCCTAAAAAGACCCTTATTCTCTCTGATCTTTATGAAACAGGTAAAAGTGATGAGGACCTTTATGCAGAGATATCTGCCCTACTTAAACAAAAGAATGTTAATAGATTGATAGGTGTTGGGTCGCATATTTCTGCTGCTGCCAATCTATTTGACATGGAGACTTCTTTTTTTGAAAGTACCACGGCTTTTATTGAGAGCTTTCCATCTCTTCATTTTAGTAATGAAACCATTCTAGTTAAAGGAGCCCGTAGGTTTGAATTTGCCCGGATTAGTAAGCTGATTACCCAAAAAATACACGATACTGTTCTGGAGATTGACTTAAATGCATTGGCAGGAAATCTACAGTTCTATAGGAATAAAATACAGCATGGTGTTAAGGTAATGGCAATGGTTAAAGCCTTTTCTTATGGTAGCGGTAGTTTTGAAATTGCAAACCTTTTACAATACCATAAGGTCGATTATCTTGCTGTAGCATATACAGATGAGGGCGTTGCACTTAGAAAAGGTGGTATTTCTATGCCTATCATGGTAATGAGTCCGGAGCCTTCTGCTTTTGATGCAATTGTTAAACATAAGCTTGAACCTGAAATATATAATCTGGATATTCTAAAAGAATTTATTGGCTTTTTAAATGAGAATGTGGAAGGCTATCCTGTTCATCTAAAAATAGAAACAGGAATGCACAGACTCGGTTTTGAAGAGTCGGAACTTTCAGATCTTTTGGAACAACTAAATGGAACCAAAAAAATAAAGGTGGTTTCTGTATTTTCTCATCTGGTCGGTAGTGATGATCCAATGCACGATGAATTTACGGCATATCAGTTAGCACGATTTACAGCTGTTGCAGATAAGATCAGGAATGGGGTAGGCTATTCATTTATCAAACATATTTCTAATACATCAGGTATTTCCCGCCATCCGGAGGCCCAATTAGATATGGTTAGGCTTGGTATTGGTTTGTATGGTTTTGATGGAGGCCTGGCTCATAATAAAGGACTTCAAACGGTAGCTGTTTTAAAAACTACAGTAACCCAGGTAAAGCCTATAAAACCTAACGAAACTGTTGGTTATAGTAGGCGGGGCGCTTTGCCAAATGGAGGAATGATAGCTACAGTTAAAATTGGTTACGCAGATGGCTATAATCGCAAATTTGGAAATGGGGTAGGTAAGATGCTGATAAACGGACAACTAGTATCTACTGTAGGGGTGATATGTATGGATATGTGTATGTTAAATGTAACAGGTTTGGACGTGAAAACAGGCGATGAGGTGATAGTTTTTAACGGGGAACTCACCATAGCCGAATTAGCAAAACAAATAGATACTATTCCCTACGAAATATTAACAAATGTATCTCAAAGGGTAAAACGAGTGTATTTTTATGAGTAGTTTTATCTAAGTTTGCATCATGAATAGAATTGGTAGGGCGTTGTTAAATTACCTCATTAAAGGGTTGTTGATTGTGCTGCCTATTGCACTAAGTATTTTTATTGTGATTTGGGCTGTTACCACCGTAGATAGTTGGTTAAATGTAAACAACATTCTTGGTGTGGATCCCAGAACCGGAGCAAGCAGAAATATTCCTGGATTAGGATTGGCACTGGTAATTTCTATTATCCTTATGGCCGGAATTTTTGTGACAAATTTTGTTACAGAGCCAATGTATAACTGGTTTCAGAAGGCTTTAGACAGGTTGCCTGTTGTAAAATTTATTTATTCGTCTATTAAAGATCTTACGGAAGCATTTGTAGGTGATGAGAAGAAGTTTAATCACCCTGTGCTTGTAGAGGTTGAAGGAGACTTAAAAAGGATAGGGTTTCTTACGCAGTCAGATCTTAAATCGATAGGACTTCCTGGCGAAGCGATTGTTTACTTCCCATTTTCTTATTCTTTTGCCGGACAGGTGTATGTTGTTAAAAACGAAAAGATTAAGTCGTTGAATATTAGTGCCGCGGATGCTATGAAATTGGTGGTGTCTGGCGGAGTTAGCCATTTCTAATTAATAAATATGATCAGAATTTATCATAATAGCAGATGTAGCAAAAGCAGGTGTGCACTAACTGTTTTGGAAGATAGCGGAAAAGAATTTGAAGTTGTCAATTATCTGGAAACGATACCTACTGCTGATGAACTGCGGACTATTATCGCTAAACTAGGAATAAGCGCTCATGAGCTTGTTCGCAAATCTGAAAATATTTATAAAGAGCAGTTCAAAGGAAGAGATCTTTCGGATGAAGAATGGGTTTTAGCAATGATAGAAAATCCAATATTAATAGAACGCCCTATATTAGTTTCTGATGATCTTGCCGTTATAGCAAGACCAACAGAAAAAATTTATGATATCCTTTAAAGGATAACTTAGAAATTCGGTTTCAGGACATATTTGTCATAGAACCTGAAAATATGTTCTGTAGCTTCTTCGGCGGTATCTACCAGTCTGAATAGGTTTAAATCCTCTGCATGTATATTATGCTCCTTGTTTAACATTGTATTGGTTATCCAGTCAACCAATCCGCCCCAGTAATCCTTGCCAACAAGCACAATAGGGAATCTAGCGATTTTACCTGTTTGTATAAGGGTAATGGCTTCAAAAAGCTCATCCATTGTGCCCATGCCACCGGGTAATACAATAAAACCTTGCGAGTATTTCATGAACATAACTTTTCTTACAAAGAAGTAATCAAATTCCAGAAGTTTATTATGATCAATATACTTATTGTGGAATTGTTCAAAAGGCAATTCGATATTTAAGCCTACCGATTTACCACCATTTGTATGTGCGCCTTTATTTCCGGCTTCCATAATTCCGGGTCCGCCTCCTGTAACAACTCCATAACCACGGTCAGTTAGCAGTTTGCCACATTCTACAGCTATTTGGTAATACTTATTTGTTTCAGCTGTTCTTGCCGACCCAAAGATGGTAACACATGGACCTATCTTTGCTAATTTTTCAAAGCCGTCAACAAATTCGGCCATTATTTTAAAGATTTGCCAGGAGTCGGTAACTTTTATTTCCTGCCAGTTTTTGTTTTCAAAAGCGCTTCTTATTTTCTCTTCACTTGTCATTCTAATAGGTATTAAAATATTTAAAATTTGGTCTGGGTGGTAGTTTGTTTTCCAGTTACCCAAAGTAGTATAAACGTTATCAATCCGTTTAATATAATAAGTTCAAAACCTAGTGCATAATTGAACCAGGTTAATGAGTTTATATCTATTATGTAGCATAGTATTGGCGAAAGGATGCAGATATAAGGTACAAGCTTATCTGTTACAGCTTTTTTGGTTAACATACCAAAGCCAAACAAGCCAACCAGAGGGCCGTAGGTATAACCTGCCGCCTTAAATATAGCATTAACAACAGAATCGTCGTTGATCAGCTTAAAAATCAAGATTACCATGACCATTAATGCCGAAAAGCCAACGTGGACATAATGTCTTTTGCTAACAAGCTTAGGGTCGTTTTGATCTGCTTTTTTATCAAAATGTAAAAAGTCAACACAAAAAGATGTGGTTAGCGCTGTTAAGGCCGAATCTGTTGTCGCAAATGTTGCAGCTGTTAAACCCAGCATAAAAATAATTCCGGGAATAATGTTTAGGTAATTTAATGCTATTTCAGGATAAAGGTGGTCTGGTGTTTTTAAAGCTGCTACCTCAATTCCGTTTTTAGCTGCAAACAGGTACAATAACGCTCCTACACTTAAAAAGAAAATATTCATTACAACAAAGACTGCAGTAAATGTGAACATGTTTTTTTGTGCCTCACCTATTGTTTTCATACTCAGGTTTTTTTGCATCAGATCCTGATCAAGTCCGGTCATGGCTATGGTTACAAAAATACCGCCAAGGAACTGCTTTATAAAGTGTGTTTTACTGCCCATAAAATCTTCCCAGAAAAAGATTTTTGAATAGCTGCTGTTCTTTACAGCCTCAAAAGTGCCGGTAATATCCAAATTTAAAGATCTTGCAATGAAGATAATAGATAATACTACTGAGAGTAGCAAAAATACTGTTTGCAATGTATCGGTAATAATAATAGTTTTTAATCCACCTTTATGGGTGTAAAGCCAAATTAGAACCAGGCAGATCACAATTGTAAGCCAAAAAGGAACATTCCAGGCATCAAATATGAATTTTTGTAAAACAATGGCAACAAGATACAGCCTGAAAGAGGAACCAATAGTTCTTGAAACTAAAAAGATAACTGCGCCACTCTTGTAACTCCAAAAACCCAGGCGTCGTTCAAGATAGGTATAGATAGATATGATATTAAGCCTGTAATATAAGGGCAACAGAACGGTAGCTATAATTACAAAACCAACGGCATTACCCAGTATAAATTGAAAGTAGCCGAATTCACTTTTACCAACAGCGCCCGGAACAGAGATGAAAGTAACACCGGAGAGCGCAGTCCCAATCATTCCAAATGCTACCAGATACCACTTCGAGTTTCTGTTTGCTATAAAAAATGCTGCATTATCTGAATTGTTTCGGGAAGTAAAGTAGGAGACACCTATTAACAGTGCAAAATAACCGAGCAGAAAAGACAAAAGTATAATTGGACTCATTTTTTATGATTAGTTAAGATTCTAAATGTAAGAAACCCTCATGAGTTTCTACTTATAAAAATTAAATATCTAAGTTTGTAAAATGAACTTTTCTTCTAAATTGCTTGAGGACGCTGTTAATGAATTTTCGAAGTTACCTGGCGTTGGACAAAAGACGGCTTTAAGGTTGGTTTTGCATTTATTGAATAAAGAGCAGGAGGAAGTGGAGCATTTTGGAAATGCAATTGTAAGGCTTAGAAAAGAAATTAAGCATTGTAGTGTTTGTCATAATATTTCTGATAGTCATATCTGTGAAATATGTGTAGCGCCCAAGCGTGAAAAGGAAGTGATTTGTGTTGTCGAAGACACCAGAGATGTAATGGCGGTAGAAAATACTTCGCAGTATTTCGGTGTTTATCATGTGCTTGGAGGGCTTATATCTCCAATGGATGGGGTAGGGCCATCTGATCTTTTCATCGATTCACTTGTGCAGCGTGTTGCTACAACTCCTGTAAAAGAGATCATACTTGCGCTTAGTGCAACCATGGAAGGCGATACTACACTCTTTTATTTGTATAAACGGCTTAAAGATTTTCAAATACCAATTACTACAATTGCCAGAGGGATTGCCTTTGGTGGAGAGCTGGAGTATGCTGATGAGATTACACTGGGAAGGTCTATCATTACCAGGGTGCCTTATGAAAACTCATTAATTAAATAATTAGAATGGATTTTAAGAATAAAGTAGTCATAATTACGGGTGCATCATCTGGTATTGGAAAAGCATGTGCCGAAGAGTTTGCAAGACGAGGTGCTAACCTGGTGCTTGGTGCCAGACAATACGTTACGCTTTGTGAAATTACTGCCGATCTGGAGGCAAGGTATGGCATAAGGGCTATTGCAGTACAAGCAGATGTGAGCAAAGAAGAAGAATGTGAAGTACTTGTTAAACAAGCTTTGATTACTTTTAGCAGGATAGATATATTAATCAACAATGCAGGCTTATCTATGCGCGCGTTATTTGATGAACTGGATCTGTCTGTATTAAAAAACCTGATGGATGTTAATTTCTGGGGTACAGTTTATTGCACCAAATATGCTCTTCCCGAAATCTTAAAAACCAAAGGGAGTATAATTGGTGTGTCCTCTATCGCTGGTTATCGTGGTTTGCCTGGCCGTACGGGTTATTCGGCCTCTAAGTTTGCTATGAATGGTTTTATGGAATCATTACGAACTGAATTGCTTAAAACAGGTGTTCATGTGATGGTTGCTTGTCCGGGTTTTACGGCTTCTAATATTAGGGTTACTGCACTAGCTAAAGATGGCGCCTCGCATGGAGAGACAAGTATGGAAGAGGGTAAAATGATGACAGCCGAAGAAGTGGCCACTCGTATAGTTGATGGTATTGCGGCAAGAAAGCGAACTTTAGTTATGACAGGGCAGGGTAAACTAACTGTATGGATTAATAAGTTATTACCCGCACTGGCCGATAAACTTGTTTTTAATCATTTTACTAAAGAAAAGAATGCCTTGATTAAGTAAAGTACTCTTGCAAAGAGGTAATAAATTTTATTTTTTTTGATAAAAGATTTGCTGCTTTGCAAAAACAATTCCATATTTGCTTTAATGATACTTACAAACGGACTTAATAACTGGTGGTGGCACAACGCAATAGCGTAGTGTAACCCCGTTTTGAACGTTTTATTTTATATAAAAATATTTTGAGGGTTGCTTAAGGCAACCTTTTTTGTTTTACGACATTTTGAAAAAGCTTCTTTAAGAAGAAAAGAACATGAAGAAAATACTTAACCACTTATTCGAAAACAAAACCTTTAGCAGAGCAGAAGCGCAAAGGATACTTACTTCTATTGCCCATGGCGAATTTAATACCTCGCAAATAGCTGCTTTTATTACTGCTTACGGAATGAGGAATATAACCGTTGCTGAGCTTCAGGGCTTTCGGGATGCAATGCTTGATCTTTGCGTAAAACTGGATTTTTCTGATTTTGAACTTGTTGATCTTTGTGGAACAGGGGGGGATGGTAAAGATACCTTCAATATTTCTACCCTTGCTTCTTTCGTTGTTGCAGGTGCAGGTCATAAAGTTGCCAAGCATGGTAATTATGGTGTGTCATCAGGCTGCGGTTCTTCAAATGTTATGGAGTATCTTGGTTATACTTTTACAAATGATCAGGATACTTTAAAACGTAGTTTAGATGAGGCAGGGATATGTTTTATTCATGCTCCACTATTTAACCCTGCAATGAAAATTGTTGCTCCTATACGTAAGGAATTAGGTGTTAAAACCTTCTTTAACATGCTGGGGCCAATGGTTAATCCTTCCCAACCTAAAAATCAGATTGTTGGCGTGTTTAGTTTAGAGCTAGCCAGACTTTATGCTTATTTATATCAGGATACGGATAAAA
Source organism: Pedobacter ginsengisoli (assembly GCF_002736205.1). NCBI lineage: Bacteria > Pseudomonadati > Bacteroidota > Sphingobacteriia > Sphingobacteriales > Sphingobacteriaceae > Pedobacter > Pedobacter ginsengisoli. Next base: position 2,714,163 of record NZ_CP024091.1, on the reverse strand, counting down.
ACTACACGATACTGCATGCAGTAGATGGCTTTGATGAGGTATCACTTACCTGCGATTTTAAAACTTTTAGTAAAAAAGGAGAATCATTGTTAACTGTTGCAGATCTTGGTTTTACGCAAATCGATGAACAGGAGATAAAAGGAGGGGATACTGTTGAGTCGTCGGCAAAGATTTTTATGGATGTACTTAATGACCAGTGTACCGATGCTCAGCGTAATGTTGTAATTTGTAATGCTGCGCTTGCTATTCAAACAATTGATAACACCAAATCTTTTGCTGATTGTTTTTATGAAGCAGAAGCTTCTTTAATGAGTAAGAATGCTTTGAATTGTTTTAACAAATTAACATCAAGGTAATGGACAAGAGACTGAAAGTATGTGGAATGAAGGTGCCATCAAACATAGAAATGGTGGCCGACCTACAGCCTGACTATATAGGATTTATTTTCTATAAAGGCTCAAAAAGATATGTAGCAGATCTTTCAGCTCAGTTTGTTAAAGATCTTCCATCAAATATCAAAAGAACAGGTGTTTTTGTAAATGAGGAACTTAGAACAGTTGTAGAGCGGGTATTGGAATATGGATTGCACGCTGTTCAATTACATGGAGACGAACCTGCAAGTTATGCCAGAGAGCTGAAAGCTTTGATTGATATAGAGGTAATAAAGGCATTTGGAATTGATGATCAATTTGATTTTGATCAGCTGGATGCATATTCAAACTCTGTAGATTATTTTTTATTTGATACTAAAACTCCCGATCATGGAGGTTCCGGAAGAGTATTTAACTGGGATTTACTTAAAAAATACAGTTTAGATAAACCTTACTTTTTAAGTGGGGGAATTGATCTGGAAAGTATTGATGAAATAAACCGAATAAAGGATGAGCGTTTTTATGCAGTAGACGTTAACAGTAAGTTTGAACTGGAGCCAGGCCTAAAGGATATAGATAAATTGATTGACTTTAAAAATATGTTGTCCTACTGAGCTATGCTCAATAAAGGATTTAAGAACAAGATTATGAACTACTTTGTAAATGAAAAAGGATACTACGGAGATTTTGGCGGAGCTTATATTCCGGAAATGCTATATCCTAATGTAGAAGAATTGCGACAGAATTACCTTAAAATTATTGAGGATGAAAGCTTTCAAAAAGAATTTCATCAGCTGCTTAAAGATTATGTTGGCAGGCCTTCACCATTGTATCTTGCTAAACGCTTATCGAAAAAATACAATGCCAATATCTTTCTGAAACGAGAGGACCTGAATCATACCGGTGCACATAAAATTAACAATACTATTGGGCAAATATTGCTTGCAGAACGTTTAGGTAAGAAACGTATTATTGCCGAAACTGGTGCCGGCCAGCACGGCGTGGCTACGGCAACTGTATGTGCATTACGCGGACTTGAATGTGTAGTGTATATGGGTGAGATTGATATTCAACGTCAGGCTCCTAACGTTGCCAGAATGAAAATGCTTGGCGCTACGGTTGTGTCGGCTACTTCTGGAAGCAAAACCTTAAAAGATGCTACAAATGAGGCTATGCGTGATTGGATAAATAATCCTGTAGATACGCATTATATTATTGGCTCTGTTGTAGGTCCTCATCCTTACCCAGATATGGTAGCTCTTTTTCAATCAATCATTTCAGAAGAGACTAAAAAACAACTGATAGAACAAACCGGTAACGACCAGCCTGATTATGTATTGGCTTGTGTTGGCGGTGGTAGTAATGCTATGGGAATGTTTTATCATTTTATTGATGATGAAAAGGTAAAACTGGTAGCTATAGAAGCAGCTGGTAAAGGAGTGGATAGTGGCTTTTCTGCAGCTACAACCGCTTTGGGTAAAGAGGGTGTATTGCATGGCAGCAGAAGCATTTTAATGCAAACTGAAGATGGTCAGGTTGTTGAGCCGCACTCGGTGTCGGCAGGTTTGGATTATCCTGGAATCGGCCCTCAGCATGCACACTTATTTAAAACTGGTCGCGGTAAGTACGTTTCAATAACCGATGATGAATCTTTACAGGCAGGCTTGCTGCTTACTCAAATGGAAGGGATTATTCCTGCCATAGAGAGTGCCCATGCATTGGCTTATTTAGAAAAAATGAATTTTAAAGGAGGAGAGAATGTGGTGGTTTGTTTGTCGGGTCGCGGCGACAAGGATATGGATACTTACATGAAATATTTTGGATTATAAACAAATGAATAGAATTAAGAAGTTATTTCAGGAAAAGAAAGATATATTATCAATTTATTATACAGCCGGTTATCCTAATTTGGGAGACACAGTTGCAATTGCTGAAGAGTTAGAACGTTCGGGTGCAGACTTATTGGAAATAGGCTTCCCTTATTCTGATCCTGTTGCTGATGGACCGGTAATACAGGCAAGCAGTAAACAGGCGCTTGATAATGGTATGGATTTAAAATTGTTATTTGAGCAGCTTAAAGACCTACGAAAAAAAGTAAGCATTCCCGTTTTACTAATGGGCTACGTTAATCCAATGCTTCAATTTGGCGTCGAAAATTTTTGCAAAGCTTGTGCAGAAGTGGGTGTTGATGGGTGTATAGTTCCAGATTTACCGATGGTTGAGCACGAAGAGCTTTATGAACCTGTTTTTGCTAAATATGGTTTAAGCAATATTTTTCTGGTTACCCCTCAAACTTCTGAAGAGAGGATCCGTAAAATAGATAACTTAAGCAATGGTTTTATCTACTTGTTGTCATCTTCAGCAACTACAGGTAAGAATCTACAGGTATCTGATACTACCGAAGCATATTTTTCAAGAATTGCTTCCCTAAAACTTCAAAACCCAACTATGATAGGTTTTGGGATCAGTAGTAAAGAAACCTTTGATAAAGCTTGCAAATATGCAAATGGAGCAATTATAGGTACCGCATTCGTTAAAAGTTTGTCTGCAGATGATGTTCAGGGCAGTGTCAAACAATTCATGAAAGAATTTAAACCTTAACAGGTGCTTTTTCTTTAATAGATTTTAGAAAAATAAAGCCTGCTAAACCTGCAATAACCGAAGCACAAAGAATAGCAAATTTTGCTTCGGTTACATGCATTTCGTCGCTAAAAGACAATAGGGAAATAAAAATAGACATTGTAAACCCTATACCTGCAAGCATACCTAAGCCAATAATGTGTTTCCACCCTGATTCAGAAGGAAGTGTACCTAGCTTAAGTTTTACCGCTATCCATGAGAATAAAGCTACACCTATTGTTTTGCCCGCAAACAGCCCAGTTATAATTCCAAGTCCTAATGGAGATACCAGGCCTCCAAGCATTTCTTTTTGAAAGGTAATATTGGTATTTGCCAACGCAAATATTGGCATTATAAAATAATTTACCGGGCCGTTTAATAAATGTTCAAGCTTTTCTAAAGGCGATTCGATGTTATTCGAATTGCATGGTATGGTAAGTGCAAGTAATACACCTGCAATTGTTGCATGTATGCCGGAATGGTGGATAAAGTACCATAAAAAGATGCCAGGGATAAGGTAAAAGTAAAGTTGTTTGATTTTGAAAAAGTTAAATACAAGTAACAACGCAAGTACTCCGCCCGCCATCAATAGATAATCCAGATGCACCTCATTTGTGTAAAAAATAGCAATAACCAGTATAGCTCCAAGGTCATCAACAATGGCTAGGGCAGCAAGAAATATTTTTAATGAAGCAGGTATACTTTTCCCTAGCATAGAGATAATGGCTAATGCAAAGGCAATGTCTGTAGCCATTGGAATTCCCCAGCCCGATGCAGTATCCGTATTCTTATTTAAAATAAAATAAATAAATGCAGGTATCAACATGCCTCCAAGTGCTGCAACCACAGGTAACGAAGCACTTTTTACAGATGATAATTCACCTTCTACCAATTCTCTTTTTATCTCTAATCCTACCAAAAGAAAAAATATAGCCATGAGTGCATCATTTATCCAGGCAGAAACCGAAAGAGAATAAGAAATAGAGCCAAGCGTAAAGCCTAAGTCCGTTAATAATAATTCAGAAAAATTGTCTTTGTGGTTTGAATTTGCAATAATTAGCGAAATTACAACACAAATCATTAACAGTACACCGCCGATTTGGCCTGAACGCAAAAAGTCCTTAAATGCTTGTAGGTTTATTATTTTCGTCATTTACAGATAGTTTTCCAAGTTTCCTTTTCCTTGACGGATAATTTCAAAATCTCCCAATGTACAATCTACAACTGTAGATGGCTCATTGTCTCCATATCCACCATCAATTACAATATCCACAGTATCTTCATACTTTTCATGGATCAGTTCAGGATCTGTTGAATACTCTACTACCTCATCATCGTCATGTATAGAAGTAGAGAGGATTGGATTGCCAAGTTGTAATACAATTTCTCTTGCAATGTCATTGTCAGGTACCCTTATACCAACAGTTTTTTTATTAGAACTCAATAGCTTCGGTACATTGCTGTTCGCATTTAAGATAAATGTAAATGGACCAGGTAATGCCTTTTTCAGTACCCTAAAGGTTGTAGTATCAATTGGTTTTATGTAATCAGAAATATGTCTTAAGTCCGAGCAGATAAAAGAGAAGTTGGCTTTTTCAGGTTTAATGCCCCTCAGCCTACAGATTTTTTCAATTGCTTTATGATTACCAATGTCACAACCCATCCCATAAACGGTGTCGGTTGGATAGATGATTATTCCTCCCTTTTTCAATACTTCAACAACTTGCTCAATTGCCTTGGGATTTGGATTTTCTGGGTAGATTTTAATAAGCATATGTAAATTTACAAAATCTTGATCCGAAATCAGATTATAATTGTTCTATTGGCATGTTTTTATTAAATTAAGGAATATGAGAAAAGCATTTATCGCAATTGCGGCGTTTTTGGTAGCACTTACTGTAATGTTGGGCCTTACTTATCCACCTTTATGGTGGTTGTTTATTTTTACCGGCCCGGTTGTTTTACTTGGTATTTATGATCTGTATCAACCAAAACACAGTATAGTAAGAAACTATCCGGTAGTAGGTAGATTAAGGTACTTTATGGAAGATTTGAGGCCTAAAGTTTATCAGTATTTTGTTGAAAGTGATACCAATGGTAAACCTTTTAGCAGATTAAGCCGCTCTTTAATTTATCAGCGTGCAAAAAGAGAAAATGATACCATTCCATTTGGTACCCAGTTAGATGTATATGAGAATGGGTATGAATGGTTAAGTCATAGTATTTCTGCAATCAGCCATACTGAGCTTAATGAGGATCCAAGGGTATTGGTTGGCGGTCCTGAATGTTTAAAGCCGTATTCTGCAAGTATTTATAATATATCTGCAATGAGTTTTGGTTCATTAAGTCAAAATGCAATTCTTGCATTAAATGGTGGTGCTAAGATGGGTAACTTTGCTCATAATACGGGTGAGGGTGGTATTAGTGATTACCATGCTAATCCCGGTGGAGATTTGATATGGCAAATTGGAACAGGTTATTTTGGTTGCCGTCATCATGATGGTACATTTAATTATGAGGCCTTTGCGGAGAGAGCAAGTACAGATCAGGTAAAAATGATTGAAATTAAGCTTTCGCAAGGAGCTAAACCCGGGCATGGAGGTATATTGCCCGCCAAAAAGGTTACACCCGAAATAGCCAAGATAAGGCTGGTAAAAGAAGGCTTTGATGTGATTTCGCCTCCGGCTCATGCTGCTTTTAAAACCCCCTTGGAATTAATTGGTTTTGTAAAGAAGTTAAGAGAGCTTTCGGGCGGAAAGCCTATCGGTATTAAGCTTTGTATAGGACGAAGAAGTGAGTTTTTTTCAATATGTAAAGCCATGGTCGAAACTGGCAGTTATGTAGATTTTATTACTGTTGATGGGGGCGAGGGAGGTACCGGTGCTTCACCTCAGGAGTTTTCTAATGCTGTGGGTATGCCATTAAGGGAGGCTGTTGCTTTTGTTTATGATGTTCTTGTAGGGTTTAACCTGAAAAAGCACATTAAAATTATTGCTTCGGGTAAAGTGGCTTCAGGATTTGATTTGGTAAAGAACATTGCACTTGGAGCCGACCTTTGTAATTCAGCCAGAGGGATGATGTTTGCCCTTGGTTGTATACAAGCCCTGGAATGTAATAGTAATACGTGCCCTACAGGTGTAGCAACACAAGATCCAAGTTTAATGAAGGGACTTGTAGTAGAGGATAAAACGGTAAGGGTTTATAATTTCCATAAACTTACTGTAGCGAGTGCAGTAGAATTATTAGGCGCCGCGGGGCTGCATCATCCTTATCAATTAACAAGAGCATATATCAACAGGCGTACTGCACCGAACGTAATGCAATCGTATATGGAAAGTTTCCCATATATTCCTGAAGGGAGTTTATTAAAATCGCCTTATCCTTTACGGTTTGAGCTGGGGATGGCATTAAGTGTGTCTACAAGCTTTGTGCCTTCCGATTATAAAGTTTCTTTGGTTGATTACACTCATGCAAATTCGTTTGCCGATGATTTGAATCAGAACCTGAATAGGTAAATTAAATATAAAGCCCCTGTTTCAATGAAGAAGCAGGGACCTTTTTTGTTATAGTGGTGAGTCTATTAAAATTCTGCGTTTTTAGGGAAACGAGGAAATGCAATAACATCTCTGATGTTAGTCATTCCACTTACAAATAATATCAGTCGTTCAAAACCTAATCCAAAACCAGAGTGTGGTGCCGATCCAAAGCGTCTGGTGTCAAGATACCACCACATTTCGTCTTGTGGAATATCAAGATCTTCCATTCTTTGGGTAAGCCTATCAAGGCGTTCCTCTCTTTGAGATCCACCTATTATTTCTCCAATTCCTGGAAACAAAATATCCATCGCAGCAACCGTTTTTCTGCCCTGTGCATCAGGCTCATTCTGACGCATATAGAACGATTTAATATCAGCCGGATAATCTGTTAATATAACAGGTTTTTTAAAGTGTTTTTCAACAAGGAAGCGTTCATGTTCTGATTGTAAATCAGCTCCCCATTCATCAATAATATACTTGAATTGTTTTTTCTGATTAGGTTTCGAAGATTTTAAAATCGCTATAGCCTCTGTGTAAGTTAAACGTTCAAAATCATTGTTCAGGCAGAAGTTTAGTTTTTCTATTAAAGATAACTCACTGCGCTCATTCTGAGGTTTTGTTTTTTCCTCTTCAAGTAAACGATTATTTAAGAACTCTATTTCTTCTTTACAGTGCTCAAGCGCATAGCTAATAACATATTTAAGCATATCTTCAGCAAGCTGCATATTGTCATCAAGGTCAGCAAAAGCAACTTCAGGCTCAACCATCCAAAACTCAGCAAGATGGCGGGCTGTGTTCGAGTTTTCAGCTCTAAAAGTAGGGCCAAAAGTATAAATCTGTCCAAAAGCCATTGCAGCCAATTCACCTTCTAGCTGTCCTGATACTGTTAGGTTAGTTGCACGTGCAAAGAAATCCTGTGAGTAATCTACTTTTCCATCTTCAGCACGTGGTACATTATCAAAGTCAAGAGTAGTAACTTTAAACATTTCACCTGCACCTTCAGCATCCGAAGCGGTAATTACCGGAGTGTGCATATATACAAAGCCTCTTTCATTATAAAATTGGTGAATAGCAAAAGCTAATGCATGGCGTAATTTGAAAACTGCATTAAATGTATTGGTCCGGAAGCGTAGGTGGGCAATCTCACGTAAAAATTCCAAACTATGTTTTTTAGGTTGAAGGGGGAATTTTTCAGGATCACTATCGCCTAATATTTCAATAGATTCTGCTTTAATATCTACTCTTTGACCTTTTCCTAATGATTCAACAATTGTTCCTTTAACAGAAATTGCAGCCCCGGTAGTTATACGTTTTAAAAGTTCTTCCGGAGTATTATTAAAATCTACTACAATTTGGATATTCCCAATGCAGGAACCATCATTTATTGCAATAAACTGGTTGTTGCGAAAAGTTCGCACCCATCCCATAACTGTAACTTCTCTGTCGAATTCGTTTGTATTTAACAAACTTTTTACTTTTTCTCTTTTAATCATGATTTTCTTGTGGAGCGGCTCAAAAATAAGGATTTCCTTTAATAAATGAGAGGGAATATTTTAGTTGATCATTAAAGTTGTATAAGGTTATTTTTGTTTTGATTTATGCTGTTTTTTTATGTTTTTTATAGTTTTGTTATGGTTTTTTATAAAAATGTGTTATTTTTTATTGTGTTTTTATCAGTTTGTGTATGTTTTTTGAGATTTTTTTAGTTTTATATTATGTATATTTTGTATTTGTTGTTGATTTGTTGTTGTTTATTTGACTATTTGTATTGTTTTTGTATGTTATTTGTGTTTTGTGTCAGTTATTTTAATGATTTTATGATTTTATTTTTAAAAATATATCATTTTGTATTGTTTTTAATTTAAAAACTCTATATTTGTAATGCTCGTTTAATTTATATTTGGTTAGAGAGGCATACAATTGGATGGTTGTATGCCTCTTCTTATTTTAAAAGTGTTATTTCAATTTTTTTGTGTGCGGTGGGCAGATAATAAGCCTATTTATTTTTTTGTAAATGAAAAAAGCCAATTGAGTTAACAATTGGCTTTTTCTTGTGTGCCGGGCATGGCAATCAGCTCTAGGGTGCAAGTCCCGAACACACTTTGCAGTAGGAAGTGTTAGCCAATAGCAAGGGTGTCGCAGGCGACTGCGAATCCGAAGGAAGCTGGCGGCAAATATGGGGACTTACGAACAGGAACTGTATATAAGGCGAGGTGATATGGGTGATGTTGCAAGACAAACAAAAGCCCTATACTGCACAGAATATCACTACGTAGATACAGAGGTCACATCCATAGAAAGCGGGTTGCCTTACCCCGGGAGATCTCCCTATAATCTGTCGAGAGCAAGTGCGATTGCTGTAGAAGAAACAATGGACAGTATCGTAATGCCCATCTGGTACAGGGAGAAGTCAGCCGAGGTCATAATACCTATATTTTTTTAGGGAAGGACTGAATGTTGGGATGGCAAAGGAAACAGAAAGTTTATGGCAGAGTGATTACAGCGGAACCACTTTAGAGAACTGCTTACATGATGGTAGGACGGAATCCGAGAGTAGACTGTAAGAGGAGCTGAGCCGAGCCGTGCAACCAATGTGCACAATGCCTGGGAAAGAGTTTTTTTTAGTAGTATGCTTGAAGAAATATTAGACATCCGAAATGTACAAAGCGCCTTTAGGCAGGTAACCGCCAATAAGGGAGCTGGTGGTATTGATGGTATGCAGACCGATGAACTTCGGGACTACCTGAATATCAACTGGCAGACATTACGGTCTGATATTTTGAACGGCAGTTACCGCCCGAGTGCGGTAAGAAAGGTAGAGATACCCAAGTCTGGTGGGGGAGCAAGGATGCTTGGCATCCCAACGGTCATTGATCGGTTGATTCAACAGTCTATTTCCCAATGGCTGAGTCCGAAATATGAGGGCGACTTTTCTTTCAGTAGTTATGGTTTCCGTCCAAAGCGCAAGGCTCATCAGGCAGTGCTCAAGGCACAGGAATACCTTAATGCTGGTTACACATGGATTGTGGAGCTTGATCTGGACAAATTCTTTGATCGGGTAAACCATGACAAACTCATGTGCCTGCTATCAGGAAAGATAAAAGATAAGCGTACATTAAAGCTTATCCGTTTATATCTGAGCAGTGGTATGATGGAGAACGGGCTTGTTTCCCCAAGAAAAGAGGGCACACCACAGGGCAGTCCACTTAGTCCGCTTTTATCCAATATTGTTCTTCATGAACTGGATGCTAAGCTCGAAGAGCGGGGTCACAAGTTCGTACGATACGCTGATGATTGCAGTATATATGTTCACAGCAGAAAATCGGCAGATAGGGTGATGGATAACATTACCAGCTATCTGGAAGGAGGTCTAAAGCTGAAAGTGAACCGTGAAAAGAGTAAGGTGAGCAGACCATCACAGAGTACCCTGCTGGGCTTCTCGTTCTACAAGACGGGCAAAGATTGGAAAATGAGGATTGCAACCAAGTCTGTTAAGATTATAAAACAGAAACTCCTTGGACATACTAAACGCAATGATCCAATTACTATCATCGAACGGATCAGAAAGCTTGATATGACCATTAGGGGTTGGGTCAACTATTTTTTCCATTGCAGGGGCTAAGCATGTGATGATAAGGCTGGATGAAATGACACGGGTCAGACTGCGGATGATCATCTGGAAACAGTGGAAGAATGCAGGATGCCGAAGCCGAAACCTGATCAAACTGGGGGTTGGAAAGCAGAAGGCATTCGAATGGTCTAATAGTAGGAAGTCCTATTGTCGACTGGCACGTAGTCCAATCCTTCAGGGTAATCTGAGTATTGAGTATTTCGCAAAGCTGAAGTACATTGGATTTGCCAACTACTACTATTGGAAAACTGAACACCAAACGAAGTTATTCTAACAAACCGCCGTATGCCGAACGGCACGTACGTGTGGTGTGAGAGGACAGATAGGGAAATAATCCCTATCTTCCTACTCGATTAATAAAGATTTATTTTTTGTAGCTAAATATTAAGCTAATACTTTAGTAACTAAATCAGCAGCATCTTTTAATGCTATTGCAGAGAAAACTTTTAATCCTGAATCATCTATTAGTTGCTTAGCTTCAACAGCATTTGTTCCTTGTAAGCGACAAATGATTGGAACTGGAACATCTCCAATTTCTTTATAGGCATCAATAACACCTTGGGCAACACGGTCGCAACGAACAATACCGCCAAATATGTTAATCAGAATAGCTTTCACATTTGGATCTTTAAGGATAATGTTAAAACCAGCTTTTACTGTTTGTGCATTTGCAGTACCACCAACATCTAAAAAGTTAGCCGGCTCTCCACCTGCAATTTTAATAATATCCATCGTAGCCATTGCAAGTCCTGCTCCATTAACCATGCAACCAACGTTTCCATCAAGTTTAACATAATTAAGGTTTGATTCGCTTGCTTCAACATCAGTAGGATCTTCTTCCAGTTTATCACGCATTGCAGCGTAATCCGGATGACGGAATAATGCATTTTCGTCTAGATCTACTTTAGCATCAACAGCAATAATTTTATCATCGGATGTTTTTAAAACAGGATTGATTTCAAACATTGAAGAGTCAGTGCTGTCGTAAGCTTTGTAAAGTGCGCTAACAAATTTTACCATCTCTTTAAAAGCCTGACCACTTAGGCCAAGGTTGAAAGCTATTTTACGAGCCTGAAATCCTTGTAAACCAACTTTAGGGTCAATCTCTTCTTTGAAGATCAAATGAGGAGTATGTTCTGCAACCTCTTCAATATCCATCCCACCTTCAGTAGAATACATGATTATGTTTCTTCCGTTAGCACGGTTTAACAATACGCTGATATAGAATTCTTTGGTTTCAGATGCACCTGGATAGTATACGTCCTGAGCAACTAAAATTTTGTTAACTTTCTTTCCTTCCGGACCAGTTTGTGGAGTTACCAACTGCATACCTAAAATAGCAGTAGCTCTTTCCTTAACCTCATCAAGGTTTTTAGCAAGCTTTACACCGCCGCCTTTACCTCTACCACCAGCGTGGATTTGAGCTTTAATTACAACCCAGTCAGAATTGTAGTCAGTTTTCATTTTTTTAGCAGCTTCTACAGCCTGCTCTACCGTGTCGGCTACTATACCTTCTTGTACGGCTACTCCAAAACTTTTAAGTATTTCTTTACCTTGATATTCGTGGATATTCATTATGCTGAAAAAATTTGTTCAAATCTACAATTTCAAAAGCTTTATAACAAATGGCTACAGGTATTTTCGGTGTTTATATTTTCGCTTTCTGGTTTCAGTTTTTTAATAGTCTTTCTAAACTTGAGTTTCATCTTGACCCAATAACTGTAAAAGTGAACCTTGCCAGCATTGAACAATCTTTTGTGCGCAAGCCAGACTACCATGGCTGTAGAAAAATAGAAAACTGTGTAAAAATAATAGGTAATAGTTCTTGTAAATGGACTCTTGTGTTTATATATCAAATGTAATCTCTCAATTTGAAAATTAATATGAGCTGCTTCGTCAATTAAAATATCGGTACATATTTGTTTAAGCAGTTTACAGTTGGTAGCATCCTTTAAACATTGATAAAATATCTGGGCAGTACTTTCAACTGTAATTACAGCAATGGTCCAAAACTCCATGTCTGTATTTAGTCCCCTTATTTTTCTAAACAAGCTATCGCCCCAGTCTTTTTTTATCCTTTGTTCACCAATTAGATCAATATACCGGCCCAAATTATTACCATGCTTTTGCTCTTCTTTAATAAATAGCTTAATTGCATCTGTGTAATACGGATCACTTAGGTTCTTTGTATGTTTGGTCGCAGCATTTACCAGGTTTGTCCCCTCAGATGTTTCTCCCAATTGCCAGGCCTGTAAAGAGCTTAAAATATTGGTTTTTTCTAGTTGAGTTAAATTCGGGCTGATGCTCCAGTCGATTCTTTTGTTCTGTAGGTTTTGGTTAAAATAGTTTATCCAGTACGATGAGTTGTGCATACATCAGATTTTAAGATTATAGATGATTTTCAGTTAAAAATTGCATGGTTTGCCAATCGCGGTAATTCCACGAAAGCCAGGATGTTTCATTGTATTTTGTTTTAAATGTATTGTTGCGCTGGTTTAAATCTTTTTCAAAAGCCAAAATCTGTTCTGCATCGGTTGGTGCAGTTGGTTTTGTAGCGATACGGGTTGTATCGTTACTCCATCTGTAGGCATATTTTGAGGTGCTCAAATATTTTCGAAGTATCAACTTATTCTTATTCAAGAGGGGGAGTGTCTTGTCAGACAATTCTGTTAAATGATCAAGATCTAAGTTGATGGAGTCCCTGTTATTAATGTTGTGATTCACGATTAAAACATCCCAGTTTACAAAACCAAAAACTAGCAGTAATGTATACCACATCAATCCATTCACTTTACACAGATAGAAGAAGGTTTTCTGTTGTGCAACTTTGATGTAAACAGTAAAAAGGCCTATTGAACAAAGTAATAAGAAAACCAATACCCCAATGCGCTTGTAAGTTAGCCCAAGGGCATTTATATAATGAAAATCTCTGAGTAAAACAGAACAAACCAGAAACATATTCTGAAAAATCCATAAATAGGCCAGGAGTCTGATTGTCTTATTTTTGCTATAGAAATTTAAATTACCTCTAAAAAAATAAACAATAACCATCATGGCCATAACAATACTTATTATTAGCGCGTTGGTACCATCATGAAGTTCATTTGAATAGTCTGCTCCGCTTAACCCAATATTTTTGCCTAGCCACAACGTAGTTAAATCAATAATATTTAATGAAAGCAATAAGAGGTTTAAGGCTATGAATGAGATGATGCCTATAATGTTTTCAGTTTTTAAAGCCATCACTTTTTTTAGCAAACCTTCAGCAAAAACTTCCATAAACATATACCCGATAGATTTGGATGTTTTATTTCTGTGCGCCTTTGTTAGCTGCTCATTAAAGCGACTTTCAATTTTTTCAAGTTCAACCTTTTTTAAGCTGATGAAAATTCCTGCACTCAAAATGATCCCAAGTATAATGTGCATAAAGCGTTCAAAACTTAATTGGGGGAACAGGAAGATCAGTATGTTGTTTATAAATGTGGATATGCCAGAAGTAATCTGATTAAGGTAATCGGCAAAAATGGTGTTAGCCTCGCTATAAAGTATACTAAAAAAAAGTATGGCAAAGCATGGGATAACAATGTATGTAACAATCTTTAAAACAGGCTTAAAAGAGAGACTCCTGAAATGAAGTGCCATTATTTTTTTTAAAAGATTTATCGGAGCTGTAATGATTTGTAAAAATGCAGCCAGCAGGACAGAAAAAATATTCCTTAACAGAGGGAAATGGATTAAGCCCATCATCACTGCAAAACTGATATACCAGGTTATGATGTTCAGTATCGATTGATTTATAACTACAAGCACGGCAGCCAGAAGATGACTGGCGATAACAATGTAGAGTTTTTTGGTTTTTTGCTTTTCCTGGTCAAGTAAAGTGATGACAATTAAAAAAAGGGAGTAAATAAGAAGGTTAAGAGCCTGTTTCTCCATCCAGAAGAGGAAAGTGAAAAGAATGCCGCCACCAATTGTTGCAAAAAGCTGTAGGTCTATGCGCTGTTTCATATGAGTTATAATATTAGATTAAGGGTAATTCTGTGATTATCCACAGGTAGATAAAGGCAATGGGGAGGTTAAACAGCATAACAATTGCTGTCTTTAAGAGCGGGAGGTAATCTTCAGGATAAATGATTATGGTAATCAATAAACTCAAAAAGATAATTGAGTTGATCACCAAAGCGAGCACGATGTATAATAAGCCTACTCCAATCAAAGGACTAAATTTTGTAAGACAATAAATTAAGAATAATAAAGACCCGGCAATAAAAGAATACCTGGTACATTCTTTAGCAATTGTTGTGATTTGACTGATTGATGTTGTTTCCATTTTTGTTTATTAAAAGTGCTTTGTATTTCAAAGTGAATAGATAAAAAAAATTAAAGGCTCTTGATCATCTTTTCTAAAGCTTCCAGATGTACTTTAAAAGCTTGTTTGCCTAAATCTGTAATTATATAAGTAGTATTTGTTTTTTTGCCGATAAATGATTTTTGGACTTTTAAATACTGAGCCTGCTCCAAAGTATTCAGGTGGGAGGCAAGGTTGCCATCTGTAAGTTCCAGCATTTGCTTTAGTTCATTAAAACTAATGCTGTCGTTTACAATCAAAATAGACATCACGCCCAGTCTGATCCGGCTATCAAATATTTTGTTAAGGGCTCCAATCGGGTTTTTCATTACTTAGTCCTTTCGTACTTAAAATACATAAGCAAACCATAAAAAATATGAAGTACACCAAAACCAAAGGCCCAGAAATAAAGTCCATATCCGATATTAAACATTGCTGCTAATCCAAGCACAACTTCGCAAAGGCCTAAAAAACGGATGTCACTATAAGTATACTTGCTGGCATTAATTAAAGCCAGACCGTAAAATAATAAGCAAGAAGGAGCTATTAAACCATAAGTGCCTGGATGAACCAAAAGAAGAGCAATAATAAATAAGCCTCCAGCGATGAGGGGGATTGCCAAATTGATCAGTAAATTTTTAGTGGTTCTGTCCCAAAACGGTAATTTCTTTCTTCTTGTTTGTCTAAGTGTAAGCAGAAAGCCTCCTATAAGAGCAATAACAAGTACTCCAACACCTATTTTAATTAAATTGGCCTCCAGATCATCCTGGGTATAGCCATATTCATAGGTTCCGTTTGCACCATTGGTAATTTCTAAATGAGCAAGATAGGCACCTACTAATGCGGTAACTCCGGCAAAAACTCCTGATAAACCACTTAAAGAAATAAATCTTGACGAACGATCCATCATTTTTTTAATGTCGTTCAATGCATTTAGCTGTTCTTCCTTGTTACTCATTTTAAAAGCACTTTGTTTTTCAAAGTTAGTTGAATAATCTGAACTTCCAAGAAAAATTTAGCATTATTTGTTATCTCATATTTGTTTAACCTTGTGCTATGTTTTTGTAAGTTTGCATTTATGCTAAAAGCCACAGGTATAAAAAAAGCGTATGGGAACCTACCCATATTAAAAGGAGTAGATTTTGAAGTATCAAAAGGTGAGATTGTAAGCATAATAGGTGCTTCAGGTGCAGGAAAAAGTACTTTGCTCCATATACTAGGTACGTTAGATAAGCCCGACCACGGTACAGTAGAGCTTAACGGTTCAACAGTTAATAAGCTCTCTGGCGAATTGCTAAGCGTTTTTAGAAATAAGAATATCGGCTTTGTTTTTCAGTTTCATCATCTTTTACCTGAATTTACTGCGTTAGAGAATATTTGCATACCAGCATTTATAGCCAAAGTACCCACAAAGCAAGCAATAGCAAGGGCAACTGAACTTTTAGAGCTTCTGGGGTTAAAAGACAGGTCCGATCATAAACCTAACCAGTTGTCTGGTGGCGAGCAGCAGCGTATTGCGGTAGCAAGAGCGTTGATAAACAATCCGGCAATTATTCTTGCCGATGAGCCATCTGGTAATCTGGATTCGGCAAATGCCAGCTCATTGCACCAATTTTTTATTACACTTAGAGATAATTTTAAGCAAACCTTTGTTATTGTAACCCATAATGAAGATCTGGCTAAGATTAGCGATAGGGTAGTTACTATGAAAGACGGTTTAATTATTTAAGTTGTGAAAATATTAATAACAGGAGGGAAGTCTGCTCAATCATTAAAACTAATTAAGACTTTTGCAGATGATAATATTGTATTGGCTGATTATGGAGATGTACCTTCTTTTCCATCTGCGCGGTACTATTTCATTTCCTTAGGCCAGAGAAATGATGAGATTATAGCTCATAATTTGTTAAACCATTGCCTCAATGAAGGAGTTGATGCAGTTTTACCTTTACATGAGTTTGAGGTAAATGAAATATCAAAATCGCAGGTGCTTTTTGAAGAATTTAATATTCAGGTACTATTGCCCAAAGAGGACCAGATTATCCATTTAACCAATATTTAATGGCATTTGAACATTATTTAAAAGATAAACAAGCATTTGTTTTTGAGCTCGACGATGTCCTTTATCCACAGAAGGATTATTTATTACAGGTCTATTATCTATTTGCTCAATTTATAGAATATGCAGAACAAATAAGCGCTGATGAGATTGTTAAAAGTATGCAGCAAGCATATGTTACAACTGGTAATGATGATATTTTTGAAATAACAGCCGCACAATTCAATATTCCATTAAAGTATAAAATGAACTTTGATATGCTTTTCTTAAGCGCGCGGTTGCCTCTAAAGCTTCTGATGTTTAATGAGATGCTTAGCTTTTTGCAGGAAATTACGGTTGAACGTAAACAAATATTTATATTCACCAATGAAGATCCTATGATGCAGCTCAATAAGATTAAGCAGGTTGAATGGAATGGACTAGAGAGCTATCTTACTGTTTATTTTGCAGCAGAAACTGCTTATAAACCATCTTTAGCAGGGATTCAGGAAATTTTAGATAAGCATAATTTAAAGAAAGAAGATGTGTTGATGGTAGGCAAGTACAAGGTAGATGAGGAATGCGCAGCAAATGCCGGTGTAGACTATTTGAATGTTGATAAACTATTAGTAACTTAATTACGTTTATACCTCCGGACCTGGTGTTGGTGTTTAAAATATTATTAATGAAAAATAACTTCGTAAAAGATTATATAATGGGTTCGGTCTTGGTGATCTGTGTCCTTTTTAGTGCGTGCAAAAAAAATAAAACTGCACCAGAGCCTCAATCAGAGCCTGTTCAAAATACCAAGCAAACTCCTACAACAAACAGGGTAGAGTTAACCAATGATTCTATATTTCTGTACGCTAAAGAAGTTTATTTCTGGAATGAGGCTTTACCTACCTACGATGCATTTAATCCACGGCAGTATAATACCGGCGCAACCAATTTGGAGAAGTATGAATCCAATTTGTATAACCTGGTTAAATCATCAAATTCTCAAGATTATTTAAGTAATAGTTCGTCGCCTAAATATTCTTATATTTTTGATAAAGCTGATAAAAATCCTACTGCTGTTATTCCTGGTACAAAAATGTCGGTTGATTTAGAAGGAAATGGTAATGATGTTGGTTTAAGGTTTGGTTATTTTGGTCAAACTAATACAGACTATTCGATTTATGTTACTGCTGTGTATCCTAATTCTCCTGCGGCCAAAGCTGGCGTTACAAGGGGAGATGAAATTACAGCGATCAATGGCGTAACTTATGGAACTAATTTTAATGCAGAAGTCGATAAAATTGAAAGCGCAATAGAAGGTGGTACAGTAACAGTAGCAGGTAAAAAAGGAACTGTAAGTTTTACTAAAACACTTACTAAAGCCATTTATAAAAGCAGCCCTATATATAAAGATACTGTTTTCACAGCCAGCACTAAAAAGATAGGTTATTTGGCATATGCAAGGTTCTCAAATAAAGAGAACTCAGAAAGCGCATTAACTACAGTATTTAATAATTTCGCTGCTAAAGGGGTTACGGATCTTATTATAGACCTTAGATATAATGGTGGTGGTTATATAAGCACCGCACAACATCTTATTAATCTTATCGCACCTACAGGAACTTCAGGTACAATGTTTACAGAACATTATAATTCTACCATGCAAAACAAAAAGGCTACAATTTTAAAGAATCAGCCTGTTGTTGATAATGGCCGTATTACAGGGACTTATTTTGATGATGATTATTCTGTAAGTGGCAATACCACAACCTTTCAAAAAACTGGAAATTTAACTGGTGTAAAGAATATTGTTTTTATTGTAGAACGCTATACGGCATCTGCAAGTGAACTTGTAATAAATAGTCTAAAACCCCACATGACTGTTAAGCTTGTAGGAGAGACCTCTTATGGTAAACCTATTGGGTTTTTCCCGATAACGCTTGAAAATAAATACGATGTTTACTTTTCAATGTTCGAAACTAAAAACTCAGCCGGTGCAGGAGGGTATTATAATGGGATGACACCTGATGTTAAAGGATATGAATTTGCTGAAGGAGATATTATGTACAATTTTGGTAATGCCAAAGACGATTGTACGGCAATGGCTATCAACATTCTTGCTCCAGGTATTACCGTTACCAGTCAGGGAAAAGTGGCTGCTACTGCAAACAGATCCAAGTCAACTCGTTTGCAGGCAATAGGAGGCAACGCAAGTGGTGAATTTGTAGGGATGATTGAAAACAGAAAATAACCTGTATTTAATTTATTCTTTTCTTATCATTAATTACAGATTTCAAATAAAGCTGATGGTCTAATCTTGCTGAAATTTCAAGAATAGCCTCGCTTGCATTGGTAAAAAATGTAGGGTTTATGTTTTTAAACTCGTCAGTAGCTTTGTGGTAATCCTTATGGTCCTCAACTCCAAAATAAATAAAAGGTATGTCCTTGTCGTTAAAAGCCGAATGGTCACTTTGATTAGTCCAGTCATTGCTTCCCATTTTGGGGTCATCATGGCCTAAAATTATTTTTATTTTAGAACTCTTACTAAAAACAGCTGGTTTTAACTGAGGATATTTAAATGTGCCACAAGCATACAGCTCACCTTTATCATTGTGGCTTACCATATCCATATTGATGTTAAGTTTGATGTTCTCAAGTTGCACAGGAGGATTTTTTACAAAAGCACTTGCACCCTGTAAGCCTGCTTCCTCAGCATCAAAAGCAGCAAAAATTAAAGTATGGTAAGGTTTATTTTTTAAATAATGTGAGGCAAGTTTCAATAAAGCTGCAACTCCCGAAGCATTATCATCGGCACCATTGTAAATCTCATGGTTTATAATTCCAATATGATCATAGTGAGCAGATATAACTATTACGTTTTTGCTTTTTCCCTCAACATAGCCAAGCAGGTTTTTACCTTCAATGGTCGTTCCTTTATTATTTTTAAAAGAAAACGGCATCTCATAGCCTGAAAATGATGGTAGTGTATTTAAGCCAATTTCTTTAAAACGCGACTCTATATATTTACGTGCCATTTCGGCCCCTTTTGTCCCTGTTTTTCTCCCTTCATATGTATCAGAAGATAATATTTCAACATCTTTAAGTAGCTGGCTTCCAGCCTGAGCATCTGTTTTTTTTACAGAACTGCAGCTCAATAATAAACTAAGCGGTATTAATAGGTAAAATTTCATTTTTGATGTTTAAATATATAATACTAAAGTAAAGATATAGAACGATATTAATAACTCTTTTCATGTCCTATTGTTATTTAAGTAGATTAAATGCATATTTAAGTAAGAATAAGTCATACTACTATGTTAGGGGAATTAATAGAAAAAGAATCAATAGATATAAGTAAAATCGTTCCAGCCGATCAGAATCATACAGAAGAATTAAGGGATAAGCTAAACTCCGCACAAAGACTGGGAAACGAGTTTAAGTCAAAAGCCGATATCACATTTAACACTACCGAAGGTCCAAAAACTGTTAACACCACAGTTTGGTCTGTTACCGAGAAATATATTCAATTAAAAAGGGGGGTACATATCCCGCTAAGCAGCTTGATTGATATAGATTTTTAAAAACAAAAAGACCGGGTATTGCCCGATCTTTTTGTTTTTATATATTTTTCTTAAGCTTTATGCGGCTTATCCCAGGTATGATTTTAAGATCTTACTACGTGAGGTATGACGCAAGCGCTGAAGTGCTTTATCTTTAATCTGACGTACACGTTCACGGGTTAAGTTAAACTTCTCTCCAATTTCTTCAAGAGATAAAGGATGGTTAGTGCTTAGTCCAAAGAAAAGTACAATGATTTCGCGTTCTCTTTCTGTTAAAGTAGACAATGAACGTTTAATCTCTTCCGAAAGGGATTCGTTAATCAGGCTGCTGTCTGTATTAGGTTCGTGGTTTTCCAATACATCTAACAATGTATTTTCTTCGCCCTGAACAAAAGGAGCATCCATTGATACGTGTCTTCCTGAGTTACTTAAGGTGTCAGATATCTTATCAACAGTTGTTTCAAGTATGTCTGCCAATTCTTCAGGAGATGGTTCGCGTTCGTATTCCTGCTCCAGTTTAGAGAAAGCTTTACTGATTTTACTTAACGACCCAACCTGGTTAAGTGGTAAACGAACAATACGGCTTTGCTCTGCAATTGCCTGCAAAATAGACTGACGGATCCACCAAACAGCATACGAGATAAATTTAAAACCCTTTGTCTCATCAAAACGCTTGGCAGCCTTAATTAAACCCAGGTTTCCTTCGTTAATTAAATCCCCTAGAGTTAAACCTTGGTTTTGATATTGTTTTGCTACCGAAACCACGAAGCGCAAATTTGTTTTAGTTAAACGTTCTAATGCTGCCTGATCGCCCTCACGTATTTTTCTTGCTAATATTACTTCTTCTTCCGCGGTAATTAAATCCACTTTACCAATTTCGTGAAGGTATTTGTCTAGAGATTGACTTTCGCGATTGGTAATCGATTGCGTGATTTTGAGTTGTCTCATTTATATGCTTTGGTACTCTTTATGTGTTTGAACGTGCAAAAGTAAGAATTTATAGGCAATTAGAAAACATAAATTACTGAAAACGTTACACTTTACACGTATTAATTATACAAAACTTTAGTAGCAAAAATTATTCCAAAATCCTTTTGTCAGTATTAATGTCACTATATTATAAAACATATTATTATTATTGTATATCAATGTATGTATTGTGTATTTCAATCAATATTGATGAGCTTATAAACTAAAATAAATGTTTGTCTTTATGATGTCAGGAAATAAAATGAAGAAATAGTATCTTATTAATGTCTGGTAATAAAAACATATTATGCCAATAATTACAAATTTAGATGTGATGCTAGCTAAAAGGAAGATGTCCTTAACAGAGCTAAGTACAAGGGTAGGGGTAACAATGTCTAACCTCTCTATATTGAAAACAGGAAAGGCTAAAGCAGTACGACTGGATACTCTGGATGCTATATGCAATGCTCTTGACTGTCAACCTGGTGACATCCTGGAGTTTCGGAGGTGATGAGAATAAGTGTTATTAAATCTGTGGTCATCATGTCATCCTGAATTATAAAACAAATGCCTGATCAATATCATTGATCAGGCATTTAAAAAAATTATATGAATAGACTTTAGGTTAAATCAGAAATTTCTGCACCTGGAGCATTCTTTTTAACCGATTCAATACCGTTGTCTCTACTTGCAACACTTTCGTACATTTCACTGTTGCCAATAATTTGTCCGTTTGTAGCTTTTAAATTAAAATATGGTTTATCATTAGAAGAAGTTTTTCTCTCATACTTACTGTCATCCTGAGAATTTTTCTTTACAGATTCTATTCCGTTTGTGCACCCGCTTTTGCTGGTATATCCCTCACTTGTTAAAATTACCTGGCCATTTCCTGCCTTTAAATTGAATTGGAATTCTCCATTCTTTCTTGTTGTGATTTCAAATTTGCCCATAATCTTTTATTAATTTAGTTTTACCGTAGGTTGTTTTAATATCCCAATTTATAAAAAACTAAACAAAACCAAGCGATTATTATTTTTTTGTTTATGGATTTGTAATACTTGTTAAATCAAAAGTCTGGTTAAGCCTTATTCCTTTTTCTGTATGGTGTAAGGTACAGCATTCATTTACGGCATCATGTTCCAGGTAAAGTATGTAACCATTATCAGTAGCTTCCTGTAAAAAAGATCGCTTTTCTTTTAATGTTTGTAATGGGAACATATCATAAGCCATTACATAAGGTAAAGGGATGTGTCCAACCGAAGGCAGTAAATCGGCCATATACACTATAGTTTTGCCCTTATATTCAATCTGAGGCAGCATCATTGCATCAGTATGGCCATATGCAAAGCGAATGTTTACACCATCATGAAATTTAACCCCATCAACGTCATCAATAAACCTTAATTGTCCGCTATCCTGAATAGGCAGGATATTTTCTTTTAAAAAAGAAGCCTTCTCCCTTTCATTCGGGTTAACGGCCCAATCCCAGTGTTTCTGGTTGCTCCAGTAGAAAGCGTTTTTAAATGCAGGCCTCAGTTTGTCGCCAACACGCATTATAGAACCGCCACAATGATCAAAATGAAGATGCGTTAAAAAAACATCAGTTATATCATCTCTCGAAAAGCCTTTTGCAGCCAATGATTTATCTAAGGTATCATCGCCATGCAGATAATAATGACCCAAAAATTTCTCGTCCTGTTTATCACCAATGCCGTTATCTATTAATATTAATCTATCACCATCTTCAATTAACAAACACCTCATAGCCCAGGTGCACAAATTATTTGCATCTGCCGGATTACTGCGTTGCCATATAGACTTCGGAACCACGCCAAACATAGCGCCCCCATCAAGTTTAAATAAACCGGTATTAATTGTGTGTAAATTCATGATAACCTAGTGTAAGTTGTAAGCTAGTGTAATTATAACTCAGTTGTAATTGTGCAATTTAATACCAACTGGCTTTGTAAATATAAACATAAAAAAAGAGGTAGTTAACAACTACCTCTCTAAGTTTTTTTGCAACAAATTTAGTGTCTGGAAGAGGGCCTAGCATTCATTTTCGCTTCTTCAGCGAAATTTAATGCAGCCCGAAAACAGATCACTCAATTTGTCTTTTACAAATGAATTACCTCTCCATACGCATCAGCAGCAGCTTCCATTATTGCTTCGCTCATAGTAGGGTGAGGGTGAACAGATTTAATCATTTCATGGCCAGTTGTTTCCAATTTACGGGCAACAACAATTTCGGCAATCATTTCAGTAACGTTAGCACCAATCATGTGGGCACCTAATAATTCACCGTATTTAGCATCAAATATTAATTTAACGAAACCATCTTTAGCGCCGGCAGCACTTGCTTTACCAGAAGCAGAGAATGGGAATTTTCCGATTTTTAATTCATATCCGGCAGCTTTGGCAGCTTTTTCAGTATAACCTACCGAAGCAATTTCAGGACTGCAGTAAGTACATCCCGGAATATTGTTGTAGTCTAAAGGCTCAGGTTTATGGCCTGCAATCTTTTCAACACAAATAATACCTTCGGCCGAAGCAACGTGAGCTAAAGCCTGTCCGCCAACAACATCACCAATTGCATAATAACCTTTTACAGCAGTGTTGTAAAATTCATCAACAACTATTTTACCTTTTTCAGTTTTGATGCCGGTTTCTTCTAAACCAATGTTTTCGATATTGGCAACAACACCAGCAGCAGAAAGCACGATGTCGCACTCAAGAGTTTGCATACCCGATGCAGTTTTAACCTGCACTTTGCAACCAGCCCCACTGGTATCAACAGATTCAACACTTGATGAAGTCATGATCTCGATACCAGCTTTTTTAAAGCTGCGTAACAATTGTTTAGATACATCTTCATCCTCAACAGGAACAACATTATCCATAAACTCAACAATGGTAACCTTAGTGCCTAAAGTAGCGTAGAAATAAGCAAACTCCACACCTATAGCGCCAGAACCAACAACCACCATAGATTTTGGTTGTTCAGGCAACACCATAGCTTGTCTGTAGCCAATTACTTTTTTACCATCTTGTTTTAAATTAGGTAATTCTCTTGATCTTCCGCCAGTAGCTATTATAATACTGGTTGCGGTGTACTCTTT
The DNA here is from genome assembly GCF_002736205.1 of Pedobacter ginsengisoli. Taxonomy (NCBI): domain Bacteria; kingdom Pseudomonadati; phylum Bacteroidota; class Sphingobacteriia; order Sphingobacteriales; family Sphingobacteriaceae; genus Pedobacter; species Pedobacter ginsengisoli. Next base: position 2,689,975 of record NZ_CP024091.1, on the reverse strand, counting down.
TTGAGACCCGTCAGCAGCTTTAACTTCAATTTTGTTTCCAGGTTTAACTTTCCCTGTTCCCATTATAACGTCAATTTTGTTCTTTTTCATTAAGAACTGAACCCCTTTGCTCATGCCATCTGCAACACCACGGCTACGTTTAATGACAGCTGCAAAATCAGCTTCGGCTTCGGCAGTTTTTATACCATATTCAGACGCATGGTTAATGTATTCAAAAACCTGTGCACTTTTTAGTAATGCTTTAGTAGGTATACAGCCCCAGTTAAGGCATATCCCACCTAAGGATTCGCGCTCTACAACTGCAGTTTTCAAACCTAACTGAGAAGCTCTGATTGCAGCTACGTATCCTCCGGGACCGCTGCCTAATACAATTACATCGTAGTTCATATCTTATTATAAAGGAATTTAACTTTAATAAACGCCCAAAAATAAAAAAAAATGTTCGTTAATACTCCCTTTAAGATTTTTGGGCAGCTGATTTCGCTTAACAACCTGTTAACATGTTGCTATATTAATAGCCAGCTTATTTATAGTGTAAAAACAAATAGCTGATAAACTGTAGGTTATATATTTAATTCTTATGTTAAATGTTGCAATTTTTTGACTTTATTAATAATTATTTAACATGAAAATTAAACTGAACATTGAATTAATATTTAAATTTGCCCCCATCATCAATTTTTGATGGTATTCATAAAAAAACAAAGCAATATGAAGAAATCTTTACTATTTAAAATGGTATTAATCGTTTTAGCTATGGTAGGGTCTATTTCTGCAGTGAATGCACAGATAACCACATCTGCTATGAACGGTACTGTTAAAGACGCTAAAGGTGCCTTGCCAGGCGCTAGCGTTAAAGCCATACACGTACCAACCGGTACTGTATATTCTGTTTCAACAAACAACGACGGCAGATTTAGCATTGCGAATATGAGACCAGGTGGTCCATATACGATTGAAGTAAACTATGTTGGCTTTCAAAAAGAAACTGCTAATGATGTTTATTTAAAACTAGGTGATCCTTATACCTTTAATGTGGTTTTAAGTGACGACAGCAAAAACCTTGAAGAAGTAGTAGTATCTGGTAAAAAAGATGCAACTATGAACAGCAAAAGAACAGGTGCAGCTACAACAATTTCAAAAGAGCAGATTCAAAATTTGCCAACTTTAAGCCGTAGTCTTCAGGATTTTACGCGTTTAACGCCTCAGGCAAACGGAAACTCTTTCTCAGGATCAAGTACACGTTATAACAGCATCAACATTGATGGTGCTATGAACAACGATATCTTTGGTATTGCAGGTTCTCCGGCACCGGGTGGTTTGGCAAAAACTCAGCCTATCTCTTTAGATGCTGTGCAAGAAATCCAGGTGGTTTTAGCTCCTTACGATGTAAGTTATGGCAACTTTACAGGTGGTGGTATTAACGCTATTACACGTTCAGGAACTAACAATGTAGAAGGATCAGCTTACTTTTTTGGCAGAAACCAGAAGCTTGTAGGTAAAAACTTTGCCGGCGAAAAAGCTAACGATTTTTACAGAACACAATACGGTTTCCGCTTAGGCGCTCCTATTGTTAAGAATAAATTGTTCTTATTTGTAAACGCTGAGCAAACCAGAGATAAAGTGCCTACATCATACAACGTTGGCGATGCTAATGCAATGCTTTCTGCATCTGATGCTAAAACCTTGGCAGATTTTGTTCAAAAAACTTATGGTTACGATATTGGTAGCTACGATAAAATTGATCAGGAAACAAAGAGTGATAAGATTTTTGCACGTTTAGATTGGAACATCAATAGCAAAAACCAATTAACATTACGTCATAACTATATCAAAGCATCTGATGATAACCTTAGCAGAAGCCCTTCTTTCTTCCGTTTAGAAAACAATGGTTATAAATTTAACAATACTCAAAACATCAGTGTATTAGAGTTAAGGTCTCAGATCAATTCAAGCTTGTCAAATAACCTGATTGTTGGTTATTCAAGAATCAGAGATGCACGTGCAACAAATGGTTCTTTATTCCCTCAGGTAGAAATTCAGAACTGGGGCGGACAAGCAGGAAGCACACTTCAATTTGGTTCAGAAAGAAGTTCAACAGCAAACTCACTTAATCAGGATGTTATTGAATTTACAGATAACCTAAAACTATTAACGGGTAACCACACTTTCACATTAGGTACACACAACGAGTTCTTTAAGTTCAGTAACTTGTTCGTTAATAACTACAGAGGTCGTTACCGTTTTAGCAATCTTGATAACTTCTATAACGATAAACCGAATAATATTGATGTTACTTACCCTTCGGTTGCTGGTACAGTTCCTGCTGCTGCATTTAAAGCAGCTCAGTTAGGATTTTACTTCCAGGACGAAATCCAGGTAGATCCTACATTCAGGTTAACTGCCGGTTTAAGGTTAGATGTTCCTTTATTCTTTGATAAACCAGCTGATAACCCTGCAGTTTCCGCTTCGTTCCCTGGTTATGGAACAAGTAATTTACCAAGCGGTCAGATATTGGTGTCGCCTCGTATCGGGTTTAACTGGGATGCAACTGGTGATAGAACAATTCAAGTACGCGGTGGTAGTGGATTATTTACAGGCCGTGCTCCATTCGTATGGTTCTCTAACCAATACGGAAATACAGGTTTAGATTACAGAAGTATTGCTTTGTCAGGAACTACTGCTAATAATGCAGGTTTTGAGCCAGATCCAGAAAAACAATCAACAGTTGGATCAGCTGGAAATACTTATCAGGTTAACTTAATGAGTCCTAGATTCAGAGTACCTCAGGTATTCCGTAACAACTTAGCCGCTGATTTTAAATTGCCTGGAGGTATGGTAGGTACTTTAGAAGCTATTTACTCAAAAACAGTAAATAACGTTCTTTACAGAGACCTTAATGTTAAAGCAAAAGGAACAACTATTAGCCCAGATTTAAGTAACGGAGCTGATTTGCGCCCAGCTTATTCAAATAGAGTAATCCCAACTTATACAGGTGCTTACCTTTTGGATAACACAAGCAAAGGTTATTCATACAGTTTAACTGCAGAGTTAAAGAAAAACTTCTCTAATGGTTTATTTGCAACAGTAGCTTATAACTATGGTCAATCTAAAGATGTAAACTCTGGTGCAAGCAGTACTGCTCAGTCTAACTGGGAATTTGTTCAGATTGTTAATAACCCTAATGATCCTGATCTTGTATATTCAAACCAGGATGTTCGTCATAGAATTTTAGGTAGCTTATCATACGCTGTAAACTATGGTCGTCAAAAAGCAAGTGGTACTACTTTCTCAATCTTCTATGCAGGTAGCTCAGGTACACCTTTCACCTACCTATATAACGGCGATTTAAATGGCGACGGAGCTTTTGGTAATGATTTGTTGTTTGTTCCAAGAACAATGAACGATATTAACATGGTTAAACTTGAGATCAAAGATGCAAAAGGTGCTGTTGTTAAAACCTATACTCCGCAGGAGCAATGGGATGCATTAAACACTTACATCAATAACGATTCATATCTTAAAACCATCAGAGGCCAGTATGCAAAAAGAAATGGTAGCCGTTTACCTTGGCAACATCAAGTTGATTTGCGCGTAATGCAAGATATAGGTACTATGATCGGTTCAACTAAAAACCGTTTACAGTTATCATTCGATGTATTTAACTTCACCAATTTATTAAATAAGAAATGGGGTCGTCAATACAGCTATGCTAACCAGGCTTATCAGTTAATTTCATACAATTCAGGTTTAAAAGGATTCAATTTCTCTCCTACAACACCTGCTAATACATCAACTGAATCTTTCGATTCAAGATGGCAAGGACAAATTGGAGTGAGATATTTGTTTAACTAGGATTTATTATCATAAACAAAAAAGGCTTCCAAATCTGGAAGCCTTTTTTGTTTAGTTGAATTTTTACTACAATACCGTTATCAAACCCAGGTATTGACTGTTCGAAGCGCTGAGTCTGTCGTCTGATACAAACGACATGTAAACCTCAAGCGGTTCATTTTTCATAGAAGATGGGATTTTTAAGATATCGCATCCTTCTATTCTTTGTGCACCACTATTATTAAAGCTCATATCCTTGCTGTTGGGAGCATAAGCCAAAAGCATTACACGATCTGTGTTTTCTTGCGGAATGTTATGTTGTACTTCCCAATTAAATTTTAATCCTTCAGCTACCATTTCTACTGTAGGGTTAAATGCCAGCGACAAATGCCCTGCGCTGATAACAATTTTTGGATAGTCTATTTCTACATCTGGGAAATAACCTTTTAGTGCATTTGGCTTGTTGTATTCAATAGCCAGATTGTGATAATTTTTAATTGTACCAATTGCTTCATGACCAAAGCCTGCTTTAAGAATAGGCTTCATTCCATTAAAGAATTCACTTATAACTTCCATTTGCTGGTAATTATTAAGCTGTTTAATTGTTGGTGGATTGTTGTTTTTTCCGTTAGACCTTACGATTTCCTGTCCATTAAGGCAATAACATGTTACGGTACCAACTTTTCCCGATACACCCCCAAGGATGCCGTTTTTAAGTTTACCCATTTTTTTATATTTGATTAAGTTAGTTAGCAGGATTCTTAGATATATCCCGAAGTTGAACAAAGATATATATAGTTGTACATTAAGTGGTTAGTTCTAAGGTAGATTTGTGAGTTTTACTAGTGCTTTTTTAGGGGGTTGCAAGGGCAATTAGCCCTACCAAGGCCCTATCAAGGCTCAATGAACACCCCATCAAGGCCCTCGCACGAGAAAGTGTCTATTTAGCCATCCAGGTATGATTAAAGTACTCTGGATCAAACTAAAATTCAATCAAATAATATTCAGGTATATTATTTCCTTTTTTACAACGTTATATAACAATTAAGTTACAGTTGGAAGCCGCAAATTATTAGGAGGAGCAATAATGCCTTTAGAAATTACAGAATCAGAAAAATTTCAAATGACTACAAAGGAATTCTTGAATGAACATTCTTTTCAAGAAATCCATGAGATGCTTGATAAGTTGTATAGTGGATGGGCAGGTCATGCGGCAATTCAGGTAGAAACTGAAGAACGCCTTAAAACGCTGATATTTTTTGATGAATTAAAACAGTTCTTCGAAAAAATAGAAGAAAGCAATTAGTTATACCATTTGTAATTAAAATTAGTAAATTGGATTTATAAGCCTATTCTTATCAATAAAGATAAGAATAAATGCCTCCTAATATTGTGAGTCGAATACCTTTTAAAGTAGTGCTAAAATACATGTTTGTATGTGGCATGTTTTGCTGTCTATTTTTAGGTGCTCGTGCACAAAACAACCCTCGTAAGTTTAAAGTAATTGCATTTTATACCGCTAAAAACGATCAGGCTCATACAAGTTTTGTCCACGAAGCGAATAAATGGTTTCCAAAAAAAGCACTGGAGCATAACTTTACTTACGATTCTACCAATAACTGGGACGACCTTAATACAAACTTTCTTTCCAAATATCAGGTTGTTATTTTTTTAGATACCCGACCAGATCAGCCATCGCACCGAGAAGCATTTGAAAATTACATGAAACATGGAGGGGCATGGATGGGTTTTCACTTTTCGGCTTTTGCGCTAACTCCGTCAGACTTTCCTCAAAACTGGGACTGGTATCATAACGAGTTTCTTGGTTCCGGATCTTATGGAAGTAATACATGGCGGCCAACATCTGCAATACTTAAGGTTGAAGATAATAAGCATCAGGCAACAAAAAATTTGCCTCAAACTTTTAAGGCTAGTCCAAATGAGTGGTACAGGTGGACAAATGATTTAACCAAGAACCCTAATATTAAGATCTTGCTGTCTATTGATAGCAGCAGCTTTCCGTTAGGTACCGGCCCTAAACCTTACGAAATATGGCATAGCGGTTACTATCCTGTGGTGTGGACAAATAAGCAGTATAAAATGATTTATATGAACATGGGCCATAACGATATAGATTATGAGCATCCACCACATAACAAAGAGTTATCATTTACATTTGATAATGAAGTTCAAAATAAATTGATCATTAACAGCTTAATTTGGCTCGGCAATAAATAAGTACAACTCAAGGCGAAATATCTACGCTTCATCAACTATTTGTCTTTTCCTATTTAACAGATCAACAGCTTTGTACAGATAAGTATTAAGCAATATGTTAACAGGATGTCTTTTTGAAAATAGAGTGGGTGTCAAAATATTTGGCGATACTTCTGATTTGATTTCGTTGCACAAAACTGTGCATAAAATAAACATGGTAATAGTTGATTATGACCTAGACAATACCGATGTATCTAATTTACTGGTCGATTTTTTAGAGAATATTGAAAAAGCAATTCATAGAAATCGGGGTATGTATTATGGCTTTCAAAGCCGCTGGATAGATTTATTAATAGTTAGCAGTCTGTTACGATCGTTGTCTGAACATGCAGTAACGGATGACATGGACGAAATTAACATGCATTTGCTTGAATATATTATTGAACAGACTGCTTTATCGGTTAATAAGCAAGACTATATTGCTATTATTAATTATATAGAAAAAGGGCTTTTATGTGTTGGCATTAGGCAGTTTATTAAAGGTTTTGATGCGATTATAAATAATAAATACAGTTATGAAAAGCATTAGGTATACTTTAATTACTGGCGCCAGTTCTGGTTTAGGCAGAGAGTTTTCGGTTCAATGCGCCACCATGGGGATGAATATTATTATGATTGCCCTTCCGGGAAGTAATATGGCCTCAATTGCCCAAAACCTTGCCGCTGAATATAAAATAGCTACCAAAGTATTTGAGTTTGACATTACCGATAGCATATTGCTTATAGAAAAGATGAACCACATAACAGAAAACTTTGAGGTTGATTTTTTAATTAATAATGCTGGTATTGGTGGCACTGCATCTATAACAGAAAGTTCATTAGAAGCGATGGATAGAATTTTGCAGGTTAACATCAGGAGCATGGTTTCTATAACCCAAATGCTTTTGCCTCATTTATTAAAACACTCCCAAAGCCATATCCTTAATATCTCGAGCATGGCTGCTTTTACGCCAATAGCTTATAAAACAGTGTATCCGGCATCAAAAGCATTTATTTCTTCATTTTCTTTGGGTTTAAGAGAGGAACTTCAGGATAGTAATTTATCGGTTAGTGTGGTTTACCCGGGGCCAATTATGACAAACTCAGGCGTGTCTATACGAATAATGGGGCAGGGTGCAAGGGGGAGGATTGGTTTATTGGCAACGGCTGATATTGTTCGCATTGCACTGAAACAAACCAGGCTTAATAAGGCGGTAATTATTCCGGGTTTGTGGAACAAGATAAATCATAGGCTTATGGGCATTTTGCCTTTAGGGCTAAAACTCAGAATCGTATCAAGAGCAGTTAAAAAGGAAATAGCAATTAAATAGTTCTTTAATAATGAAAGTTTTAATAACCGGCGGAAATGGCTTTTTAGGCTCTAATGTTGCACGTGAATTGTTTAGGCGTGGTTATGAGGTTAAATTGATGATGAGGGATACGGCAGATGCAAGCGTGGTGGCCGATATTCCCTGCGAGATATATCATGGCAACATCAGTAACCAGGAGGAGGTATTAATGGCTGTAAAAGGTTGCGATTATGTGGTTCATACTGCATCTATAACTCAGCAATGGGCAGTAACTTTTAAAGAATATGAGCTGGTTAACGTTAGGGGTACCATAAACGTGGTTAATGCTTGTTTGCAACATGGTGTTAAAAAACTGATCCACATTAGTACTGCAAATACTATTGGGCCGGGCAACAGGGTTAAGCCTGCAAATGAATTGAATTCTTTTACATTGCTTCATGTAAATTCTGGTTATATAAATAGTAAATACATTGCCCAGCAGTATGTTTTGGAACAGGTTGAGCGTAAAAACCTTCAGGCAGTAATTGTAAACCCAACTTTTATGATCGGCCAGTATGATGCGAAGCCCAGTTCAGGTAAGATTATATTGCATGGCATAAATAAACGATGGTTTTTTTATCCGCCAGGGGGTAAAAACTTTGTGCACATTAATGATGTATGTACTGGGATAGCCAATGCATTGGAAGTAGGTAAAATAGGTGATTGCTATCTGTTGGCTGGCGAAAATTTATCGTATAAAGAGTTTTTTAAACTGCTGAACAGCGTGGCAGGACAAGATCCTGCAATGGTACGCATACCTCAATTCGTTTTAAAAATGATAGGAATAATGGGTACATTGGTTGGTGTATTTAGCAAAACATCTGGTAAGCTGACTTATTCTTCGGCCTATATGCTGTGTTTGTACAACTACTATTCGGGTAAAAAATCTGAGCGGGAATTATTAATAAAGTACACCCCAATAGAGAAAGCGATAGGTAGTGCATTAGCGTGGTTCAAAGAAAATAATTACTGCTAGTGCTATGTTAATTGGTTTTATAATAATGCTGATAAGGATGAATCCGGCTAAGGTTGAACAGATTTTTCAGAACAAGTATTTTAAGTATGGCTTAAGGGTATTGGTGCTTTATATTTTTAGCCTGATATTTAAATCATTTGACCTTACTTTTCCGCACGAAGTAGGCTCGTTCTTATTAAGAGGGCAGGCTTTTAGTTTGTTGTATATCATTTTTGGGTTAATTTCGTGGGAGGGCGCTGCAAGGCTCTCTAAATATATAGAAAGGAATATTTTTAATAAAAGTGTTTCTTCTAAATTACTGTTTTTGTGCGTAAGCCTTTTGCTTTACGGTTTGCTTGTAGCTTATTTGTTTGGGTTGTGCTACTCTGTATTTGATATTGTATTGTTTAAACAATACGAGGCCTGGAATCATTTTGTGGCTTTTAGCTATGATTTAATTTTTGGTACATTCCTTTTCTATCTGTTAATACTTGCATACAATGGTGTGGTTCTGTATTATAAAAACTGGAAGGAATCGCAACTGAATGCTGAAAGATTAATGCGCGAAAATATTCAGGCTAAGTACGATGTATTGAAAAGCCAGATAGACCCTCATTTTTTCTTTAACTCATTAAGTGTACTTACCAATCTGGTTTATAAAAGTCCGGATTTATCGGCCGAATATATTACCCAGCTGGCTAAAAGCTACAGGTATATACTGGATAAGAAATTCGAAAACCTGGTAACTATTAAAACAGAGCTGGAGTTTCTAGAATCGTACTCTTTTCTGATCAGGATAAGGCACCAGAGTAGTATAGAGTTTCATATAAATATTAGCGAAGAGGTGCAAGGTACCGGCATGGTGCCGCCTGCAACTTTACAAATGCTGGTAGAGAACGCTGTTAAACACAACCGGTTTTCGGCCAACGACCCTCTGCGCATTTGCATTAAAGATGAGGATGGATCGTTGGTTATAGCAAACGATTTAAGGAAACGGGCAAGTGTGCAGAATTCTATTGGTGTAGGGCTAGAAAATATTAGCAAAAGATATGAACTAACCAGCGATAAGAGAATTACGGTAACCGAAACGGCAAATACATTTACAGTACGTGTACCAATAATACATACTTATGAAGATTATAATATTTGAGGATGAAAGGCATAATGCCGAAAGGTTGATTCAGCTATTGCAAAAATGCCTGCCCCAGGTTGATGTGATAGCTATAATTGAATCTGTAGAGGACGGTGTTAAATGGTTTGATAATCAGGTTGATGCTGCGGATTTGATATTTATGGATATTCAGCTGTCGGACGGTAACTGTTTTGAATTGTTTGATAGGAGGGATGTTCAGGTTCCTGTTATTTTTACTACTGCATATGATAGTTTTGCTTTGCAGGCATTTAAGGTTTATAGTGTTGATTATTTGATGAAACCTATTGATGTAAAAGACCTTAAGCGGGCAATAGAAAAGTATGAGTATTTTAAGCTTCCGGCAAACTCCGGAGTTAATATTTCTAAAATTGCCGAGGAGTTTTCTAAACGGGAGAATACACGGTTTATAGGTAAAATTAACAACCAGCTTATTTATGTAAAGGCTAAGGATATTGCCCATATTTATTTTGCTGATGGGTTGACCTGGGCTACTACAATGACTGATCAGAAGATCCCGCTGGATTATTCTTTAGATCAGATCGAGAAATTACTTGATAAGAATTTGTTTTTCAGGATCAACAGGAAACTGATTATCCATATTGATGCGATAAAGAAAATTACTACCTATTATAACAGCAGGTTTATTCTGCAGTTATCGCCTGCTGTTGATGTTGAGGCCATTATAAGCAGAGAGCGGGTAAGTGGTTTTAAAGCCTGGCTTGAGGGGCAGGCCATTTCATCATAATTTGTTATTTATTAACCAGTAATCCCAGCAGCTTGATTTTCTTTTCTACTTCATCACTCCATTGAAGTCCAAAGCTTAACCGTAAGCAATTATCAAATTGTTGTTTTAAACTAAACATTCTACCTGGGGCAATACTTACATTCTGCTTTATTGCACGCTCATATAAGTCTAGTGTATTTACATTTTTGTTTAGCTCTACCCATAAAAAGTACCCGCCTTCAGGTCGGCTTACACGTGTGTTTTCTGGAAAATAATTAGCTATGGCACTGCTGTATTTGAGGCTGTTGTTATAAAGTATCTGGCGTGTTTTTCTTAAATGATTCTCATATCGGCCATTCTTTAAAAAGTCTGCAACAACTTCTGATGTGATTGTAGTTGATGAAAGTGCGTGACTAAATTTTAGTCTCATTACCTGTTCCTTAAACTTTCCGGGGGCAACCCAGCCTACTCTATATCCCGGAGCAAGTGTTTTAGATACGGAATTACAATAAAGAACCAGGCCGCTCTCGTCATATGTTTTGCAGGTGGTTGGGCGGTTGGCACCAAAATAAAGATCGCCATAAAGATCGTCTTCAATTAAAGGCACATTAAAGTGCTCCAGTAATTTAACTGCCTCTTTTTTATGTTCGGCAGGCATAGAAGAACCACATGGATTGTTAAAGTTGCTTACCAGCAGACAAACCTTGATTTTATTTGTGGCAAGTGCTTTTTTTAAAGCTTCAAGTTCTATACCTGTAGTTGCATTTGTTGGAAGTTCCAGAACATTTAGTCCCATAGTTTGGGTAAGCTGAAGGATGCCAAAATAAGCGGGGCTTTCAATTGCTATCGTATCTCCGGGTTTAGTTGTGGCCAGTAGGCAATAAGCAACGGCATTCATGCAGCCGGCAGTAGTTATAATATCTGTACTGTTCAGATCGCCACCCCACGAAAGAGACCATTTGGCAACCTCACGTCTGAGTTTGTCATTTCCCTGAACCTGATCGTAAGATGTTCCGCTGCCATCAAGCGTTCTCATGGCTTGTATCATCCCCTTATTTAATTTTGCAATAGGCAAGAGGCTTTTATGAGGCACACCTAAAGAGAGCAGTGTTATTTTTGGATTTGCACTATCCTGATGGACACGGGCAATAAGATCGTCCTGACTATGAAGTGCCGCGCCCGCAGAGGGGTTGCTTGTTTCGGGTACAGCTAAACGTTTTTTAGGAAGCACGCTAACATAATACCCCGATCTTGGCCTTGTTTCAATAAGTGACCTGCTTTCCAATTCATAGTAGGCTTGTGTAACGGTACTCATGTTATGGCCTAATTCCCTGCATAGCATTCTTACAGATGGGAGTTTGTCGCCGGCTTTTAACACCTCGTTCATGATTTGCTTTTCAATACGGGCAGCTATCTGAAGGTATAAGTATGGTTCTGATTTGGAGGCTTGCTTTAATTCCATAGTTAAAACTGTATTGGTCAAATTTAATAAAATTGTATCTGTGTTGGTGTAATTATATTGTAGAATTTTGTGTTATTATTTTAATAGTACTGATATGACCATTTTACATAGCACACAGGAAGACTTAGATTCTATTTTTAAAATTTATGATGATGCTACTGAGTATCAAAAAAAACAGACCATTAATTATTGGAAAGGTTTTGAAAGATCGCTTGTTAAGAAAGAGATTGACGAAAAGAGGCAGTACAAGATTATGGCAGATGATGAGATAGCCTGTGTTTTTGTGATCAACTATGATGATCCGCTAATTTGGAAAGAAAGAAATGCAGATCCATCTATTTATATTCATCGTATAGCAACTAACCCGGCATTTAGAGGTAGTTCTTTTGTAAAACAAATTGTAGAATGGGCTAAAGGCCATGCTAAAGAAACTGGCAAGGAGTTTATAAGGATGGACACTACCAGTGGTAACGATAAGCTGAACAACTACTATTTTAACTGTGGGTTTGCAGATAAAGGAATTGCACAGATAGGGTTTGATGAGGAGCTACCTGTACATTACAGAGGCGGTAGCGTTAACCTGTTCGAGATAAAATTGTAAATCTAAATATATGGACATGAAGAAAATAGAGTTTTATCAGATTGATGCATTTACTGACCAGCTTTTTGGTGGTAATCCGGCATGTGTAGTTCTGCTTGATGAGTGGTTGTCTGATGGTCTGCTTTTAAAGATTGCTATGGAAAATGCCGTTCCTGAAACTGCTTTTTTTGTGGCGGATGGTGAGGCTTTTCATTTAAGATGGTTTACTCCAGATCATGAGATGGATTTGTGTGGCCATGCAACATTGGCTACTGCCCATGTTTTAAAAACGATTCTGAATTATCAGGGTGATAAGATTATTTTCAATTCTAAAAGTGGATTATTAGAGGTTACAGTAGCTGATGAGCAATACACTTTAAATTTTCCATCGAGAAATCCTGAGCCGGCAGAGTTGCCAGAAATCATTTCCAGGTCTTTAAAGAAACAACCAAAGGAGGTGCTAAAGTCAAGAGACTATGTGCTGGTTTATGATGATGAGCAAGATATAAGGGACTTGGTACCTGACAGAGAAGTTCTGAATCAGATAAATCTTGATCCGGGAGGTATAATTATTACAGCAAAAGGTGATAAGGTTGACTTTGTATCCCGTTTCTTTGTTCCCCAGGCAAGTATATTTGAGGATCCGGTAACAGGGTCGGCGCATTGTTCATTGATTCCGTATTGGGCAGAAAAACTGGGTAAGACGGAGATGAGTGCCTTGCAATTGTCGGACAGGCTAGGTAAACTTCAGTGTGTTAGTTTAGGTGACAGGGTGCTGATCAGTGGAACGGCCAGAACCTACGCTGCAGGTTTTTTCTTTATAGATTAACCCAGTTATTCATTAACTTTACGGCATAACTAACTAATTATTTTATCATGAAGAAAACAGTATATCTGCTGTTGTGTGCAATGGTATTTTCCTTTGTAAACACTGTTAAAGCAGATGAAGGGATGTGGATCCCGATGCTGATAGGTAAAAACTATGAGCAAATGAAGAAACAGGGCTTTAAATTGACTGCAAAAGACCTGTATAATGCAAATGGATCGAGTTTAAAGGATGCTATTGTTCATTTTGGTGGATTCTGTACAGGCGAGATCGTATCTGATAAAGGTTTGATCTTTACGAATCATCATTGTGGCTATGATGCTATTGCTTCAAATTCAACTGCTCAGAACAATATTCTTGATAACGGTTTTTACGCTAAAAATTACGGCGAAGAAAAGCCAATTGACGGATTGTTTGTGCGTTTTCTTCAAAGAATGGAAGATGTAACGGCTCAGGTTAATGAAGCAACTAAAGGTTTAAAAGGTGCTGAGAAAGCCTCAAAAATGCTTGAGGTGTTTAATACCATTTCGAAAGCGGCTGTTACCGGCCCAACAATAGAGGCTAATGTAAAGGATTTTTATAAATCTAATCAGTTTATACTTTTTGTTTACGAACGTTTTGATGATATCCGTTTGGTTGGTGCTCCGCCACAAAATATTGGTAAATATGGTGGCGATACAGATAACTGGGAATGGCCTCGCCAAACCGGTGATTTTTCTGTTTTCAGAGTTTATGCTGCTAAAAACAATGCGCCTGCAAAGTATGCTGCTGACAACGTTCCTTATAAACCAAAGAAATTCCTGCCTGTATCTATTAAAGGTGTTAAAAATGGTGATTTTTCGATTGTTTATGGATACCCTGGCCGTACGGATAGGTATTTAACATCGTACGGAGTTGATCTGGCTACCGAAAAAGTAAGTCCTACTATTGTTAAGCTTCGTGATATTCGCTTAAAAGCATGGAAAGCGGAGATGGATAAAAGTGTTGAAACACGCTTAAAGCTGTCGTCTAAATATGCTAATATTGCTAACTACTGGAAATATTATATTGGCCAAACTGAGCAATTAAAGCGCTTAAAAGTTGCCGAATCTAAAAGAAAAGACGAAAAAGCATTTACGGAATGGGCTGCTCAGAAAACTGAATTTGCAGGTTTAATGGAGCAATATGACCAGATTTACAAAAGTATTGATCCGATTTCTGTTCAGCGTACTTATATTAATGAAGGTTTCTTAGCATCGGCATGGGTGCCAAATGCCATTTCAATTGGCCGTGCGTGGAATGCAATGGATCAGAAGAAAGGTGATGATGCTTTTGCTGCACAGGTAAAAGGTGGTGTTGATAAAACTCTTGCTACTTATCAGGAAACATATAATGAAACTGCAGACAAGAAGATTTTTGCGCAAATTCTTGCCTCTTTTTACAATGACGTTCCGGTAAAATCACAGCCTAAGTTCTTTAGTGAAATTGCAGAAAAGTATTGGACAGGAAATCCTGAAGCTACTTTCCAGAAGTATGCAGATTACCTTTGGGAGAACAGTAATTTTATTAAACCGGAGAAGTTAAAGATGTTTATGGCTTCTAATCCTTCTCTTGATGCCATTAAAAATGATCCCGGATATAAGTATGCGGTAAACCTTTATCCGGCAGATTATGTTAAGACTAACTTTGGTTCTGTAGTTGCCGATTTTGAAAGCAAAAAAGAAGAATTGGATAACTTGTACCTTAAAGCAATTCTGGAGAAGAATGCAGGGAAAATAATGTATCCTGATGCAAATTCAACAATGCGACTGAGTTATGGTAATGTGCAGGATTACTCTCCAAAAGATGGTATTGTATATAAAACTACAACTACCATTGATGGGGTGATGCAAAAGTATATTCCAGGCGATAGTGAGTTTGACTTGCCGGCTAACCTGATAGAGAACTATAATAAAAAGAACTTTGGCCAATATGGTAATGACGGAACTTTAACAGTTGGTTTTATTACCAATAATGACATTACCGGAGGCAACTCAGGTTCGCCTGTTATTAATGGTAAAGGTGAACTGATCGGTTTGGCTTTTGATGGTAACTGGGAAGCAATGAGTGGTGATATTGCTTTTGATAAGCAGTTTAAACGTACGATATGTGTGGATGTGCGATATGTTTTATGGTGTATTGATGTGCTTGGTGGTGCTAAGAACTTGATTGATGAATTGGAGTTGAGAAAATAAAAGGAAAAAATGATACACTCTTTTCATCCTCGAATCTTTGCTGAAGGGCAAACATTCGCATGTCTTCAAAGAGGAATCATTTTTTCTGGGAAAAGGGAGAGGATGGAGCAGATTTTCAGGGAAAGAGGAGAGGATGGAGCAGAAATAGCTTAATATATAATTTTTAGAAAAGGGCCGGTTTGCATTTGCAGACCGGTTTTTTTATAGCGGTTTATTGGTTTGCTATAAGGGTTTAGTAACGTAAATAATGCTGTTTTTTATGGAATGTGTTTTATATCTTTAGCATTGCACACATTGTGAAAACTTAAGAACCAAATTTATAACTAATCAGTATTATGTCCTTAATCTTTAATAGAACAATTACGTCCAAATTTAAGGTGGCCTTTTCAGCAGCTTTACTTTTTGGTCAGGGTATTGCTATGGCCCAAACAAACCAATATGAGGGAACTGGTAACCTAAAATATGTAGATCCGATAATTGGGAACGTAGGTCAGCTTTTGGAACCTACCAGACCAACTGTACAACTTCCTAATCAAATGATAAGGATGTTTGCTCAAAGACCTGATTACATGTCTGATCAGATTTCCAGCTTTCCATTAAATGTGGTTTCGCACAGAATGGGGCAGGTTTTTGCAATTAAACCGACAGTAAAGTCTATTGAAGGAAATGATTGGGGTAAAAAAATGACGTATGATCATGATTTGGAGATCAACCGCCCATGGTATTATACTACCTGGCTGATTGACGAAGAAGTAAAAGTTGAGTTTACTCCGGGAAAAAAAACGGGTATATTCAGATTTGAATTTCCTGCGAATAGTGAAAAAGGTTTATTGCTTAGCACATATAATGGTGGCGACCACGAGTATAAGTCAATTTCGAAGAAAGAAATAAGTGGCATAGAAACTTACAGTGGAAATATTAAGGTGTACATGTATGGTGCTTTTAATACAGATGTTGTACTGGGTGGTTTGAAAGATGGTAAAGCAGTAGCAGCTAATTCAGTAAATGAAAAAGAATTAAAAGCGTGGGTTAGTTTTCCGAAAAATACCCCCAAAGCTATTGAGTTTAAATACGCGATTTCTTATATCAGCGCTGAGCAGGCCAAAAAGAATTTCGACAATGAGTTGAAAAACTCAACATTTGAGCAGCAGGTTAAAAAAGGGGAAGAAGCTTGGTCGAAGGTGATTAACCAGATTAAAACAGTAGGTGGTACAGAAGCTCAAAAACGTTCATTTTATACTGCTTTATATCGCTGTTATGAGCGTATGGTTGATATTACCGAAGATGGTCAGTATTATAGTGGTTACGACAAACAGATTCATAAAACCACACGTCCGTTTTATGTAGATGATTGGTCGTGGGATACTTATCTTGCTCACCACCCACTTCGTACAATCCTTAATCCTGAACAGGAAGGTGACATGATGAACTCTTACGTAAACATGTATACTCAAAGCGGATGGGTACCTACATTTCCGTTGTTATTTGGTGATAATCCATGCATGAATGGATTTCACTCATCAATTACCTTTCTTGATGCGTACCGTAAAGGAATTAGAAGTTTTGATGTTAAAAAGGCCTATGAGGGAATGCTTAAAAATGCAAATGAAGCCACAATGCTGCCTTGGAAAAATGGCCCTAAAGGAGAGTTGGAAGACTTCTATTATGCAAAGGGATATTTTCCATCTCTAAAAAAGGATGAAAAGGAAACTGTTGCAGAAGTACATAGCTGGGAAAAGCGCCAGGCGGTAGCGGTTACCTTAGGGCACAGCTATGATGACTGGGCTGTTGCCCAAATGGCGAAAGAGCTTGGGAACGACCAGGATTATACCAAATTTATTGCAAGAAGTAATAACTATAAGAACTTATGGGATAGTAAAACTCAAATGTTCTTGCCAAAAGATAAAGATGGTAATTGGGTAGATATTGATCCTAAATTTGATGGTGGCATGGGCGGCAGAGACTATTATGATGAGAATAATGGCTGGACTTATTTGTGGCAGGTGCAACAGGATGTGAAAGGCCTTATAGGATTGTTTGGTAGTGAAAAAAGCTTTGAAAATAAGTTAGACCAGCTTTATAGAGAGCCGCTTGGCAGAAGTAAATATGAAAATTGGGCTAAGTTTCCGGATGCAACAGGTATGGTTGGTCAGTTCTCTATGGGTAATGAGCCTAGTTTCCATATTCCTTATTTGTTTAACTATACGGCTTCGCCTTGGAAAACTCAAAAACACATCAGATTCCTTTTAGATACCTGGTTTAAAGATAATGTATTCGGCATTCCGGGTGATGAAGATGGTGGTGGTATGACCGCTTTTGTTGTATTTTCTTCAATGGGCTTTTATCCTGTTACTCCAGGTATTCCGGTATATACAATAGGAAGTCCGGTGTTTCAGAATGTTACCATAGATCTTCCAAGTGGAAAGAAATTTCAACTGATTGCCAATAACTGTTCGGTTGTAAATAAATACATTCAAAGTGCTAAGTTCAATGGACAGGTGTTAAATACCCCATGGTTTACCCATGAGCAATTAGTTGCAGGTGGTAAACTGGAACTTGAAATGGGTGCTAAACCTAATAAAACCTGGGGAGTATCAAAGTAAGTAAGAAACCGTCTATACAAAAATGAATTAACCATTTATAACTAAATTATGAGCGATTTAAAAGTTAAAGTGCCACTTACTGAGAAGAAATTTGTGGTAACCATGATATTTGTAACCTCCCTTTTTATGTTCTGGGGAATTGCAATTACAATGGCCGATGTGCTGAATAAACATTTTCAGCAAACTATGAGTCTGTCGAAGTTTCAATCGGCGTTTGTGCAATTTGCAGTTTTTGGAGCATATGCGGTGATGGGGATACCGGCGGGATTATTTATGAAGCGTTTTGGGTATAAAAATGGGGTGCTTTTAGGGTTATCTCTTTTTGCTGCGGGTGCTTTTTTGTTTATTCCGGCTGCTAATATATCATCGTTTGCCTTTTTTGGAATTGCATTATTTATTGTTGGATGCGGTTTATCAACCTTAGAAACGGTTGCCCACCCATTTGTTGCCTCGCTGGGAGATCAGCGTACGAGTGATCTTCGTATCAATTTCGCGCAGACCTTTAATGCGGTGGGTACCATGATTGGTCCTGTTATGGGAGGGTTTTTTCTGCTTTCAAATAATGTTGAAGGAAGTACAGATCTTACCTCGGTTAAGTTATTATATGCTGTAATAGGAACTGTTATTTTGCTTGTTGCGATATCTTTCTCTTTTGTTAAAGTTCCTGCTTTAGTGGATCCGCATGTAACTTCTTCGGCAGATGCCGATGCTGTAAATGTTGATTTTGAACCAGGTAAAAAATTGTTTGCGCACAAGCATTTTGTGTGGGCAGTTGCTGCTCAATTTTTTAATGTAGCTGCACAGGCGGGTACATGGGCATTCTTTATAAACTATACTCATGAAATAGCCGGTTTTAGTGCTTCTAAAGCATCGTACATTATGGGTGCCTTTTTTATGGGTATGATGCTTGTTGGACGTATTCTTGGAACTTTCTTAATGCGGTTTATAGCGCCGAACAAGTTGTTGGCTGCATTTGCAGTAGGTAATATTGTTATGTGTATTATTGTTGCCCAGGGGCTTGGTATGGTTTCGTTTGGTGCCTTGCTTATGATAAACTTTTTCTTTAGTATTATGTTCCCAACTATTTTTAGTCTTGGACTTAAAAATTTGGGCTCGCATACGCAGCAGGCTTCTTCATTTATTTCAATGGGGGTTGTTGGTGGTGCATTTTTCCCTTTTATAATGGGGGCAGTTGCTGACAGAGCAGGAGTTGCAAATGCTTATTATGCGCCAATAATCTGCTATATTGTGATCTTTATGTTTGCTTATAAGTTCTATAAGGTAAAACACTAGAAAATAACTTTAACCAAATGAATAGTATGAAAATAATTTCAAAAAGATGGCTGATTGTTCCGGCTATTTTACTTTCGGTTCAATTTGCTCAGGCGCAGGATTGGGCGAATCTAAAAAGATATCAGGAAGAGAATTCAAAGCTTAGTGCACCTTCAGGTAATGAAAACAGGGTTGTTTTTATGGGTAACTCGATTACTGAAGGATGGAAGAATAATCACCCTGAGTTTTTTAGCAGTAAGCCCTACGTTTGTCGTGGGATTAGTGGGCAGACTACTCCGCAAATGCTTATCAGGTTTCATCAGGACGTAGTAGCATTAAAACCTAAAGTAGTGGTAATGCTCTGCGGAATCAATGACATTGCTGGTAATACTGGTCCATCGACCCTGGAGATGATTGAAGATAACATCATGGCAATGACTGAGATTGCTCGGGCAAATAAAATTAAGGTAGTTCTTTCATCTGTTTTACCTGCTTTTGCATTTCCATGGAAACCAGGAGTGGAGCCTGCTGATAAAGTAATTGAGCTAAACAAGTGGATTAAATCTTATGCTGAAGAAAATAAACTTATTTATGTAGATTATTTCTCAGCTATGAAAGATGAAAGAAATGGCTTACCGAAAAGTCTGGCAGAAGATGGTATTCATCCTAATAAAGCGGGTTATGCTATTATGGAGCCCCTTGTGGATCAGGCTATAGCAAAAGCGCTAAAGCAAAAGAAATAGGAGTAAGTAATCAACAAAAAAGCTGGAATAAACTATACTCGCATGTATAATTTATTCCAGCTTTTTTGTTGAAAGAGTGTTTTTATATGTTAGTTATAAACAAACTCGCCGTTTTCTGAAACAATTGTTACTTGTTTTTGGGTTGAACCCTCAACGCGACCAATAATCTGGGCATCAATATTAAAGCTTTTAGAAATGGCAATGATACCTTCAGCTATTTCGGCTGGAACATACAATTCCATACGGTGACCCATATTAAATACTTTATACATTTCTTTCCAATCTGTGCCTGATTGTTCCTGTATTAAACGGAACAGGGGAGGAATTGGAAATAAGTTATCTTTAATGATATGAACATTATTGTTTACAAAGTGAAGTACTTTGGTTTGTGCACCACCACTGCAATGAACAATGCCATGAATTTGAGACCTGTGTCCTTCTAATACCTTTTTAATTACAGGAGCATAAGTACGCGTAGGTGATAATACTAATTTACCTGCTGTTACTTCTGTTTGTTCATCAATTTTAACCGGATCAGTTAGTTTCTTCCCACCAGAGAATACCAGGTCAAAAGGAACTGCAGGGTCAAAACTTTCAGGATAGTTAGTAGCTACAGATTTATCAAATACGTCATGACGGGCTGAAGTAAGTCCATTTGATCCCATACCTCCATTATATTCAGTTTCGTAGCTGGCTTGCCCATAAGATGATAGACCTACAATTACATCACCTGCCTGTATTTTATCATTGCTGATAATCTTTTCGCGCTCAATACGGCATGTTACGGTTGAATCGACAATAATTGTACGTACCAGGTCGCCAACATCTGCAGTTTCACCCCCGGTTGAGTAAATAGAGATGCCCTGAGATCTAAGCTCAGCTAAAATCTCTTCAGTGCCATTAATGATGGCAGCAATTACTTCTCCAGGAATGAGGTTTTTGTTACGGCCAATTGTTGATGATAATAAAATATTATCGGTAGCTCCTACACAGATCAGATCATCAATATTCATAATGATGGCATCCTGTGCAATTCCTTTCCAAACAGAAATATCACCGGTTTCTTTCCAGTAAACATAAGCTAATGAAGACTTTGTGCCTGCACCATCCGCATGCATTATATTGCAAAAGGCCTCATCATTACCTAAAATATCAGGGATGATTTTGCAGAAAGCCTGCGGAAAAATACCTTTATCTATGTTTTTGATGGCTTGGTGCACATCTTCTTTCGAGGCAGAAACGCCACGTTGGTTGTACCTGTTATCACTCATGTTATTGCAAAGATAGGGAAACCCCTTAATGTTAAAACGTTAATGTAGAAAAAAAACACACTAACTGATAAAAAAATAACCCCTACTAATTAAAGCAGAGGTTATAAAACTAAAAAATAGTTGGTTATTAGGGGGTTGGTTTATTTTATAAACAATAATTCCCTGAACTTAGGTAGAGGCCATACGCTGTCATCTACAATTTGTTCTAATTTATCTGTATGGTAACGGATAGTATCGAAGTAAGATTTCACTTTCTCATCGTAGCTGATTGCTTTTTCACGTGAATCTTCAATTGCATTTACTTTTTTACGTTGCTCAAGCATTGCGTCGATGCTGGTTTTAACGATATTTAAGTGCTCAGATACTTTGTTGATAATTGCAAGTGGAGTTGCTAATGCATCGCCAGATAAGCCAAGTTCTTTTAATCCTTTAGCATTTTCAATTAGTGAATTCTGGTAAGCAATAGTAGCAGGAATAATCATGCTGTTTGTTACTTCGCCCATTACCCTTGCTTCGATTTGAAGTTTTTTGTAATAGCTTTCTAACAAGATCTCGTGACGTGCATGTAATTCACGCTCGCTAAAGATGTTGTTTTTAGTAAATAATTCAGTAGATTTTTCACTTACATAAGCATCTAAAGCAACCGGAGTAGTTTTGATGTTTGATAAACCGCGTTTAGCAGCTTCTTCAGCCCACTCATCGCTGTAACCATTTCCTTCAAAACGGATATCTTTTGATTCTTTGATGTATTTTTTAAGGATAGTTAATAATGCAACATCTTTTTTCTCTCCTTTTTTGATCAGTTTATCAACTTCAACTTTGAATTTAGCTAATTGATCGGCTACGATTGTATTTAAAACAGTCATGGGAGCAGAAGAGTTAGCAGATGAACCAACAGCTCTTAACTCAAATTTATTACCTGTAAAAGCAAAAGGAGAAGTACGGTTACGGTCGGTGTTATCTAATAAGATCTGAGGAATCTTAGGGATACCTAACCATAAAGAATCTTCATTTTTAACTTTTTTAATGATGCTTCTTGATGATTCGATCTCGTCTAATACTTCAGCTAATTGAGAACCAAGGAAGATAGAGATGATAGCAGGAGGAGCTTCGTTAGCACCTAAACGGTGATCGTTACTTACTGAAGCAATACTTGCTCTTAATAAATCTGCATGCTCATGAACAGCTTTAATGGTATTAACAAAGAATGTTAAGAACATTAAGTTGTTTTTTGGAGTTTTTCCTGGAGATAATAAGTTTTTGCCAGTGTCAGTAATTAATGACCAGTTGTTGTGTTTACCTGATCCATTGATACCAGCATATGGTTTTTCATGTAAAAGAACTTTAAAGTTATGTCTTAAAGCTACTTTTTCCATTAAGTCCATTAACAATTGGTTATGATCAATTGCAAGGTTGATTTCTTCATAAATAGGAGCACACTCGAATTGAGATGGAGCAACCTCATTATGACGGGTTTTCAAAGGAATGCCTAATTTTAAAGCTTCATTTTCGAAATCAACCATGTAAGTGAATACACGCTCAGGAATAGATCCGAAATAGTGATCTTCTAATTGTTGTCCTTTTGCTGACATGTGACCAAATAAGGCACGGCCAGTTAATGCTAAATCCGGACGAGCATTATATAATGCAAGGTCAACAAGGAAATATTCTTGTTCAATACCTAAAGATGCATTTACTTTAGTGATGCTTTTATCGAAATATTGACAAACATCAACAGCAGCCTTATCCATAGCAGCAAGTGCTTTTAATAAAGGTGCTTTATAATCTAATGCTTCGCCAGTATAAGAAACAAATACAGTTGGAATACAAAGTGTTTTACCAGCTTTGCTTTCCATAATGAAAGCCGGAGAAGAAGGATCCCATGCAGTATATCCACGTGCTTCGAAAGTATTACGGATACCGCCATTTGGGAAGCTTGATGCATCTGGTTCTTGTTGAACTAATGCACTTCCAGCAAATTTTTCAATTGCTCCGTCACCACTTGGCTCAAAAAATGAATCATGTTTTTCAGCTGTAGTACCAGTTAAAGGTTGGAACCAGTGGGTGTAGTGAGTAGCACCTTTTGCCATTGCCCAGATTTTCATAGCTGTAGCAATGTGGTTCGCGTCTTCGTGATTAATTAATTCACCATGTTCGATGGATGAAACAAGTTTCTCATAGACCTCTTTTGACAAGAAATCTTTCATTTTTCTCTTGTCAAAAACATTAACGCCATAAAAATCAGAAATTTTAGTCGAAGGTGACTTTACCTCTGTTGAAACTCTTGTCTGCGCTTCTTTTAATGCAATTGTTCTTAGGCTTTTCATTTATTTGTTTAAAATTTTACCAAAAATAGGATTATTAATTAATATTTTCTATCAAATTGTTTGTAAAAATACAAATGTTAGCAAAATTTGACACAAAAATTCGGCTTTTTTGATGAAAATCAGTTTTTGATACGAAAAATAAGTTAAAGAGGTGCTTGGTTTGTTGGAAGGTTAAGTTGGCCTCTTGAAGGGTAAATATACTGTTTGTTCGATTGTTTTTATATTTTTTGAAGTATTTTTTTCTTTTTTTAGGTCTTTTTAATAAATATTTCATTGCTTTTTAATGTAAAAGCAATGAAAATCTGTAAAACGTTAGTTTTTTTAAATTTTTATCAGAGAAAGCATTTTTCGCTGTTTTAATGGAAAAGTAGTGTGATTTAAGTTTTTTTTAAAGTATTATGGAATATATGTGCCTTTTGCATCTTGTTTAAAACTAATACTTAAAATTATGTTTAACATCTCATCCAATTTACACAAGGCAGAGTGGCTCAACCTTGTATTTAAAAACAGGAACAAAAACTATGGGGCTTATGCATTAAGGTCTCAGTCGTCAGGTACTACTGCCCGCGCGCTATTTATAGCCGCGCCACTCTTTGTTCTGCTTTTTGCGGGTCCAATGATTTATAAACATTTTTATGGTAAAGAGGAGGTGATGGAGCCTGTTAACACAGATGTTGTTATTGATATTAATATGGCTGAACGTGCTATAGAGAAACCGAAACCTCAGGAAAAGTTGGAAATGCCAAAAACAGAACCTGTAAAGGAAAAAATTAAAACTGTTAAGCCAATTTCTAATCCAATTGTTGTGGATAGACCTGTGATAACGGATCCACCAACTTTAGAACAAATAGAGCACGCTGCGGTTGGGGCTGTTACCCAGTCAGGGGTAGAGACATCGCTTGGGTCAGTTCCTACTGAGGGTAATGGTAATGGGACAGCAATAGGTAATGGAGAAGGAAATGGTGTGAAGGAAGATACCGGAATTCATGAATTAGGAGATATACAGGCCTATCCTGAGTTTGAGGGAGGAATGAAAGCCTGGGCCAAATTTATACAAAGAAATTTAAGGTATCCGAATGCAGCTCAGGAGGTGGATGCCCAAGGTAAAGTTTTTATCAGCTTTGTAATAGAGAAAGATGGTTCTGTTTCTAATGTTACAGTTTTGAAAGGTATAGGTTATGGATGTGATGAAGAAGCCGTGAGGGTGATAAGTAAGTCGCCAAAGTGGAAACCAGGCCGACAAA
Organism: Pedobacter ginsengisoli; assembly: GCF_002736205.1. NCBI lineage: Bacteria > Pseudomonadati > Bacteroidota > Sphingobacteriia > Sphingobacteriales > Sphingobacteriaceae > Pedobacter > Pedobacter ginsengisoli. The sequence continues at coordinate 2,665,163 of NZ_CP024091.1, read as the reverse complement.
ATGACCAAAATGTTAGAGTTAGGTATAATATGCCGCTTTCATTTATGATAAACAGGTAGAATCAAAGAAATTTGGTGCGCTCTCGGTGTAAAGGATAGGGTTGAGGGGGTGTAATTAAGTTTACAGCCCCTTTTTTGATGCTATTTTGCGGTAAAAAACTAAATTGCATGTTCAAAGACCACTTTATGCAAGATTTTAAACCTGTAGAATACTCTCAGACCACACTTACTGAACTTATGATTCCTTCTTATTCTAATTTTGGAGGAAAAATACATGGAGGTATTATTCTAAGCTTAATGGATAAAGTTGCGTATGTATGCGCAGCAAAACATTCTGATGGATACTGTATAACTGCTTCAATTGATGTTGTAGACTTTTTAGCGCCTGTTGAAGTAGGGGAACTGGTTTCTTTAATGGCATCAGTAAATTATGTTGGTAATACCTCTATGATAATAGGAATAAAGGTTGTTTCAGAAAATTTGAAAACTCAAACTATAAAGCATACCAACACCAGTTATTTTACTATGGTAGCCATAGGGGATAATCACAAACCTAAACAGGTGCCGGGATTGATATTAAAAAGTGAAGAAGATGTTAGGCGATTTGCGCAGGGCTTAAATAGAAAAAACCTTAAAACAGAATACAAAAGGAATGAAGCCAGCCTAAAGGAAAATTACAATAATGAGAACTGTTTAGTTACGCTTAAAAATGAAAGATGTAAGGTTGAATTGTTCTAGATTTTATAATACAGATAAAATTATTTAATATTGATTTAATCATCCGGGATTAAAATTCTTAGCCTTAGCATATTGGATACAACAAGGAATATTCCTATTGATTTAACTGCTTTTGAACAATTATTTAGATTACACCACAAGCGTCTTTGTTTGCTTGCATTGAACTTGATTGGAGATAGTGATGTTGCTGAAGATATTGTTCAGAATTTCTTTATTACATTATGGAATAACCGTGAAGTTGTACGATTGAAAACTTCTTTTGATGCTTATGCTTATAAAGCAATAAAATATAGCTGTATTGATTATCTGAGAAGGGAAGCTGTATTGGAAAAAAGAAAGGAATTACTTTCTGTGCAAGTAGAAGATAATGATGAAGAGGATAGTATTGCTGATCGTGTTAAATTGTACGCTCAAATTATTGAAGTAGTTGATAGCTTACCTACTGATCGTAAAAATGTGTTCTTATTACACGCTGTAGATCGATTGAGCTATGCCCAGATTGCTGATAAACTAAATATTTCGATTAATACGGTTAAAACTCAGCTTAGACGTGCATACATGTACCTGCGAGATAAACTTCATTTGTTCTTACTTGTTGCTTTTTTGAGTCTTTTATAGAAAAGATATACTTTTTTGTTTTTTCTGTCACCCTTTTTTGTTTATCGTGCGACATACTATTGAACAAACGATAAAAAGATGTCATCAGAAAATCCAGATTGGGAGAAGCTAATAGAATCTCTCGAATACGAAGAGTCGTTGGGTAAGGTGTTGAGTAAAGAAGAAACGGACCTGTTAAATGAACTTAGGCGAATTAAGGATGATTCTGTTAATGCCTATGTAAACTTAAATAAGTTTAATACAAATAAGAGTTGGGTTGATTTTTTGAGTCGTGTCAATTTTGAAAAATCATCAGAGGAAATACAGAAAGATCAGGCTGTAATAAGAAAAATAGATCGTAGTAACCTGGTAATTAAAATTTCTGCAGCAGCAGTAATTATCTGCGCACTATTGGCAGGTATTTTCTTTTATAATGGAAAGGGAAAAGGTGATCAACCAGCTTTTGTTTCAAAAAATACAAAAGAAATTATAAACCCCGGGGGCAATAAAGCAACACTTACTTTAGGGAATGGTACCAAGATAGATCTTACAGCAGCGGGGGTTGGTCAGGTAGTTAAGATTGGAAACGTGACAGTTGTAAAATCTGAAGACGGGCAGGTTGAGTATAAATCTGCCAGCGCTTTGCCTTCTACAGCTGTTTCTTATAACACAATTACTACACCTCGGGGAGGGCAATATAAAGTGGTGCTGCCTGATGGCAGTGAAGTGGTGCTGAACTCTATGTCGTCACTTAAATTTCCAACTGCATTTTCAATGAATGAGCGTTTAGTGTCACTCACTGGTGAAGGATACTTTGAGGTGAAAAGGAATGAAAAAGCTGCTTTTAAGGTTAATGTGAATGGTAAACAAGTGGTGGAGGTTTTAGGGACTCACTTTAATATTATGGCCTACGATGATGAACCTCTAATAAAAACCACCTTACTTAAAGGTAGAGTGCATATTAGTGTAAATAAATCTGATGCAGGTTTAATTCTTAAACCTGGCCAACAAGCCCTACAATCTACTTCCGGAGAGCTAAATATGAAAGAATTGTCAGATCCTGATCAGATCGTAGCATGGAAAAATGGACTGACCTCATTTAGTAAGTCTGATATTAAAAGTATTATGAGGCAGGTAGCCAGATGGTATGATGTTGAAGTTGAATATAGGCCCGGGATACCCAACCGTTCTTTTTCAGGTGATATTTCCAGAGGTTCAAGTATTTCCAGCCTGCTCAAAATATTGGAACTGAATGATGTTCATTTTGTAGTTGAAGGGAAGAAAATTATTGTTATGCCCTAAATAAATATTGATTAAACTTTAAACTTAACCAGATATATGATGAGATAAACTTACCCAGAACCGGGTTGATCTAAAATAAAAAGCCGGCAGTGCTCGTAACACTACCGACAAATGTTTGGCTCAATCCATTCCGCATAATGCGGTAAAAACCTTTCTACAGTCCTTAATTCAATTAAACCAAACACTCAAAAGTATGAATTTTTATACGCCCAATAGGTATGTCCATAAATATTATGGAAAACTTAGATATGCAATTCTAGTTATGAAGCTTACGGTATTTCTACTAGCCTTTACCTGTTTTCAAGTTTGTGCAACCGGATATGCACAAAGGATTACATTGTCAGAAAAAAATGTATCGGTCGAGACGATCTTGAAGAAAATAAAAAAACAATCGGGCTACCATCTCTGGTACGAAGATAATCTGCTGGATAAAACCAGAAATACAGATATTAATGTAACCAATGTTTCTTTGGAACAGGCGCTTGAGAGCTGCTTAAAAGGATTTCCGCTTACCTATGCTATAGTAGACAAAACTGTAGTTATTAAACGAGATAAATCATGGTATGAGTTATTGACCATTACAGGTAAAGTAACTGATGAGCAAGATCAGCCAATGACTGGTGTAAGTGTAAGACTCAAAGGAAGTGAAATTGGGGCTACTACAGATAATCAAGGGCGTTATTCTTTGGATTTGCCAGATGGAAATGGCGTGCTCTTATTTTCATATGTTGGGTTTAAAACTTATGAGGTTAAGGTGAATAACCAGAGTATTCTGAATTTAAAAATGACACCTGAGGCTCAGGGATTAAATGAGGTTGTAGTTGTAGGGTACGGTACACAGCAAAAAAAGGATATTCTTGGTGCAATATCCACTGTTGGTGCTAAAGATCTGGAAGAAAGGCCTGCAACTAATTTTGGTTATTCAATTGAAGGAAAGGCTGCCGGTGTGCAGGTACTTACACCTTCGGGCAAACCTCAGGCAGGGTTTTCTATAAAAGTAAGAGGTACAACTTCTATTACTGCCGACAGTGAGCCTATGTATGTAGTTGATGGAGTACCTAGTGTTAACACTTATGATATAAACCCGAGCGATATTGAAAGTATATCGATTTTAAAAGATGCTGCGTCGGCAGCAATATACGGTGCTTCAGGAGCGAATGGTGTAGTTTTAATTACTACAAAGAGAGGGAAGAACCAAAAGGCCCAGCTTTCATTTAGTACATATGCTGGTATATCTAACGTGAAAAGCAAAATAGATGTATTAAATAGGGCCGATTATATTGCCTTAATGACAGAAATTGGTCAGGTAGCGGCCTGGGATAATTATAAAGATGATACTGATTGGCATAAAGAGATTTATAGAGAAGCATATGCCCAGAATTATCAGCTTTCGGTAAATGGGGGTAACGATGCTACAACTTACTACATATCGGGGGCCTGGACAAAACAAGATGGTGTAGTTAGAACAAATACAATGAACCGGTTTAATTTTAAGGTTAACCTGGATCAAAAAATAAATGATTTTATTAAAGTTGGTACAAGTGTTTCTTACGCAAGATGGTATGATCGTAATATTGATGACAACCGTGGTTCTGCAAATTCAGGAGTAATTATGAACGTCCTTACTTCATCACCTGTAACGGGCATTTATAATGAAGACGGGACATTTACCGCAAATCCATTAAGACTATCTTTCAATAATCCTGTTGCTTATACCGATGGTTCAACCAACGGATTTAATAACAGTCGCTTTTTTGGTAACCTATATGCAGAGGTGTCAATTTTAAAAGATCTAAAGTTTAAAACTTTATTTGGTTACGATAATTCAAAAGGAAAATACAATTACTTTTTAGATCCTTTTAGAACAGATTGGGGAAGAGTAAATAAAGGCCTGGCTGATTTGAATATGAATGAAAGTGAGTATTGGCTTTCTGAGAATACCTTGAGTTATGCTAAAACTTTTGCTGAAAAGCATGCGGTTGATGCTTTTGTAGGATATACTTCAAGTCGTACAACTTCTGAAATTTCGGAAATTGAAACCAAGGGATTTAGCGGTATAAGTGTACCAACTGTAAATGGAGGTTCTATTGTGAATTTAGCCACAGGCTCAAGAGCTGCACGAACAAATACTTCTATTGTTGGAAGGGTACGTTATGCCTACGACGACAAGTATTTAATATCTAGCAATTTAAGAGCAGATGCGTCTTCTGTTTTTGGACCTGATAAACGATGGGGCTTTTTTCCTTCTTTTTCTGCAGGATGGAGAATATCAAAGGAGAATTTTTTAAAAGATGCTGAATTTATTAATGATTTAAAGATTAGGTATGCCTGGGGTAAAGTTGGTAATGACCATATTGATCCTTATGCGTGGTATGGACTTATAGGAACTGGAAGTAATTATATTTTAGGAGAACAGGTGAATTCAGGTACGGCTCCTACTACTCCTGAAAATAGGAATTTACAATGGGAAAGTACTACTCAGAATAATCTTGGAGTAGATTTGAGTTTGTTTAAAAGCAGGGTTAATTTATCGGTTGATTTATACCGGAAATCTACTGCGGATTTGTTATTTAATAAACCTGTGCCTACTTCAAGTGGCTTTTTAGGAGCATTACAAAATATTGGTAAGCTGGAAAATAAAGGGATAGAGTTTGCTTTGAATACAAAAAACCTAAATGGGGTTGTGAAGTGGGAATCTGATTTTAACATCTCGTTTAACAGAAATAGAATAGGATATATAGGTGATCAGGAGCTTGCAGTAGGGGGGATTCCACAGCGGCAACAAGCTGCAATTATAAAAGAAGGTTTGCCAATTGGTACTTTTTGGGGATATGTTTCGGATGGAGTAGATCCTAAGACAGGTAATATGATTTATGAGGATGTAAATGGCAATGGGTATAATATTGATGAAGATGGTGCGCTTGATGCCGGAGATAGGAAAGTGATAGGGAATGCAAATCCTAATTTTACTTATGGATTTACAAACAGGGTTTCGTATGGCAACTTTAGTTTAGATGTATTTTTACAAGGGGTGCAAGGAAATGATATCTTCAATGCTACGCGAATTGAAACAGAAGGGATGATGGATTATAGAAATCAATCTGTAGCAGTATTAAGAAGATGGACAAAGGAGGGGCAGATTACAGATATTCCCAGGGCAGAATCTGGAAATGTGGTTAATTCAGATATATCCTCCAGATTTATTGAAAATGGCTCTTATTTGAGATTGAAATCATTAACATTAGGCTACAAATTACCACAATCGTTATTAAGCAAGTTTAAGGTAAAGAACGGGTCACTGTATGTAACCGGTGAGAATCTGCTAACCTTTACGAAGTACTCAGGTTATGATCCAGAGGTTAGTGCCTTTGCTGGTACTGGTGGCGAAAGTTCTAACGGTGCACTGGGTATTGACTATGGTACTTACCCCCAGGTTAGGCAGTTTATTTTTGGATTAAGTTTTTCTTTTTAAAATCTACGATCATGAAAACGAAATTATATATCATTATTTGCTTTTTAATGGCCGCTGGCTTCTCTTCGTGTAAAAAATTTTTAACTGAAGAACCTGAGTCTAGTGCAACAACCGGAAATGCATATAAAACTGCTTCGGATATTGAGGCTGCTTTAACGGGTGTTTATAATTCTTTGTACACAGAATATTTTGTATGGGAGTTCTTTCTATTATCGGATGTACGTTCTGATAATGCTTACGCAGGAGGGGATGCTCAAGAAGTATATCAATATGATAACCTGGCTGTATCTCCGCTTAATGTAAGGGTGTTTTATGACTGGCAGCAATTGTATAACGGTATTGCTAAAGCCAACCTGGTGCTAGAGAAAATTGGGGAGGTAAAAGATGTAGCTCTTGATCAAGGTAACAGAAGAGCACAGATTATAGGTGAAGCGAAATTTTTAAGGGCTCTGTTTTATTTTGAATTGGTAAAAAACTTTGGAGATGTGCCATTGGTAATGCAGTTTGGAAAGATTGATCCGGCTGAAGCAAACGTTTCTAAGTCGCCTGCGGCTGAGGTTTATACAACAATTATAACTGATTTAAATGATGCACTGGCCGTGCCGGATAGTTACAGTACTGCATCTTTAAGTAAATCGAGAGTCACCAAAGGTGCAGTTTATGCATTGCTGGCAAAAGTATATGCACAAAAGTCTGATAGGGATTACAATAAGGTGTTAGAAAACATTAAACATGTTGAAGAACTTGGATACAAATTGCATGGTAATTATGATGAACTTTTTGATGGTTCTCATTATGTGAATGACGAGGCTATTCTTGAAATTCAATATAAAGCATCTACGCCTCAGGCAAATTATGGTCCTCAGCTTTTATTGCCTCCATCTATATCTGGTGATGATTGGAGGAAATACTGTACTCCATCTAAAGATTTGATTAAAGCTTTTGATACCGAAGGAGACCAAATTCGGAAAAACTCTACCGTTTTGTTTGAAGATGTAGAATGGTCAGATGAATTCTGGAAACCTTGTGCCAGTGCAGGCTCAGTACCCTTTACTTATAAATGGAGGCACGCTGAAGGTTGGGCCAGTGGTGATTATGTATATATATTAAGGTATGCCGATATTCTTTTGCTTAAAGCAGAAGCATTAAATGCCTTAGGGCGAAGTTCTGAGGCTCTTGCTCCTTTAAACATGGTTAGAGATAGGGTGGATTTGCCTATAATTAAAGCAGGTGATTTTTCTGATGTACAGCTTGCCGACAAGATATTAAATGAAAGAAGGTTGGAGCTTGCGTTTGAAGGGCAGCGCTGGTCTGATCTGATACGAGCTAATAAATTGGAATCTGTAATGGGAGCACTAAAGGAGTATGTGTTAACTTGTGAAGGTGGCAGTAAGCAAATGAATTATAATATGAATTTAGATAAAAGGCTTTTGCCTATTCCTCAGGATGAACTTAACAGGAATACTAAATTAATTCAAAATAAAGGATATTAGCGTTATGGGTTACTGATAGAATACACCGTTAATTTATCTGATTTTAACGGTGTATTTTATTGAAATAGTTGAAAGTCTTTACATTTAAATTTTAGGCTCCCACCCTTTTTCATAGGTACGGCCCCATAATTTCTGAGCATCTTTATCTCCGATAATATGTCCGTTTTTAGGATCAATTTTTAAGTCGCGACCTACTCTCCAGGATATATTGCCTAGCTGCATAGCTAGACAGCTTTTGTAACCTAGTTCAACATCACAGTTCGGACGCCTGTTGTTTCTAATTGCTTCAAGAAAATCTGCCATATGCAAACTATCCATCCCTAAACTTGGGCTTGCAGTGTTTCTTCCCTCTAAAGATTCTCCACCGGTTTTTGGTTTTACATCTTCAATTAACTTCCCTTGAAGATCATATATTTTATAGGCATCATCTCCAGTATCCAAACTTCCTTTTTCACCATAAAAGATAATACCTCTTTCCTGACCTTCAACTTTTCTTCCGTTGCAGCTTCTGTTTTCCCAAAGCAGAGTAATTTTACCGGGATAATCTATTGTTACTACCTGCGTGTCTGGGGTTTCCCAGTCATCATTAAAATGATATCTTCCTCCAGATGAGCTAACGCGTGTTGGGAAGTCTACCCCCAAACCCCAACGGGCTACATCTACCTCGTGCGTCCCGTTATTTAGCGCTTCGCCGGTTCCCCAATTCCAAAACCAGTGCCAATTGTAATGTATAAGACCATCTTTGTAATTAACACGAGGCGCCGGGCCCTGCCATAAATCATAATCCAGCCAATCGGGTACATTGCCTGGTTTTAAAAAAGTTTCTTTTCTTGTGTTTGTGTACCATGTTTTTGCCATGTATACACGTCCAATAATACCTTCATGAAGTAATTGAATTCCTTTTGTAAGCGTAGGAGCAGAACGGCGTTGCGCACCCATTTGTACTATTCTGTTGTATTTTCTGGCCACTGCCACAGCCATTTCGCCTTCTTTTGGATTATGACTTAAGGGTTTCTCTACATACACATGTTTGCCTGCCTGACAAGCCATAATAGTTAATGGGGCATGCCAATGATCTGGGGTAGCTGTATATATGGCATCAACAGATTTGTCTTCCAAAATCCTGCGCAGGTCTTTTTCGGATTTAGGTGCTGTCGTTTGGCCTGCTTTTACAATAGTGTCTATTGCTTTAGGGATTGCTCTTGAATCTACATCACATACGGTAATAACCTGCGCGTTTTTTTGTTTGGCAATTGTGCCTCCCATGCTATTTCCTCGGCTATTAACGCCGATAGTTGCCATGTTTATTCTGTCATTAGCGCCAATGATATTCCGATAGCTTTTTGCACTAAATGCAGAGGCAGTTCCGCCGAATAAGCTGTTTCCAACAGATAAGGCTGCTGTTCCGATACCTATTTTTTTTATGAAATCTCTTCTTGAATTGTTGCTCATAATTTGGTTCTTGGTTGATTCACTGTAGATAAATTTAGCGAAACAATTATGATATCAACAAAGAATGGTTAGCTGGTAAGAAGATAGTATGAAGTTGTTACATATGGAACGCCCTAAAAGCATTAAAGCCAAATCATCATTTCTGATTGATTCGGCTTTAATGCTTAGTAGTTATGTTTTTTTAATTTTATCCTTTGTGGCTTTCCACCCATTTTCTGGCATTTACAAATGCTTCTATCCAGGGGGTTACTTCATCCTTACGGCCTTTAGGATAGTTTGCCCAATGCCATTGGAATAGTGAGCGCTCGATATGGGGCATCATTACCAGGTGGCGACCAGACTCATCGCACATCATTGCGGTGTTGTAATCTGACCCGTTCGGGTTTGCTGGGTAAGTTTCATAAGCATATTTAGCTATAATCTGATACTTATCTTCCGAATACGGTAATTGGAACCTGCCTTCACCATGTGAAACCCAAACGCCTAATGTAGTTCCCGCTAATGTAGAAAGCATAACTGAATTGTTTTGCTGTAAGGTTAATGAGGTGAATATACTTTCGTGTTTACCACTTTCATTATGCAGCATTTTTGGTTTTTCTGCATGATCTTTATTGATTAAGCCAAGCTCAACAAAAAGCTGACAGCCATTACAGATTCCAACAGATAATGTGTCTGGTCTGTTAAAGAAGTTTTCAAGAGCAATTTTTGCTTTTTCGTTGTACATGAAAGCTCCTGCCCATCCTTTGGCTGATCCTAAAACATCTGAATTAGAGAAGCCACCAACAGCACCGATGAATTGTATATCTTCCAGAGTCTCTCTGCCAGCAATTAGATCTGTCATGTGAACATCTTTTACATCAAAACCGGCAAGGTACATAGCGTTAGCAAGCTCACGTTCAGAGTTACTTCCTTTTTCACGGATAACAGCTGCCTTTGGTCTTGGTTTTGAAGCATCAATAACTGGTTTCCTGCCGTCAAACTGAGTAGGGAAGTTGTATTTAAGCACGTGGTTTTTGTAGTTGTCAAAGCGTTCTTTTGCTTTTACCGGTCCACTTTGTTTTTTATCTAAAAGATAAGAAGTTTTGAACCAAACATCACGTAAGTGATCAATGTCAAAAGATAGCTCATCTGAATTGTTTTTTATTTGCAAGCTAGCAGTTGAAGTCACTTTACCAAGTTTATGGTAAGCAACACCATTTGCAGAAAGGGTAGCCTCAACATCTTCAGTTGCCTGGAACACAATACCTATGTTTTCTGCGAAAAGTAATTTGATAATGTCTTGTTCACCTAAAGCAGATAAATCTAAAGACGCGCCAAGATCACGATCGGCAAAGCAAAGCTCTAGTAATGTAGTTATTAAGCCACCACTACCAATATCATGTCCGGCTTGTATTTTATCAACTTTTATTAAGTCCTGAAGTGTATTAAAAGCATTCTTAAGTTGGTCTGCATTTTTAACATCAGGCGTTTCATGGCCAATTCTGTTTATAATTTGAGCAAATGAAGAACCACCAAGTTTATAAGCATCATTAGATAAATTGATGTAGTAAATTGAACCGCCGTCTTTTTGTAAAACAGGTTCAACCACTTTAGTGATATCATTACAATTTCCTGCAGCAGAGATAATCACTGTGCCAGGTGCAATAACCTCATCGCCTTTGTATTTTTGCTTCATCGACAGTGAATCTTTACCTGTAGGAATATTGATTCCTAAACTGATTGCAAAATCAGAACAAGCTTTTACAGCTTCGTATAATCTAGCATCTTCACCTTCGTTTTTACAAGCCCACATCCAGTTCGCTGACAGCGAAACGCTTTTAAGCCCATCTTTTAATGGTGCCCATACAATATTAGAAAGAGATTCGGCAATTGCAATACGACTTCCGGCTGCAGGGTCAATTAATGCAGATAGCGGAGCATGACCCACTGAGGTTGCAATACCTTCTTTTCCCTGGAAATCTAACGCCATAACACCACAATTGTTTAGTGGTAATTGCAGCGGACCTGCACATTGTTGTTTGGCAACACGGCCACCTACACAACGGTCAACCTTGTTTGTTAGCCAATCTTTAGATGCAACTGCTTCAAGTTGTAAAACCTGTTCCAGATAGATATTTAGTTGGGTCTTATCGTAAGTAACTGGCTCATATTTTCTATCAATGGTTTTGTCCTCCATTACCATCTTTGGCGAACTGCCAAACATGTCTTTCAATTCAAGATCCATTGGCTTAGCACCAGTTGTTGCTGATTCAAAGGTAAAGCGATGATCACCTGTAACTGTACCTACAGTATACATTGGAGAACGTTCGCGATCAGCAATTTTTTGCAATGTTTCTATATCTTTTTGGCCGATTACAAGACCCATACGTTCCTGGGATTCGTTGCCGATAATTTCTTTAGATGAAAGGGTTGGATCTCCCACAGGTAATTTATCAAGGTCTATTTTTCCGCCAGTTTCTTCTACTAGTTCAGAAAGACAGTTTAAGTGACCACCAGCACCATGATCATGAATAGATACAATGCTGTTATGATTGCTCTCTACCATACCACGAACAGCATTTGCTGCTCTTTTCTGCATTTCAGGATTGGATCTTTGAATGGCATTTAGTTCGATTCCACTACCCAGGGCACCAGTATCTGCAGATGATACTGCAGCACCACCCATACCAATTCTATAGTTCTCTCCTCCAAGAACTACAATTTTATCACCAGTTGTAGGTGTATGTTTTTTGGCCTGGCTGGCTTTACCATAACCAACACCACCGGCAAGCATAATTACTTTATCGAAACCTAGCTTACGTCCCTCTTCCTCATGTTCGAAGGTAAGTACAGATCCGGTGATTAGGGGCTGACCGAACTTATTTCCAAAATCAGTAGCTCCATTAGAAGCTTTGATCAGAATATCCATTGGAGTTTGGTATAACCATTTTCTTTCTTCAACCGCTTTTTCCCATGGGCGATTTTCCTCTAATCTTGATAAGGCAGTCATGTAAACTGCAGTACCAGCCAATGGTAACGAACCTTGGCCACCTGCAAGTCTGTCTCTAATTTCACCGCCTGAACCTGTAGCTGCGCCATTAAATGGCTCAACAGTAGTAGGGAAGTTATGTGTTTCTGCTTTTACAGAAATTACTGATTCAAAATCGCTGATCGCATAGTAATCAGGTTCATCTGCACGTTTTGGTGCAAATTGCTGAACTACCGGGCCTTTTATAAAAGCAACATTATCTTTATAAGCTGAAACAATATCATTAGGGTTTTCTTCTGATGTTTTACGGATCAGTTTGAAAAGAGAAGTTGGTTGCTCAACGCCATCGATAACAAATTTACCATTAAAGATTTTGTGACGGCAGTGTTCTGAATTTACCTGAGAAAATCCAAATACTTCCGAGTCGGTAAGCGCTCTTCCAAGTCTTTGAGAAAGATTGTTAAGGTACTCTACTTCATCGTCACTTAATGACAAACCTTCCTGTTTGTTGTAAGCAGCAATGTCGGTAACCTCTATAATAGGTTCTGGTTTTATATTAATTGTATAAATTTCCTGATTAAGTTCCTTGTATTTTTGAGATAACATTGGATCGAAGTCAGAAAAATCTTCTTCAACTTTATGAAATTCTTCAATCCTGATGATGCCCTCGATGGCCATATTCTGTGTAATCTCTACAGCGTTTGTACTCCATGGAGTTACCATTGCAGCGCGAGGTCCAACAAAAAAATCTGTTAATACGGTTTCCTGGTTTAATTTTGCACCGCCAAACAGCCATTCTAGTTTTGTAATATCAGTATCGGATAAGTTTTGCGCGGTTTGTAAAGCGAAAACTGTATTGGATTGATTGGAGAAGAAATAAATCATTATAGTGTTTTGAGCCGCAAATTTAAGGTTAAAATTTTAAAACCACGAGGTTAGAATGTAATATATTCGCAGAAGCGTATGGGAAGTATTTTTAAATTTAAGCAGTTTGAGGTAAATCAGGCAGGTTGTGCTATGAAAATTAATACCGATGGGGTATTATTGGGGGCAATTGTTAAAAAAAATGACGCTAAACAAATACTTGATATTGGAACCGGAACAGGTGTTATTGCATTAATGCTGGCACAGCGGTTTCCGAATTCACTCGTTGATGCGGTAGAAATAGATGAATCTGCAGCGTTAACTGCTGCTGCTAATTTTAGTAATTCTGGTTTTTCTGCCAGGGTTAAGGCTCATCATTGCGCCATAGTATCGTATCATACTGATGTTAAGTATGATTTGATTGTTTCAAATCCTCCTTATTTTGTTAATGATCTTAAGAATCCGGAGCAGAGAAAGGGGATTGCAAGGCATGCTGACCAGGATTTTTTTGAGTTATTGTTATCGAAAACTTCGGCACTGTTAACTGATGATGGATGTATTTGGTTAATACTGCCGGTTAAGCAGGCAGAGTTTGTAGTGGCGCGGGCGGGGGCATTTAATCTATCGCTAGGTGAAAGAATAAATGTTTGCTCTGATGAAAGTAAGCCGGTTTTTCGCCATATCATCTGCCTTCAGCGCAAAGTAGATGAACCTAAAAACAGTAATTTCTTTATTTACAAGGCCGAAAAAGTATATACTGAAGATTATAGGCGATTGCTTAAAGATTTTCTTCTGGCCTTTTAACGGTATAAATCATTATCCATAGCTTTGTTTGGTAGATTATAAAGAACATATATTTTGACTAAAATAGGCCTAATTTCTGATACGCATGGATTTTTGGATCCAGCGGTTTTTAAACACTTTGCGGATTGCGATGAAATATGGCATGCAGGAGATTTTGGACCTAATGTTGCTGAAGAACTTGCAGCCTTTAAACCACTAAAGGGTGTTTATGGAAATATTGATGGCAAAGAGATTAGAAGTCATTACCCTGAACACTTGCGTTTTAACTGCGAAAGCCTTGATGTATGGATGACGCATATTGGTGGCTATCCAGGAAAATATGCTCCACAGGTAAAGAGTGAAATATACACTAAGCCCCCAAAATTATTTATCACCGGACATTCTCATATTTTAAAGGTAATGTTTGATAAGAAAATCGATTGTTTGCATATAAATCCAGGTGCGGCAGGAAATTCGGGCTGGCATAAAGTTAAAACATTAATTAGATTTTCTGTTTCGGATGAAAAAATCCATAACTTAGAGGTTATAGAAATAGGCGTTAGATAACGTATTAAATACACTAAGTATATGTCAGGTATTAAAACTTTAGGCCAATTCATAATAGAAAAACAGGCCGACTTTCCCTACGCAAAAGGAGAACTTTCCCGATTGCTTCGAGATATTGGCATAGCATCAAAAATAGTTAACCGGGAGGTTAATAAAGCAGGCCTGGTAGACATATTAGGGGCCGCCGGAACCATGAATATTCAGGGCGAAGGGCAGCAAAAGCTGGATGTGTTTGCTAATACCCAATTTATAAGCGCATTAACCAGTGGCGGTGAATGCTGTATTGTTGCCACTGAGGAAGAGGATGACTTTGTGAAAATTGATTCGCCAGTTTCTAAAAACGCCAAATATATAGTATGTATTGATCCCTTAGATGGTTCTTCTAATATAGATTGTAATGTCGCAGTAGGAACTATTTTTTCGATATACAGAAGAAAATCGACAAATGGGAAGGCTACTTTGCAAGATGTATTACAAAAGGGAACTGAGCAGGTAGCTGCAGGTTATGTAATTTATGGATCATCAACCATGTTGGTATACACTACAGGTAAAGGTGTAAACGGATTTACTTTAGACCCTTCTATTGGTGAGTTTTGCCTGTCTCATCCAAATATGAAGATACCGCCAAATGGAAACATTTATTCCTTAAATGAAGGTAACTACGTGCATTTTCCTGAAGGAGTAAAGAAATATTTAAAGTATGTTCAGGTTGAAGATAAAGCTACTAACAGGCCGTATACATCGAGATATATTGGATCGATGGTAGCAGATATCCATAGAAACTTAATTAAGGGAGGAATATACATATATCCAACCACTGCCAGATCTCCAAAGGGAAAGCTAAGGTTGTTGTATGAATGCAATCCAATGGCTTTTATAGTTGAACAAGCAGGAGGGATCGCTTCAGATGGATTTAACAGGATATTAGAGATAGAGCCCACTGAACTCCATCAGCGTACAGCTATATTTATCGGATCGGAGCATATGGTACATGTTGCTGAGTCATTAATGCTAGAATTCTCTTCTGAAAGAAAATCAGAATCTCGCTATATTTCTGGTACTGAGGCTAAACTAGAGCAAATGGGAATAGTAGGTGGTATAGATTAATTGAGGCATTTGTTTAATGGAAATATATTAATATTTAATATGTTTGTGTATAACGGTGCCTGATTCTAATTGTTTATTAATGATCTGGTACTGCTGTGTAACCAAATTAAACAATGAACATCTTGAAACCTAAATCCGTTAAATTCATTAAAGGCAGTTTTATACTTGCCTCCATATTTTTAAGTTCTTTAGTACAGGCTAAAGTAACATTGCCTTCTGTATTTAGTGATAACATGGTTTTTCAACAGAAAACCAATGTTGCAATTTGGGGTAATACCGATGCTGGAAAGATAGTAAAGGTTAATGCTACCTGGAATAATAAAACCTATACCGCCAAAGCCGATAGTGATGGAAAGTTTAAGGTTTTGCTACCTACACCTTCCTATGGAGGGCCATATAATGTCAGCATCTCTGATGGAGATGTTACTAAGTTAAGCAATGTGTTAATTGGCGACGTATGGGTGTGCTCTGGACAATCTAACATGGAGATGCCATTAGCAGGATGGGGTAAAATTAATAATTACGAACAAGAAATAAAAGAAGCAAATTATCCGAAAATCAGACTGTTACAAGCGGTTCATGTAACAAGTAATTCTTTGCTGGATGATGCTAAAGTTGATAATGGTGGTTGGCAGGAATGTTCTCCACAATATGTTGCAGGTTTTTCATCGGTGGCTTACTTTTTTGCACGTGAGATCAATAAAAAAACAGGCATTCCTATTGGTTTAATTCATACTTCCTGGGGTGGTACCATTGCTGAAGCCTGGACTAGCGCAACTACACTTAAAACTATCCCTGATTTTGTGGAGGCAGTAAATGTAATTGAAAATGCGAAAACTGACGGCTCTGGTTTTAAAAAGAAATTAAGCGCCTGGAATGAATTAGTAATAGCAAAGGATGCCGGAGTACAGGGAACGCCGCCATGGATTGCCAGTAATCTTGACCTTTCATCATGGAAAAGCATGGCTTTGCCTTCGTTATGGGAGCAGGCTGGGATGCCTGGCTTTGATGGGGTAGTTTGGTTCAGAAAAAATATAACTATTCCACAATCGTGGGCAGGCAAAGACATAAAACTTAATTTAGGTACTATAGACGATAATGACGTTACTTATTTTGATGGCGAAAAAATAGGACAAACAGAAGGATTTAATGTGCCACGTTCTTATACTATCCCCGCAAATAAAGTAAAAGCCGGTACATTTACTCTGGTAGTAAGAGTGTTTGATGGTGCTGGCGAAGGGGGTATTTATGGTAATAAAAATGTGCTGTCATTGGTGTCTGCAGGTGGGGAACATTTGTCGCTTGATGGTGAATGGCAGTATAAGGTTGGATTGAATTTGAAGGATGTACCTCCAATGCCGGTTCCAAATGATGGCCCTAATAGAACTACTGTGTTGTACAATGCAATGATTAACCCCTATTTACAATTTCCAATTAAAGGGGCCATTTGGTATCAGGGAGAAAGTAATGCAGGTCGTGCACATCAGTATCGTAAACTTTTCCCGGCTATGATTAATGATTGGAGAAAGAGCTGGAAACAACCTGATTTTCCATTCTATTTTGTTCAGTTAGCTAATTTTATGAAAGTTGATAATGATCCTGTATCTTCTGAGTGGGCTGAACTAAGAGATGCTCAGCGCGAAACCCTTTCACTTCCAAATACTGGCATGGCGGTTTCAATTGACATAGGTGATGCATTGGATATTCATCCAAAAAATAAACAGGATGTGGGAAAGAGGCTGGCTTTTATTGCGCTAGCTAAAAATTATGGTATTAAAATTCCTTATACAGGTCCGATATATCAATCGCAAAAAATTGCTGGAAATGCCATTGAATTAACTTTTAAAGCTACTGAAGGCGGTTTGAAAGCTAGCGATGGAGGAGAGTTAAAGGGCTTTGCTATTGCAGGTTCTGATCAAAAATTTCATTGGGCTAAAGCTGTGGTAAAAGGGAATCAGATTACTGTTAGCAGCTCAGAAGTAGCAAACCCCGTTTCTGTAAGATATGCATGGGCGAATAACCCGATCTGTAATTTTGTTAATGGGGCAGGTCTCCCGGCATCGCCTTTTAAAACTGATAACTGGCCTGATATTACATTAGGTAGAAAATAATTTAAGCAAATCCAAGAAAAGCGTCCCTGGGTTCTGAAATTATTTCAGAACCCAGGGACGCTTTTTTATTATAATAAAAAATAGGTTTTTTGCGTGAACTATGTATTTACATTCTTAGAGGTTTTTAAGCCTTTGTAATCTGTATGTAGTGATTTTTATAGCTTTCAGGCACCAGTTTCCCTAGTTTTTAGATTTTTTTTAAAATAATTTGATTATTTCAAATTAATATGTAACTATGTATGTACAAATGTTATTAGGCTATTGATGCTGAATAACATGATTAACCAAATAAAAAACCAGTCAAACTAAACCAATTACTATGTATCAAAGAAATTTTACTTATTTAAGAGTGAAATACCTTTGTTGTTTCTTACTGTTAACCATTGTAACCTTATCAACAATGGCGCAGTCAACAGTAACAATAACGGGTAAAGTAACAGATGCAGGGGGAGGGACGCTACCGGGTGTGAGTGTTATGTTAAAGGGAAGCAATAATGGTGTGGTAACTTCAGCAGATGGAGTATTCACAATTAATGCTAGTGAGGGAAAAGGGATTCTTGTTTTCTCTTTTGTAGGTTACAAAAAACAAGAGATTAATATTAATGGAAGGAAAACAGTTAATGTCACACTCGTTGAAGACAATAACGTTTTGGAAGATGTTGTTGTTGTGGCATATGGACAACAGAAAAAGGAAAGTATGGTTAGTTCTATTACTGCCATTAATCCAAAAGAACTAAAAGGTCCAACAAGTAATTTAACTACAATGCTTGCCGGAAGATTGTCTGGTGTAGTTGCTTATCAGAGAAGTGGAGAGCCAGGGGCAGATAATGCTCAGTTTTTCATCCGTGGAATTACCACCTTTGGCTCAGGTAAGGTTGATCCCTTAATCTTGATTGATGGCATGGAGTCTACATCCACTGACCTTGCAAGATTACAGCCTGATGATATTGCTGGATTCTCGGTTTTAAAGGATGCTGCTGCTTCTTCACTTTATGGCGCAAGAGGAGCAAATGGGGTAGTCCTTGTTACTACTAAATCAGGTGTTGATGCTACGATCAAATTTAATGTCAGATTTGAAAACTCATTATCAACCAATACCCAAAATTTCAAGCTTGCTGACAATATCACCTATATGAATATGGCAAACGAAGCAGTATTAACAAGAAACCCTCTTGGTGTACTCCCATATTCTCAAACGAAAATTGATAGGACAGCAGCCGGAATGAACCCAATGTTATATCCAAATAACAACTGGATAGATATGTTGATAAAAGACTATACGATGAATCAGCGGTTTAATATGAATATGACGGGTGGCGGAAAGGTCGCTCAATATTATATCGCAGGAACATTTAATCAAGACAACGGTGTGTTGAAGTCAGAGAGCGGGAACAATTTTGATAATAATGTAAATCTAAAAAGCTACCAGGTACGTTCAAATGTGAATGTAAAATTGACCCCTACTACGGAAGGAATAGTTAGGACTTCAGGAAGTTTTGATGATTATAATGGGCCGGTTGGTGGTTATGATCAAAATGGTAACAGGATTAATGGCGGATCAGTAGTGTTTGCAAGCGCTCTGGCTTCTAACCCGGTATCTTTTCCTGCAATTTTTCCTTCATCAGCCTTATCAAAAGTAAGCCACCCTTTATTTGGTAATGCTACTCTATCAGGAGAGGGGCCGGGATATGTAAATCCATACGCAAGAATGGTTTCTGGATTTCAGCAATACAATACTTCGACACTTAATGTTCAGCTGGAGATTAAGCAGGATCTTAAGTTTGTAACATCAGGACTAAGTGCAAGGCTAATGGCTTATACTCAGAGGTATTCATATTTTGATGTAAGCAGGGCGTATAATCCTTTCTACTATTCAGCAAGCCCAACAAGTGCTGATGGCAAGAAATACAACATAAGTCTGCTTAATGAAAAAGACGCTACAGAATACCTGAACTATCGCGAAGGAAATAAGGTGCTTAATACAACTACCTATATGGAAGCTGCGGTAAACTATAATAAAACGATTGGGCAAAAGCATGTAATTACCGGACTTTTGGTAACTATTTTAAGAAATTATCTTAATGCCAATGCCGGCGACCTACAGCAATCGCTTCCTTTTAGAAATCAAGGTCTTTCGGGTAGGTTTACTTACGGGTATGATAATAGATACATTCTTGAAGCAAATTTTGGTTATAATGGTTCTGAACGTTTTGCGCAGAATCACCGATATGGTTTTTTCCCTTCTATCGGACTTGCCTGGAATGCTTCTAATGAGAAATTCATGGCCTCTATTAGCAAGGTTGTTTCTAAACTAAAATTCAGGGCAACCTATGGTTTGGTAGGTAACGATCAGATCGGAGATAATGGCTCAAGATTTTTCTACTTATCCAATGTGAATCTGAGTGATCAAAATAGGGGAGCCTGGTTTGGTACCAATTATGGTTTTAACAGAAATGGAATATCCATATCAAGGTATGCAAATAATGATATTACCTGGGAAAAGGCAAAAACAACTAATTTGGGCATGGATTTAGGATTGTTTAATAACATGAACCTGATCGTAGATGTCTATAAGCAGCATCGCACCAATATCCTAATGACAAGAGCTTATATCCCTAATACAATGGGTTTAAGCGCCGGTATCCAGGCAAATGTTGGAGAGGTTAAAGGGCAGGGTATTGATGTATCATTAGATTATAATAAGAATTTTGGCGACCTGTGGCTGCAGGGCAGAGGTACATTTACTTATGCTACCAGTAAGGTTATTGTAAATGAAGAGCCTAAATATCCAGGTAACCTTTCCTATTTGTCTAAAGTAGGAAATCCACTTAGTCAGACTTATGGACTAATAGCTGAAAGACTTTTTGTTGATGATGAAGAAGTAAAAAACTCTCCCTACCAGAATTTTGGAGAGGTTAAGGGAGGAGATATTAAATACCGTGATGTAAATGGAGACGGGCAGATCACATCACTAGATATTGTTCCCTTAGGCTTGCCCACTACTCCTGAAATTATTTATGGTTTCGGTTTATCTATGGGTTATAAAAATTTTGATATCAGTGGATTTTTTCAAGGGTCCGGACGATCATCATTCTGGATTGATCCTGCCAGGATTACTCCATTTGCTTTTAACGGAGGCGCACAAAACGGATTGCTGGATGTAATTGCCAATAACTATTGGTCAGAAGATAATAGAAATATCCAGGCATTCTGGCCACGTTTAGATCAGAATATAAGTTCAAATAATACACAAATATCCAACTGGTGGATGAGGAACGGTTCTTTTCTAAGGTTAAAAACCGTTGAAATCGGTTATAACATACAAGAAAAAGCTTTGAAAAGGTTACATATCGGTGGTATTAGGTTGTATGCAAACGGTAGCAATCTGTTTGTTAAAAGCAGCTTTAAACTATGGGATCCGGAGCAAGGAAGTAACGGGTTAGGATATCCTGTACAGAAGGTATTCAACTTTGGGCTCAACGTACAGTTCTAATTTAAAAGGAATTAATATGAAAATATTTAAGATATATCTTATTTTATCAGTTGCAGCTTTAACGGTTGTAATGCCCTCATGTAAGAAAAGTTTTCTTGATGTAGTGCCTGATAATGTGGCAACCATTGATAATGCATTTGCCAATAGAAACGAGACAGAGAAATTTCTCTTTACCATTTACAATAATTTGCCTCAGGAAGGTCATCCTGAGACTAATCCAGGTATGAATACCGGTGATGAGTTCTGGATCTACTGGCCCATAAGTGGCGAGGATTATTGGTCGCTTGATCCATACAGCATTGCGAGAGGGCTTCAAAATAAGGTTTCACCAAAAATGAATTATTGGGATTCCTTTGATAGCAAATCTATGTGGCAGGGAATTAGAAACTGTAACATTCTACTAGAGAATATAGATAAACCTGTGGATCTTGAGCCTTATGTGAAAACCAGATGGATAGCTGAGGCTAAGTTCCTGAAAGCATATTTCCATTGGTACTTATTCAGGATGTATGGACCTATACCAATAATTGACAAGAATTTACCAATTACTGCTTCAATAGATGAAGTAAAAGTGACACGCCAGCCGGTTGATTCTGTTGTTAACTATATTTCTAAATTACTGGACGAGGCTGCAGGTGATGGTAATACTGGATTACCTGATAAAATTACAAGTTTGGCGACAGAGTTAGGAAGAGTAACCAGACCTGCAGCACTTGCCATTAAAGCCCGATTATTGGTTACTGCAGCCAGCCCTTTATTTAATGGAAACAGCGATTTTAGTAATTTCAAGAATACTGATGGTTCAGCTTTGTTTAACCCTACCTTCGATCAGAATAAGTGGGTTAAGGCAACCGCTGCATGTAAAGCGGCAATAGACGCGGCGAATACGGCTGGTATTAGTTTGTATCGATTTGTTCCGGGAGCAATTTCTGTGGATGAGGATACAAAAATTGAAATGAATATAAGAAATGCTGTATGTGAGAAATGGAATAGTGAGTTGATTTGGGGTAATACAGCTTACGGTGCACCAACAACGCCATTGCAATTGTATGCATGCCCTCAATTACAGTCAAATTTTGTGAATCTGAGTTTGAAAGGCCAACTGGCTCCAACAATGAAGATGGCTGAATTATTCTATACAAAAAATGGAGTACCAATAAATGAGGATAAAACCTGGGACTATACCAATAGGTTTAATTTAAGATCGACTACGGCAAACGATAAGTCACTTCAGGAAAATTACCAGACGGTAGGTTTACATTTCGACAGAGAACCACGTTTTTATGCCGATATGGCCTTTGATGGTTCAAAATGGTTTATGCAGGATGGTATGCATCTTATTCAAAGCAAATCGGAACAGCCTACTGGTAAAAAACAAAGTCGACTTTACTCTGTAACAGGCTACTACACAAAAAAACTAGTTAACTGGAATTTGGTAGAAACACAAACTGCAGTAAATGTTGAGTCTTATCCATGGCCAGTAATGAGGCTGGGTGATCTTTATATGCTTTATGCAGAAGCAGCAAATGAAACAGATGATCCTGCTACAGCATTAACTTATATGAATCTTATTAGAGATAGAGCAGGTTTGAAATCTGTAGAAAGTTCATGGACTAACTTTTCGAAAACTCCTACAAAATATACTACAAAGAATGGGCTCAGAGATATCATACAACAAGAAAGATTAATTGAAATGGCATTTGAAGGTAGTCGTTTCTGGGATTTAAAAAGATGGAAAAAAGCATCTCAGGTACTTAATCAACCAATATACGGATGGGATATCATCAGGGCAAGCTACGAAGATTATAATAGAAGAGTGCTGTTATTTAATCAATCTTTTGTTAGTCCAAGAGATTACTTCTGGCCTATTAGTGAAAATAATTTCCTCGCAAATCCCAAGTTGGTGCAAAATCTAGGATGGTAAATAATTGAAACGATCAATTTAAAATAGAGTTAAAGCTGATGAAAAGATTAATATATATATTGTTTGCAGGTGTAATTTTCTTTATCGCACCCGGATGCAAACAAACCGAGCTAACCACACTTGTTAGTGATGGTGTAGCTCCAGGGCCTATTACTAATGCGGTAGTCGAAAATTTAAGTGGTGCAGCCAAAATAACTTATAAGCTGCCACCTGATCAGGACTTGCTGTATGTGAAAGCCTTGTACACATCCAAACAAGGGGCTGTAAGAGAAACTAAGGTAAGTTACTACAACAATAACCTTACTGTTGAGGGTTTTGGTGATACCAGCGCATATGAGGTAAAACTATATGCCGTTGATAGGGGAGAGAACGTGTCACAACCATTATCTGTTACTGTAAAACCTAAAAAGGCTCCTTTTTTGATAGTTCGCGATAGTGTTAAAGTTGTTTCGGATTTTGGAGGTATAAGCGTTTCCTTTAAGAATAGTACAGAGAACAATATTGCAATTGTAGTTCTGGCAAACGATTCACTCGGAAACTTTACTCCAATAAATACAAATTACACAAATTTAAAGCAGAGTAGCTTTAGTGTTAGGGACTTAAAGTCGGTAGATACAAAGTTTGGTATCTATATCCGTGACAGATGGGGTAATATGTCAGATACTTTAATAACCACACTTAAGCCCTTATTTGAAGTGAAGCTAGACCGAACTAAAATGAAGGGTGTAAGTTTACCTACCGATGCTCCTTTAGGTTATAGCGGGGCCATTTCGTACTTGTTTGATGGTGATTTGGGAAATGGCGGGTATTATCACACCGGGGATGCTGCAAAAATGCCGCAGTGGTTTACTTACGATATGGGTGTGTCTGTTAAATTGAGCAGAATGACCTGGTTTATGAGACAGGGATTTTATTTTAACCTCCATAATCCAAGAAAAGTAGAAATATGGGGGTCAAATAACCCTAGTCCGGATGGAAGTTTCAATAATTGGGAACTAATAGCTACGCATGAACAGATAAAACCATCTGGATTACCTAACGGGCAGCTTTCTAATGCTGACAATGAGGCTGCAGCTGCCGGAGAAACAATTACATTTCCATTGAATGTACCGAAAGTGAGATATATCAGGTTTAAAACTTTAAGAAATTGGTCTGATGGAACGTATGTGAATTTTAATGAGATATATATGTGGGGAGCACCTGAATAATAGATGCAATAGAACTATAAATAATGATTAAAGAAATTATGAAAACTATAAAATATTTTACCGGTATTTTTCTTGCAACCACATGCTTGTTTGTTATTTCATGTACAAAAGAAGATGATTATAAAAAATATACAGCTGGTGGAGAAATTACTTACCCTGCCAGAATTGATTCTGTGATTGTTCAATCAGGAGACCAGCGGGTGCGATTAAGATTAGCCCTAAGCAGCGATCCTTCTATAGCCAAAATACGTGTATTTTGGAATAATCGCGCCGATTCTGCAGAAGCAAATGTGGTAAGAAAACAGGCAACAGATACTGTTGATATGATTATTGAAAACCTGAATGAAGGAGTGTATAATTTTGATGTGTATACTTATAACAGTAAAAATAATATATCAGTAGTTAGGCATGGCTCAGGAAATGTGTATGGCGAAAATTATGCAAGCACTTTAGCTAACCGTAATATTCAATCATTAACCCAGGCCGCTAACGGAAACGTGCTGATCAATTGGTTTTCGCCTTTAACGGGCGAAAAGGAAATAGAATTGAAATATAAAAACAGTAAGGGAGTAGAAGTAATACAAAAGGTATCAGGGGATGCAATGAGCACAGAAATTGCTGATTACATGGATAAGAGTTTACTCTCCTGGAGATCGGTTTTTCTGCCGGATAGCAATGCGTTTGATACATTTACTCAGGACTATTCAACTGTAGAGCTTCCTGAATATGAAAGGCAATTGCCAAAATCGGGATTCTCAGAAAAAATTCTTCCAACAGATGTTCTCGAAGGAGGGTTCGGTTGGTTAATGCCTTCATTATGGAATGATACCTATACAGGTAATGGCTTCGCAACTCAGCCAGGTAAACCACTACCCGTATCATTTACTTTTGATACCGGAGTTTCTAACAGAATAAACAGGTTTAAATACTGGATGCCTCAGGATAGGATTTTTAACCTTGAGGCCGTTAAGTCATTTGAAATCTGGGGAAGTAATAACCCTCCTGCGGATGGAAGCTGGGCAAGTTGGACATTGCTAAGGACTTGCGAAAGCATTAAGCCTTCAGGATCTCCGGTTGGGACAAATACCGACGAAGACGTTGCAGCAGCAGCAGCCGGGCAAGAGTTTATTATGCCCGCCGGGACTCCAAAAACTCGTTTTATACGTATTAAAGTACTTTCAAATTGGGGTAATGGTTCTTTTCAGGCTCTGGGTGAATTTACTTTTTACACTAAGGAACATTAATTTCTAACTAAATTGAACACTTTAATTACTACACACAAATAATCAACTCAATGAATGTAAAAAAAATAGCACTAGTATGCTTTGCCGGTTTAATTAGCACTCAGTTCACCTATAGCCAGCAGTTGCCAAATAAACAAAATACTAGCAAAGCACAGTCTGTTAAGATAATAGCAGACTCAGTAAAAACAATGGCCGAAAAATTAATTGAAAGCGGCTTTACTGCAGGCGATGGTTACGGAGAAGTGTGGATTCGCGATTTTAATACATTCATTGATTTATCGTGTAAGGTTAATGATAAGGCAATTATAAAAAAGCACCTGATAACATTTTTTCAGTTTCAGCAACCTGATGGAGGTATTTTAGACGGATATGTTCCTGTAAAAAATGGAAATGTGCCCTATAACTATTATCATTCCAAGCTTGCTCCAAATTATGCCGGTCATAAAAACACTGTAGAAACAGATCAGGAAACCTCGTTAATTCAGGCAGTTGCCAAATATATTAAGGGGACAGGTGATAAGACCATACTTACTGAAACCATTGATGGCGTAACTGTGCAAAAGCGTTTGGAGCAAGCGATGGATTTTTTGCTTAAACAACGTTTTGAGAAGAAATATGGATTGTTGTGGGGCGCAACAACTGCCGACTGGGGAGATGTTCAGCCTGAACATGACTGGGGTGTAGTATTAGACTCAAATTCACACAGAACAATTGATATTTATGATAATGCAATGTTTGTAATTGCCATTAATGACTTTGTAAATATGGCCAGCTTATCAACAAAGGATCAGCAATATTGGAAGGGAGTTAAAAGCAGTTTTGAAAAAAATATCAGAAAATATCTTTGGGACGATAAGCAGCAGAAATTTATCCCACATATTTATTTAAATGGCTCTCCATTTCCTGCGTCATTTAATGAATCAGAGATTTATTATCATGGCGGAACGGCTATTGCAATTGAAGCAGGTCTGTTAAGCAAGAAAGAAGTAAAAGCAGCCTACCAAAAGATGCAGGATAATGTTAAAAAAGCAAACGCATCTACAATTGGGCTAACTCTTTATCCGGTATATCCACAAGGCTATTTCAAAAATGCTGGTATGGGGCCATATTCTTACCAAAATGGCGGAGACTGGACATGGTTTGGCGGAAGAATGGTTTCACAACTTATTCGATATGACCTGTTAGATGAGGCAAATGAAGCAATAAAGCCAATGTTGCAAAGGGTGTTAAAGAATAAAGGATTTTATGAATGGTATACGCCTGACAACCAGCCAAAAGGATCATCTAGTTTTAGAGGAGAGGCAGGAGTTTTATGGTCGGCCATTACAGAGTTGCAACATAAAGTTAATAGGTAGATATGGAAGTAATTAAACTGAGAATAATTAGGACTGCTTTAACAGTTGTACTTTGTTTTATAATTACAACGGTTGCCAATGCACAAATGAAAGTGATTTGGGAAATAGGGAAGGCCGATAATAAAAGTGACGGAATGGCACTTGCACCATCCGGATATAAACATTTTTTGAATCATGATTTTGGATGGGAAGACCGTTTCTATCTGGTAGGAGTTTCCAGTACGGAAAAGGATTGGCCATATGTTTTGCCCGGAGCCCAGGATGGTTGGGGAGGTACCGGTGGAACATCTGGTTTAAGAACTAACAATGCAAACATACTTTTTGGTTTAGCAAATGTTCCAAAACAAGGCGATTGGAAATTTGTAGTAGATCTGGTTGGTTATCAAGGCAATTTACCACCACTATTTAAGGTTACTGTAAATGGAAAATCTTTTATCAGGCAATTGCCTAAAGCTGAAGCAAGTGATGTAGTATATGGAGAGTTGAAAGGAGCTAAAGAGTATAAGATTGAAATTCCACTTAAATCTGAGGCGATACGTAAAGGCGGAAATGAGATTCTGCTAACCTCACTTGATGGTTCGTGGATGGTGTTTGATCAAGTTAAATTAGAAGGGCCAAAAAGCGTAAAGCTAACTTCTGTTGATCGTGTTTTTTTAAGAAATGTAAAGGCTGCAAATTATGAGATAGAGGAGGGTGATAAAAGATTTCAACCTTTATTGGTAGATGCACAACACCTGTCAGGACAACCTGTACTTACTGTTAAGCTGGATGGAAAACAAATTTTTAAAGAGCATTTGGATACTGCCCGATATCAGTTTGAAGTGCCTATGCCTGCAGTAAAGTCAGAAAAAATAAGCAATTATGAGATTTTTAGTGATAATGTACTAATGGAACGCGGGACTGTTAAACGAGCTAAGCAGAAGTTATTTACATCGGTAGATTATGTAGATACCAAAATGGGGACTGCACATTCGCGCTGGATGATAGCACCAGGTCCCTGGATGCCTTTTAGCATGGTTAAATTAAGTCCTGATAATCAGAATGCAGGATGGTCTGGCGGTTATGATCCAACGTTTGAAAGTGTTGGCGTTTTTAGTCACATTCATGAATGGACTATGGCTGGACTGGGGATGTTGCCTGTTAACGGGCCTTTAAAAATTAAGGTTGGCGACCAACGAAAAAAAGAAGATGGCTACCGTTCTCAGATCGATAAATCAACTGAAGAAGCACCTCTTGGTTATTACAAGGTAATGTTAACTGATTATAATATTAAAGCAGAACTAACAGCAACTACCAGATGCGGATTTCAGCGTTATACTTATCCAAAAGCAGCAAATTCGAGAGTAATGATTGACTTGCAGATTCCGGCTGAATATGCATATCAATTAAAGGATGTTACTTTGCGCAAGGTTAGTAATTACCGTTTAGAAGGTGTAACAAGGCAGTTTACTCCAAACGCGTGGTCGGGTGATGTAAATCAGGATTATAAAATTCATTTTGTTATTGAATTTGATCAGCCAATTAAGAAGTTTGGAAGCTGGATTAACGACGATATCAGCGATAAAGATATTGTAAATGCGGGTTCAGTTAAAGATGCAGGTGCTTATGTCGAGTTTGATACCAGAGTTAATCAGGTGGTACAGGTACGTACGGGAATCTCTCTGGTAAGTTTAGAGAATGCATCTAAGAATTTAGAGGACGAAGTTGCAAAACCATATGGATGGAGTTTTGATAAAGTACGAAACGGGCAGCGTGATGTATGGAATAAGTTAATGAACAGGCTAACTATTAATACAAATGATAGACGTGAAAAAGTAAGGTTTTATAGTAACATGTACCGTGCTCTTGCAAGTCGAAATACCTGGAGTGATACTGATGGGCGCTGGGTTGATGCAACACAAAAAATTCAGCAGTTAAAGGATCCTAAAGCATTGGCGTTAGGTTGTGATGCATTTTGGAATACCTTTTGGAACCTAAATCAGTTCTGGAATCTTGTTACGCCAGAGTGGTCGTCTAAATGGGTTAAATCTCAGTTGGCGATGTACGATGCAAATGGCTGGCTGGCAAAAGGACCAGCCGGAATGAATTATGTCCCGGTAATGGTGGCTGAGCACGAGATTCCACTCATTGTGGGTGCCTATCAAATGGGTATTCGTGATTTCGACTCAGAAAAGGCCTTTAATGCGGTGTATAAAATGCAAACTACACCTGCTCAAAAAGTAGGGCTTGGGTTCGCTGGTAACAGAGATCTGGTAACTTACTTAAAACATAAATATGTTCCTTATGATGAAGGAAGGTTCTCAAATACGCTGGAATATTCATATGATGACTGGACAGTTTCTCAATTTGCAAAAGCGCTAGGTAAAAAGGATGCAGCAAATGAGTTTGCACTCCGCTCCAATTATTGGAAAAATGTGATAGATAAAGAAACAGGGTATGCACGTCTTCGTAAATCAGATGGTAGCTGGTTCCCTGATTTCGATCCCTTCAAATCCGGTGCTAATGAACATTATGTAGAAGGAAATGCCTGGCAACTAACTTATTTTGTTCCTCAGGATGTACCAGCTCTGGCAAAAGAAATTGGCGAAGATAAATTTATAGAGCGTTTGTCGTGGGGCTTTGGCGAAAGTAATAAACTGCGCTATAATGCCCCCGGCGATCAGTATTGGGATTATCCCGTTATTCAAGGTAATCAGCAATCTATGCATTTTGCCTTTTTATTTAACTGGGTAAAGAAACCATGGCTTACACAGCAATGGAGCCGGTCAATAATAGATCGTTATTACGGTTATGAACTTGCAAATGCCTACCTCGGCGATGAAGATCAGGGGCAAATGAGTGCATGGTTTATTATGGTTTCGCTAGGTCTTTTTCAAACTGATGGAGGATGCAGTACAGATCCGGTATATGAAATAGGTAGTCCGCTTTTTTCTAGTGTAACCATAGATTTAGGCAAACAGTATGGCCGTGGTAAAAGCTTTATTATCGAAGCTCCAAATGTTTCAAGAGCCAATAAATATGTTCAAAGCGCAACACTTAATGGTAAAACTTTGCAGTCTTTTAAATTTCCTGCAAGTGAATTATTAAAGGGAGGTAAGCTTGTGTTAAATATGGGGCCTCAACCAAATAAAAGCTGGGGACTTTAGTTATTATATGAAGTATCAAATTTTTAAAACATTAGTTATACTACTTACTTTTTCTGTATCGGTACATGCACAACAGAAAGAGCCTGTTGATTATGTGGATCCATTTATTGGAACTTCTAATTCCAGATGGATGCTTTTTCCAGGTGTTACCAGGCCAAATGGAATGGTTAAATTAAGTCCCGATAACCAGCGCGGAGTATGGCAAGGAGGTTATGAATATTCAATAGGAAGCATACATGGTTTTAGCCATTTACATGGATGGACAATGGCCGGATTGCTAACCATGCCTGCCAATGGCGACTTAACGCTAAGTGCAGGCTTACCAGATGATCCTTTTAAAGGTGCGGGCGCAGGCTATCATTCCCGCTTCCGGCACGAAGATGAAAAGGCATCGCCAGGCTATTACTCAGTATTTCTTTTAGATCCTAAGGTAAAGGCCGAACTTACATCTACTGAGAGGGTTGGCTACCAGCGATATACTTTTCAAAAGGATAGCACGAATAGGGTGATGGTAAGTTTAAGCATCCCTGCTGAATATGGATATGACCTTACAGATGCTGTAATCACTAAAGTAAGCAGCTCAGAAATACAAGGTTACGCGAAGTCGGCCTCCGCAAATTTTAATAACTATACACTTCATTTTGTTATGCAGTTTAGCAAACCTTTTCAAAAATTCCATGGCTGGGTTAATGGCAAAGAAATTGGTAATTACAATGAGGTAAAGGGAAGTAAGGATGTTGGTGCTTACCTAACCTTTCCAACATTAAAGGAGGAACAGGTAATCATCAGAACAGGGATTTCTTTTGTGAGCACTGATCAGGCAAGGAATAATTTGGAAACAGAATCTTCAGGATTTGACTGGGACTTTGATAAACTGGTTAAAGAAAACAGGACAATCTGGAACAATATTTTAAAAACAATAGAGGTTAGCGGAGGAACAGAAACAGATCAAGTAAAATTCTATACTAATTTTTACCGGTGTTTTACCGGTAAAATGATCATGAGCGATAATAATGGCAAGTATATGGATGCCTGCGAAAATGAGCAGCAGCTATCAGGAAAAAGAAAAGCAATGATTGGTGGAGATGCATATTGGAATACATTCTGGAACCTGAATTTGTTGTGGACATTAACTGCTCCTGATGTAGTTAGCGAAGTGGTAGATACCCAGCTTGAGATGTATGAAAAAACCGGATGGCTATCAAAAGGTCCTGCAGGTATAGAGTACTCCGGAATTATGGAGGGGTCACACGAAATGGCATTAATAACAAGTGCTTACTTAAAGGGCATTGTAAAAAAGGATGCTGATATTGCCTTTAAGGCCATGAAAAAGAATGTAGAAGTTGAGCCCGAAGGATTATGTGGTGGGTATCCTGGCAATCCAAAAATAAGCGACTATGCAAAATTTGGTTATGTTCCTTTAGAAAAAGGTGCTGCCTCTAAAACCCTAGATTATGCTTACGATGATTGGTGTGTAGCTCAAATGGCAAAGTTTCTGAAAAAGGAAAAGGATTACAAGTTTTTTATGAAGCGGTCAGAGAACTGGAGAAACGTGTTTGATCCAATTACTAAATATGTAAAACCTAGAAAACAAGATGGTACTTTCGATCCTGATTTTGATCTTTTTTCAGTAAAGCATTTTGTAGAAGGAAATTCCTGGCAATACTCTTTATATGTGCCCCATAATATCCCAGGTTTAGTAAAACTGGTTAATAAAGATGATTTCCTTAAAAGGATAACAACCGGATTTGAAAAATCTGAACCTGCAAAATTTGCTGCCCATGCACTGGACCGTACTGAAGGTCAGTCTGCCGAATATTACATTAACCACGGGAACGAGGTTAACATGCAAGCTGCCTACTTGTTTAATTATGCCGGTAAACCCAGCCTTACACAATATTATACCAGGAAATTGCTAAACACATTTTACGATGATTCTCCGTATGTTGGCTGGAATGGCGACGAGGATGAGGGACAGATGGGAGCCTGGTTTGTTACAAGCTCTATTGGTCTTTTTGAAATGAATGGTGGCACATCGCCAGATTTAAGAATAGACCTTACCAGCCCCATATTTAATGAAATAAGGATCAAGCTAAACTCCAGCTATTATCAGGGAAAAGAGTTTGTAATTAAAGCGCATAGCAATTCAGTACAGAATATTTATATCCAGTCTGCAAAACTTAATGGAGTCCTGTTAAAAGAGAACTACATTAGTTTTAAAGATATAGTTAAAGGAGGATTACTTGAATTAAATATGGCTTCTAAGCCAAATTAAGAGCTCCTTCTGCTTTCTACAGTATAAACAAAGCTGTCGGCCTTATAGTAACCCAGATTGTATTCAATCGGGCGATCTGCCTGATCAAAAACATACCGTTTGCGGAATAGTATAGGGCTGCCAGGTTCTGTTTCCAGTTTAGAGGCAATGAATTTATCAGCAGCCTTTGCGCTGATCTCTTCCTTAGATAATTCAGAAATGATATTGTAATCTGCTTCCAGTATATCATAAAGGGGCCTTTTAAAATCTTCCTCGCCAGTTAATCCTGTGCGGGGATGAAAGTAAGAAACAAAGTATACAAATGGACCTTCTGGTCGTCCTCTTAAACGTTCTAGCTTTAAAATCTTCTGATCAGTTTTGATATTAAAAAAGTTTGCAACTGTTTCTTCCGGATAAATCCAGCTTACATGCAGTTCAAAGTTTCTGATAGGAATACCTCTAGCTTTCATCTCTTGAGAAAAGCTTAGCCAGTTTACAGATTTAGAGCTAATCATGGCGTCTGCTACTTTGGTGCCAACACCTTTTTTACGAATTAATAATCCTTCATAAACCAGTTTATTTAATGCCTGACGAAGCGTAGTGCGCGAAATAGCCAGCTGATTGGCAAGGTCAATTTCATTTGGCAATAGTTTGCCATTTTGAAATTGAGGATCGGCTATCATTTTACGTAACAACTCTTCTGCCTGTATGTGCAGAGGAACCGGGCTTTTATGGTTGAGTGTTAATTTCATAGTAATATGCGGCTTTTAAAGTTGGCCTTTATGTATGTATTTCTCAATTGCAATATTATGAAAATATATTTGTATTGGATTATTAAATCATTATGTTTGTACATGTTTGATTCTTGCATAAAAGATTATTTATAGTGAATTGCCTTTTTTGGTGTATTAAGGTTGTTTTTAATAATATTTTATGTTCGTACATTCTTTTGATTCTTAATAAATAAATTGTTATTGAAAATATGATTGAAGCTTCTGAGGCTAGAGGAAATGATAAAATACAAACTAGCAAAACTATGAGCGAAGAAAAATGGAGAAATAGTATGCAGCCTTTGTTGCAGCAACATATATATGAAAACTCCACAGAAAAGAATGATTACAACCCAATACCTTATCACAAATTAGGGAAAGGTAAAATACACAATGGCTTTGGCACATTGGTGGCATGGATTATCGAACAGAAAAATGTACTTATAGACGGATATGGCGGTATATTTTTTAACGACATTCAGCAGGAAGTTCAAAAGAAGCTTGAAGAAAATGGTTTTTCTGTAAAATGGCACCATACAACAGACTACTTTAAAAGTGAGGATGAGGTAACAGAAATGGTTAAGCCATTTTTGGGTGGTGAAGAAGATGTGTGGGGTTTTAGAACTGAACTTGGTTTAAAAGATTTCTTTAATCTGGATGAGTTTTTAGCTCTAAAAAAAGACGATCAGGCAGATATTAATATCGTAATTGGTATTGGTGCCGGCTTACTCAATTGGGATGCTCCGGTTGTGTATTTTGATATTCCCAAAAATGAAATACAATACCGCATGCGGGCCGGATCAATTAGTAATCTTGGAAGCACTGCTCCCAACAAGGCATTTAAAATGTACAAGCGGTTCTATTTTGTTGATTGGGTAGTAC
Source organism: Pedobacter ginsengisoli (assembly GCF_002736205.1). Classification (NCBI taxonomy): domain Bacteria; kingdom Pseudomonadati; phylum Bacteroidota; class Sphingobacteriia; order Sphingobacteriales; family Sphingobacteriaceae; genus Pedobacter; species Pedobacter ginsengisoli. The sequence continues at coordinate 2,631,434 of NZ_CP024091.1, read as the reverse complement.
TAAATCAGCATAGAACAGAAATACTTGAAAAAGTTGCTATAGTTGCCGATGGGCAAAGAGTGGGCAGGCCTAACTGGTTGTTTAAAGCCGACCTTACAGAAGGATTGAATAAACTTAGCCATTCTGTTTTGCGTGCCAGGCCGTGGTTTGAAAGCGGATCGTGGGGCGGACAGTGGATTAAAGACCATCTTAATGGCCTGAACACTAAAGAAGTTAATTATGCATGGTCATTTGAGTTAATTACACCAGAGAACGGTGTTGTGTTAGAGAGTGATGGGAATTTACTCGAAATCTCATTTGATCTTTTAATGACTATTGAATATAAAGCCATATTAGGAAAACATGCTGATCAGTTTGGCAGCTATTTCCCAATCAGGTTCGATTTTTTGGATACCTTTAAAGGAGGTAACCTGTCCATCCAGTGTCATCCATCTAAATCTTACATCAGAGAGAAATTTGGTGAAACCATTACTCAGGATGAAACCTACTATATTTTAGATTGCGAACCAGGAGCAAAAGTTTACCTGGGTTTTCAGGAAGATATAGAGCCTCAGGAGTTCAGAAAAGCCTTAGAAACTAGTCAGCTTAAAAAACAAGAGATTTTAGTTGAAAAATATGTGCGCAGTTTTCCTTCGCGTAAGCACGAATTATTTTTAATCCCTAATGGTACTGTGCACAGTTCCGGGGTAAACAATATGGTGCTCGAAATTAGTGCAACTCCATATATTTTTACCTTTAAAATGTACGATTGGTTAGCTCTGGACCTTAATGGGCAACCAAGGCCAATTAACATAGAGCACGCTTTCAATAATTTAAAATTCGAAAGAAAAGGAGAGCAGGTACCAAAAGAATTAATTGCTAAACAGGTATTGTTTGATCGGGGGGCTGATTGGGAAATATTGCATTTGCCAACGCATCAGGAACATTTTTACGATGTTCACCGTATAGAGTTCGATACAGAACTTGTTATTGAAACAGAAGACAGATGCCACGTATTGATGCTTGTAGAGGGGACTTCTATTTCGGTAGAAATTGAAGAAAATGAAACCAATACATTCCATTATGCCGAAACATTTATTATTCCTGCAGCTACCAAAAAATATAGACTAATAAACCATGGGCAAGGCAGGGCCAAAGTAATTAAAGCCTTTCTTAAACATGATATAGAAATATAAACCTAATCTTAAACTCAGCACCTAACCAACTATAAACCGAGCATTATGAACAACAGTTATAAAACCTATCTGGGCTTAATAACCCTGGTCGCATCTTTAGGAGGGCTACTTTTTGGCTTTGATATGGCGGTAATATCAGGAGTATTACCATTTGTAGAGAAGCAATTTAATTTAACCCCTTTACAAGAAGGATGGTTTGTATCGTCGGCATTGGTGGGTTGTATTGTTGGAGTTTCATTTTCCGGAGATTTAAGTGATAGGCTGGGGCGTAAAAAATTACTATTCCTTTCAGCCGTTTTGTTTCTTTTTTCGGCAATGGGCTGTTCTTTAGTAAGCTCTCTTAATTGGTTAATCGCCTCCAGGTTAGTAGGTGGTATTGGCGTTGGTATAGCATCTATTGTAGTACCATTATATCTTTCAGAAATATCGCCGGCAGCTATCAGAGGCAGATTGGTAACCTTTTATCAGCTGGCTATAACTGCAGGGATTTTAATGGCTTACATAACCAACTCATTGTTATTGAATTATTCGGAACACCACACTGCAATGTCAGGAATAATTGATCTTGTTTACATCAAAGAAATTTGGCGTGGTATGTTTAGTATAGGTGGTTTGCTTGCCTTACTGTTCTTAATAGGACTGTTTTTTGTGCCCGAAAGCCCACGCTGGCTAATAAGAAAAGGACGTAGTATGGAAGGGTTGGCCATTTTAAAAAAGATCAATAATGGAAAAGTAGAAGCTATAGAAGCAGCCTTAACGGGTGAGAAACATGACGAAAGTGGCTCTTATAAAGAATTACTATCACCTAAATTAAGAAAGGCCATGCTGCTCGGTATTTTACTGCCCTTGTTTTCACAATTTAGCGGTATCAATGCCATCATTTATTACGGTCCTTCCATCTTAAATGATGCCGGAATTGCATTAAGCAACTCATTTCTGGGGCAAATCATATTTGGTGTAGCCAACATGATATTTACCTTAATTGCCATTTGGAAAGTTGATGATTGGGGCCGACGACCGCTTTATCTGATCGGTACCGTTGGAGCAACCATAAGCTTATTAGTTACAGGTTTTATGTTTTACCTGGGTCTTACAACAAGTATATTCTTAATTATTAGCGTTACACTTTTTCTGGCCTGTTTTGCATTTTCAATAGGGCCATTAAAATTTGTAGTCGCGTCAGAGATATTTCCAACAAACATCAGAGGTAAGGCTTTGGGCGTTAGTATAATGGTGATGTGGGTGGCCGATACCATAATGGGGCAGCTTACACCAATACTATTAAAACAGGCCGGTACGCCGGCAACCTTCTGGGTATTTGCCTTTTTCTGTTTAATAGCCTTTTTTGTTGTATACAAGCTACTGCCAGAAACTAAGGGAAAATCATTAGAAGAAATTGAATCATTTTGGGATGAGAAAAGATCTTAACATCGTACTGGCAGCTTTTGTAGCTGTTGGCGTATTGTCTTCTTGCAAGGTTAAGAAAGAGAGCGTATTAAAATATGTGAATTCGGGTATTGGTACAGCTCATAGTCGCTGGTTCTTTTTTACCCCGGCAGCCTTACCTCATGGTATGGCAAAACTTGCGCCATCAACCAATGGCCATTACGGCAATAAATCAGGTTGGGAAGCAGTAGGTTACGATACCCGGCACTCCTCTATAGAAGGCTTTGTTCATTTCCATGAATGGCAAATTGGAGGAGTTTCATTTATGCCTGCCAATGGGCCTTTAAAAGTGAAGCCCGGCGATTTAGAAGGCAAGGAGGATGGTTATCGTTCTCATTTCGATCATAAAAATGAAATAGCTGAACCTGGTTATTATAAAGTGCTGCTAGATGATTATAACATAACTGCAGAACTTACAGCAACAGAACATGTTGGTTTTCATAGATATACATTTCCTGAAAATGATCAGTCGAGAGTTATTCTTGATATCGGAAATAAACAGGGCGAAAGCGATGAGGTAAGGGATGCTTCAGTGCGTATGATTGACGATACTCATTTTGAAGGCTTTGTAACCACATACCCCAAATACATTAAAACTTACGATCCGAAAGGTCAGATCACCATGTATTTCTGGGGCGAAACAAGTCAAAAGCCCACAAGCGTTGGTTCATTTAATACCCAGGGAGTTAATAAAAATAGTGCATCGGCAAAAGGCAAAGGAGCGGGTTTGTTTTTGGAGTACAACACAGCAAATAAGGCTGTTGTAGAAATGAAAGTTGGGTTGTCTTATACCTCAACAGAAAATGCTAAAAAGAACTTTGAAGCCGAAGCAACAGGCGTTTCATTTAGTCAGGCTAAGGTAAATGCACAAAAAGTGTGGGAGCGGGAATTGGGTAAAATTTATGTTGAAGGAGCCAATGAAGGTAATAAAGTAAAGTTCTATACGGGTTTGTTTCATGGGTTGTTGGGCAGAGGAACTGCAAGCGACGTAAGTGGAACATTTCCCCAATTTGGTGGAACAATAGGCCAGATGCCGCTGGATGAAAAAGGAAAACCCAAATATAATTTCTATAATACAGATGCCATATGGGGTGCTTTTTGGAACCTTACCCAACTGTGGGCACTTGCTTATCCCAACAGATACCAGGATTTTGTACAAACCCATTTAGAGGTTTACAAACACAGAGGCTGGTTTGGCGATGGCATTGCCAACGGTCAGTTTGCATCTGGTGTAGGAACAAATTTTATAGGATTAACCATTGCTGCTGCTTATAATTTAGGAATCAGAGATTACGATGTAGATTTAGCTTATAAGGCTGTAAGGGCAAATGATCTTGAATGGAAAAACAGAATTGAGGGCTCAGGTAAAATGGATACCAAGCAATTTGTTGAACGTGGATTTGTGCCCTTTGAACAAAAGGAAACTGATTCTTTAGCGTCTAATTTTTCGGCCTCGCATACGCTTGAATATAGTTTCAGTGCTTTTGCTGCGGCACAAATGGCCAAAGCTTTAGGTAAAAACCAAGACTATCAGGCATTGATTAACAAATCGAATGGATGGAAACTGCTTTTCAACCCTGAAAACAAATTAATACAGCCTAAAAAAGCTAACGGCTCATTTATAGATAAATTTGATCCTTACCAGCCATGGCGAGGTTTTCAGGAAGGTAACTCTTTTCAATATACTTTTTATATACCCCAAAATCCTGCTGGTTTAATAGCTAAAATGGGTAAAACCCAATTTAATGCCCGTTTAGATAGCATCTTTACCATTGCTCAAAAAAGCAGTTTTGGTGGTGGCAAAGAAATAGATGCCTTTGCAGGCGTAAAGTCAATTTATAACCATGGTAACCAGCCTAATTTACATGTTAGCTGGCTGTTTAATTTCTCTGGCAAGCCTTGGCTTACCCAAAAATGGACAAGAGCCATTTGCGACGAGTTTTATGGTAAAGAAACCATTCATGGTTATGGCTACGGGCAAGATGAAGATCAGGGGCAATTAGGTTCGTGGTATGTGATGTCGGCTTTAGGTTTGTTTGATGTAAAGGGCTTTACCGATCTCAGACCTATAATTGAATTGGGCAGTCCGCTTTTCGAAAAAGTAACAATTACCTTGGGAAGCAAAAAGAGTTTAATTATTGAAGCCAGGAATACATCAGCACAAAATGTTTATGTGCAATCGGCAGTATTTAATGGTAAGCCACTAAATAATTGTTGGCTGTACAGAGATGAGCTGATGAAAGGTGGCAAGATGGTATTGATAATGGGAGCAAAGCCAAATGAACAATGGGGGGTAGATATACCACCCCCATCAGATCAGTAATTTTAAAATGTAGTGGTATTGAGTATCGGATTTTTGCTTGCATTGACCTGGTAGGTAGTTAATTTACCTGCCTCGTTAACCTCAACAATTCTATATCCTTTGTATTGCGTGCCCCAATTACCACCAAAATGTGCATCAAAAAAATGAGGCAATTTGTTGGTGTAAAATACAGCATCCAGGCTATGGTCGTGCCCATGAAAAACGGCCTTTACATTATCGTAGCTATGCAACAGGCTTATTGTTTCGGGACAATCAACAAAGGGGCTTTCTGGTATCCAAAAATGTGGAGGTATATGTAAAACTATCAGTACTGTTTTTAAGTCTTTAAATTTTTCCAGCTCTCGTTTTAAAAAATCATTGTCGGGGCATATGTATTTTCCTTTTGTATCTGATGTATTGGCAAGGATAAAACCAACATCATTCTTTTTAAATGAGTAATTGTCTTCATAACCAAAAACAGATTTCCAAATGGAAGCATCGGCATGATCATGGTTGCCCGGTATAGCATAGAATGGAACTTTGAACTTATCAAAGTAATTCTTTTTTACTTCAGTAAGTAGCTCAGGCTGGTCATGAACCAAATCGCCATTAATGATTACAAAATCAAGTGGATTAGCATCATGTGCCTCATTAATCCATTGAACAAGGTTTTCGTGGTCTTTTTTATACTCCGTGTCAGGCTGTCCGTAATGACCGTCTGATGCAATGGCAAAGCGCAGTTTTGCCTTTGCACCCATAGGTAAACTGGTATGCATTTTTGGCGCTAAGGCCAAAACACTCTTTGAAAGGCCTGCTAGTAATATACTTGCAAGGCTGCCTTTAAGGAAAATTCTTCTGTCTGACATGGTGAAACTTTAGAGATATTATTAAAAATAGCAATAATATAATTCTTATTGTTAAGTAATTAATGTCTGAAGTTACCATTTGGTTAAATGGTTCTTCACAAGATTAGCATTTCTTCACACCTCCTTCACACCAAATACACAAACAGGTACCTTTTTGTGAAGGATGTGTGTAGAATGTGTGAATCATGTGAGGACTTGCTATAAGCAATTTATAGTTTTAATAGGATTTATATATCAACAAGGATATAAATATTAAATATTTGTTTAGTATTTGTATATTTATGACGTTTTGAAACAAGAGTTCTAAATAGTAAAACAAGAAATGGACAGAAAAGAATTTTTAAAAACAACAGGGCTGGCCGGTGGTACATTGCTTTTTGCCCGATACCCTGAATTAAATCCAGCAGATAAAAAAATCAGGATTGGAATGATCACTGATCTTCATCATGATATTATGCACGATGGAATTGATCGTTTGTCGGCATTTATCAAAGAAATGAATGCAGAAAAACCAGACTTTATTATACAAGGAGGCGATTTTTGTCTCCCTAAGCAAGCCAATGCTCCATTGTTAGACGTTTGGAACCAATTTAAAGGCGATAAATACCATGTTATTGGTAATCATGATAACGATGGTGGGTATACACGCGATCAGGTAGTTGAATTCTGGAAAGCCAATGCCAAGTATTATTCATTTGATAAAAATGGCTTTCATTTCGTAGTATTGGATGGAAATGAACACAATGAAAGCCCGGATCGTCCGAAAGGATATGCAAGATATATTTCTCAGGTACAATTAGAATGGTTGAAAAAAGATTTGGATGCAACTTCTTTTCCAACTGTTATCTTTTGCCATCAGGGAATAGACAATGATTCAGGTGGATTGGAAAATGGTACTTTGCTGCGTTATACTTTTGAGCAGGCCAACGAGAAAGCGGGCCGACAAAAAGTTATTCTGGTGATTAGTGGTCACCATCATCAGGACTATTACAATCATATTAATGATATCCATTACGTGCAGATCAATAGTGCATCTTACAGCTGGTTGGGCGATGATTATAAAGAGATTAGGTATTCTGCAGAGATTGATAAGGCTAAGCCTTACATCAAATATACAGCGCCATATAAAGATCCATTATGGGCAATGATTGAAATAGAACATAATGGCAAAATTAAAGTAAAAGGTAAAAAGTCTGTTTTTGTAGGTTCATCTCCGGAGAAACTGGGTGTAAAAATGGAGACTTACATTTATCCGATTGTGCCATTTATATCTGACAGGAAGTTAGGGTAACCTGACCTAAACTTTAGATCGTGAATTTTAAGGGAGAAAGGAAATAATGTCTACAACTTCAATAATATGTGGGTGTTGAGTTGATAGTCTGAGCATTATTGTTTCTCCTTTAATAAGCTTTTGCCCCTTGTTATCTACTTCTTTGTAAAGAGGTTTGTTGTTGAATTTGTATCTGACCACGGCGTAGTTTTTGTGACCATCAAAGAAATTAAAGTCATGCGTTCCTACTATATCTACTTTTGCAACCACCGTTTGGCCATGATTTGCCAGTTCATAAGAGTAATAAATTTTTTGAAGTTTAGATATTCCGAAAGCCGAAATACCAACGATAAGGATTATTACACCAGGGAATAAGATTCGGGTCCAATTCATGTTGCTGGTATCAAGCCATAAATTTTTTAGGGCAAGTAGACTGTATGTGCCTGCCATTAAAAGCGTAGGAGTGTGTATCTTAAAACTATTATACCATGGTTGAAAAACCGCAATATAAATACAAAGAAGAATTATGGCAGTAATTACGAAAGTCGAAATTGTTCTTGTTGTTGAAGGAACTGTGAGTTTTAGGTGTCCGATCATGTGAGGCGTTTATTTGGTTATTGCAATTTAATATTATTTTGTTAATTATTTTTTAACAAAGTCTTATTCATATTTGAGTGCTTCCACAGGGTTGGATGTAGTCATTTTATAAGTACGCAGCGCTACAGTGAATATAATAATGCCCATAGAACCTAATCCTGCAAATATAAAAGGCAACATTGGCAAATCTATTTTATAGGCAAATCCCTGCAACCATTTATTGAGTAAGATATATGCTAATGGCCAGGCAATTAAGTTGGCTACAATGATCATCTTTATAAAAGCCCGATTAAGTGTACTAATGAGTTCGATGGTGGTGGCGCCCAATACTTTTCTGATGGCCATTTCTTTGGTACGTTGAACAGCTACAAAGGAAATCAGTGCGAACAAGCCGAAGCAAGAAATAAATATAGCCACCGATGTAAAAAAACTCAATAAGACCGCTGTTTTTTCTTCAACAATATAGTAGTTGGCGATGTATTCGTCGTAATAGCTTGGTTCGTAAAATTGACCGGGAAAGGTTGAATTGAAATCTGCACCTATTTCTTTTACCGTTTCCTGCATGTTAAGAGGGTTAAGCTTAACAAATGCACTTTCATACTCTTCTTTGTTTGTATAAAATATGACCGGAGAGATATCACCGTGCAAGCTTAGGTTATTAAAGTCTTTTACTACTCCTATTATGCGTGCTAATGGTCTTCGGTTTAACTGAATATACTTTCCAAGAACATCCTCAGGGTTTTTAAAATGAAGTTTATGCAGCAGTGTTTCGTTTAATATATAGCCGCTAACTGTATCGCTTTTGGATAAGGGTTTTCCGGCAATCATCTTCAATCCAAACATTTTGAAATAATCTTCATCTGCAGGTTTATTGCAAAGCAGAAAATCTGTTTTCTGGGGAGAATTATTGAAATAGAAACTGGTGAAATTATTAGAACTGGTACTTGGCGGCGTATATGCATAGGTTACCATTTCTACCCCATTGCGTTGTAACAGCTTTTGTTTAAAAGTGTTGAACCTGGTTTTACTAATTGAGTCTGTTGGAATATTGATCTGTAAAACGGCATGATTATCAAACCCAAGGGATTTATTTTTGAAGTAATCGATTTGTTTCAGTACTACAAGGGTTCCAATAATAAAAATTAGAGTTACTGTAAACTGAAAGATCAGAAGGATACTTCTTAGGCTCCAGGCCCCTTTATTTCCCTGAGAAACTTTATTTTTCAGGGCATTTATTGGATTGTATCCTGATACAAAAACGGCAGGATACAGGCCAGCTAGGAAGCTTACAGCAAGCCAAAGTGCAAAAATAAAGATAAGTATAACGGGGAAGTCAATTATATTGAATGGGATTTGCTGACCCAGAAAATTTCCAACTACCGGTAGCGCAATCTCAGTAGCAATACACGCTATTGTTATGGCCACAAATGTAATTACAAAAGTTTCGGCGATAAAACGAACCAGAAGCTGTTTACGATTGCTGCCTAATACCTTGCGGATCCCAACTTCTTTTGAACGGCTAACTGCCTGCGCTGTTGCCATGTTGATGAAATTGATACAGGCAATCAATAAAATAAGTGATCCTAAGATCCTTAAGGAATTAATTTGTGATGAAGTATATCTTTTGGGCGAAAAATTGCCAAACTTGGCATCAAGATGTATTGAGGCGAATGATTGAAATAAATGCGTGTTGGCAAGCGGATCTTTTGGGTCGTAATATTTTTTAGTATATCCGTTAAGCTGTATTTGAAGTTGGTTAATATCCGTATTGGGTTTTACCATTACATAACAATTATGGCCCATATTTACCGAATTCCAACGAGTGCTTAAGGCATTTCCAAAGTTCTGATAAGAGATTACAAGATGAATTGGGAAATCAGTGTTTTTTGGAAGGTCTTTTATAATTCCGGTTACCTCATAAAAAGTTTCATCACCGCTAAACTTAAGTTTTTTGCCCATAGCGTTTTGCCAGCTTCCAAAATATTGCGTGGCTGTACTTTGCGTAAGTGCAACATGATTGGGGGCACCTAACGAAACAGGCTCGCCAACAATCCAGGGAAAATTAAAAATGTCGAAAAGGGCAGGGTCGGTATAAAATGCAGTTCCGTATTCTTTATGAAATTGTTTTGCAGATCCATCTTTTCCGGGAATCTCAACCAGATGATAACCCTGTACAAGATTTGCAACTTTCTCTAACTGAGGGAAGTCTGTGCGTAGTGCATTGGCCATGGGAACCGGGACTCCCATCATAGGTACTTTTCCATCTGTACCGTTACCCAGAGAGACTACTCTGAAAATCCTGTCGGCATTTGGGTGAAAATTATCTGCACTTAAATATTGACGTATAAAAAGAAATATAACGAGCGCACAGGTCATCCCTATGGACAGGCCAATTGTATTTATAATAGTATAAGCTCTGTGTTTCCAGAGATTTCTTAGGGCAATTTTAAGATTGATATAAAACATGTCCGACCATTTTTCTTTAAGCAGCGAAGCCTGTGCCAATTTATAAATTAATATTAATACTTTGTTTGTCAGTGTTTTGTGTGTTTGTATTTTTCTTTTCTGTTCGTAAACGAACAGGGATTGTCCCTAAGCGTACAATTTGTATATTTAGCCAAAGTATTTCGCCATGACCAAAATCTTTTCCATCATTTTCCTGCTAGCTACATTTTCATTGAGCTTAAATGCTCAACAGACCAATAAAGGTAAAGTCTCAGAAACGTTTATGAACCCACTGCGTAAGGGAGCAGATCCATTCGTTACAAAGCATAATGGTAAATATTATACAATATTTAATGAAAAAGGGGGATTTGCCGTTACTGAATCTAGATACCTGACCAAGTTTGAAAAAAAGGAAGTGGTATGGACTCCTACTGAAGGAAAGTGGAATAGTTATAACCTATGGGCGCCAGAAATTCATCATATTGATGGTAAATGGTACATTTACTATGCAGGCTCTGTTCATAAAGGGGCGCCTTATTATGCGCAACGGGCCGGAGTGCTTGAAAGTGATAGTCCATTTGGCCCTTATGAGGATAAAGGAAGGCTCTATACTGGTGATGACCCTGATCAGAAAAAAGACAATTGCTGGTCTATCGATATGACTGTTCTTGAGTTAAATGGTAAAAAATATGCCGTTTGGTCTGGCTGGGAAACACTTCATGACCATCATGATGTAGACCAGTATCTTTATATCGCTGAAATGAAAAATCCCTGGACACTAGGGAAACGTGTATTGTTATCGAAGCCGGAGCTTGACTGGGAAAAAGGCGATAATATTGTATTGCAGGAAGGGCCTCAAATTTTGAAACACAATAATGATGTATTTGTTATTTACTCTACCCGGGGCTCCTGGACGGAGCATTATAAATTAGGGCAACTTCGTTTAACAACAGGTAAAGATCCATTAAATCCTTCTTCGTGGATAAAATCTTCTAAACCTGTGTTTCAGGGTACTTCTACAGTGCATGGATTGGGTCATGCAAGTATGACAACTTCGCCTGATGATAGTGAATACTGGATTTATTATCATTCTAAAGCGGCATTGGATGGGGGATGGGACAATAGAGAGGTATACCTACAACGGTTTACTTTCGGGAAAGATGGCAATCCGGTGTTTGGTATACCTAAAGGGCGTGGTGAAATGAAAAGGCCTTCGGGTGAAGTTAAGACTGAACAGGCTGAGCCTGGAAGCTTGTAAATGGGCTTTTTCTCCTGCTATCAGTAATATTTTTCATGGTTGTTTCTCGGGTTTTACTTCAGTTTTGCTTGAATCAGGAACTAAGGTTGAATCAGGAGCTAAGGCTGGTATGGTATCAGGACGTTTCTTGTTTTTCTTTCTAAATAGATTATTCAGCTTTTCTCCGGCTTTATTAAGTGTTTTGTCTGTAACATTGTCTGCGGTTTTGCTTACAGCCTTATCTACAACTTTATCAGTCGATCTGTCAACTGAATTTCCTACAGCAGCTTTTGCTTTTGCTTTGAGTTTACTCAAAAACTGTGCTTGTGCCATCCCTCCTGCACCAAGGGTGAGGAAAAGGAAAAATAATACTTTTTTCATGGTTTACTTTTTTTATGGTAAAAGTAGTCTGGGTATAGGTGCCGGTCAATCATTAAAAAGGATGATTTTTTTGCTAAATTGGAGTTATGTTTCTGTCCGTAAACCATTTATCATAATCAATAGCGTAATCGCCTCCATAATTAATGCATATTTCTGTATGTGCTTTTATATCCTCGTGAGCAGTAAATGTCATCTGCTTTTGTTCCCTGTCAAGTAAATACACTGCATTAGGATATTGCTTGTGATTATACATAGATCCAAAGCCCATAGTAAGAGATAGCATATTTTCTCCTTTATTAAAATAGAAACTATAATCCATAAGAACGGTGAGGCTCAGCTCAGAGAATTCTTTAGTTGGGATAATAATAACCGGACAAACTTCTATAACTTCTCCTTTTGGAATGTTTGAAGTAGAAAATACGCCTCTGCCTTTACCTTTTATACTCTTTAGGTACAACTGTTTTGTTGGTGGAGTTTTCATTATTGATCTGAATTTGGAAAATAAACTTCACTATTATCTCCAGGTTCGCCGTTATAATTAATGGTTATCTCATGGCCCGGCTCAATTGTTTTATAAGCATAGATATTAATGGTGCTTCTCTTTTGTGAAAATGTGAAGATGGCATTTGCTTCTGGCGAATGATTATAAAACGAAGCATAGCCAAAACTGAAGGCTGCCTGTTTTTCGGGTTCACTTAATAAAAAGTAATAATGAAATAGTTTGGTAAACCTTAAGGTTTCCTTTTCATCATTTGTTAAGAAAACCACGGGTGCCTTTTCTATAATGCTCCCTTTCATTATTTTGTTTTTAGCAAATACACCACGCCCATGAAGTGGGCTTTCCTTTACCTCAATATGCTGTGGCTGATAAATGTTTTTATTGAATAACATTAGTTTTCTTTGCGTTGTGTATTGGCATTTTTAGCTTCTCTTTCTGCTGCAGCTTTTTGTTCTGCATCTTTTTTAGGATCAATATGCTGAGCAACTTTTGCGTCTTTAGCTGCTCTTTGAGCTGCAAGTCTGTCTGCTTCTTCCTTTTTAGGATCAATATGCTGAGCAACTTTTGCGTCTTTAGCTGCTCTTTGAGCTGCAAGTCTGTCTGCTTCCTCCTTTTTAGGATCAATATGCTGAGCAACTTTTGCGTCTTTAGCTGCTCTTTGAGCTGCAAGTCTGTCTGCTTCCTCCTTTTTAGGATCAATATGCTGAGCAACTTTTGCATCTTTAGCCGCTCTTTGAGCCGCAAGTCTGTCTGCTTCTTCCTTTTTAGGATCAACATGCTGGGCAAGCTTTGCATCTTTAGCTGCTCTTTGTGCTGCAAGTCTTTCTGCTTCCTCTTTTTTAAGATCCACAGCAGCTGCTTTGGGGTCTTTTGATGAGGCTGCTGCGCCGGTAGTTTGACTGCTGCCTGGATTAACCGTTTCTTTTTTAACTACGGTAGTTTGTGCTTTAACTGCTGTTATGAACAGTAATGAACCTAGGATTGAAATGATTCTTTTCATTTTTTTGAATTTATGAGTGAAAATTTGATCTATTTATTCTAACATTTTTTGCAATGCTTTAACATCAAAATTTTTGCTGAAGTTGTTTAGCATGCGTAGCGATGAGGGTATGGTAACATATCGAAATAGAACTGTTATCAGTTGTGGACTTGCGGCCCCTTTTGCGGAAGTTTTAAAATACTCTGGATTGTATCTGTACAGCCCTCCAAAGTTCTTTTCTTTGTCGTAAAATTTCCAGAATCGGTTGTAATTGGTTTGTTCCCGTAGTTTTGCATTATAGGTTTGGCTGTTGTCGGTACCTGGATTTACAATTGCCTGGGCCAATAACCATTCTTCATTGTGCTCGCTTAATGCTTTTTTTACTGTAGCTACTTTATCTGCAACATCCGTTTCCCAGGTACTGTAATTTTTAACACTTTTATCATGGTCTTCATTCAATTTTGCGACCAGTTTAGTAAAGTGAATTTTCTCCCTTTCATAATATTCCAACAAGCTTTGTAGATATTCTTTGCGGCTTACGGGCACCAATACAGGCAGGTTATTTTTCTTTACAAACCAATACCGATACACTGGATTACTACGGTTATTCGGTTTGATGTCTTTATCAGCAACATCCTGGAAATAATTGTTGTCGTTGTTGATAGCTCCAATAAGCTGCTCATTATTGCAGGTCATATAAGTAAACAGACTGATCAATTGTGCGTTTACATCAGCAGGTTTATGGTTTTTCCAATCCTGAAATTGCAGACCAAAATCATAACTGCCAAAGCTGCTACCATAAGGACTTGATAAAAATTTGTCTAAAGTTGTTAGTCGCAATTGGTTTACATACATCCGTAAAACGGTACTGTATTCGCTATTACGGGTTAATTTTCCTTTAGCACAGAAATATTCGTACAGTGCCGCCTGGAAAGTATACTGGCCTAATTTTGCACTACCCAAATATTGATTGCCTTCGGTAGAATAATAATTTTCCCAATTGCCGCCGGTGAAGTTGAAGCCCGTATGGGTTTGCTCCTCTATTCTTTCCAGATCACCCAATATTTTCTTAGCCATTGCTTTATCAGCGGTAGTAGTCATTTTATTAAAATATTCTGCTCTTGCAGCAGGCCAGGGGTATTGGGCTGCGGTAAGGTATTTTCCGGGTGTGGCATCTAAGTTTGCAGAGGTTTTACAGTCTTGTGCCATAGTGGTTTGTATTAGCGAAATAAAACAAAGCAATGCAATTGGTCCCTTTAGTTGATGTTTTATATTTTTCATTTTAATTGAATTTTTATTTGCCAAATCCACTGATGCCACCACTCATATTTCCTGAAATCAAACTCATACGACTATTAACACCAACATTTGTACTGCCGGCATTTGCTGATGCTTCGCCAGTGGCATACACATCTTCAATACCATTGCTGCTAATCTCCATACCCATTCCTGCTTTTACAGATGCGCCTACTTGCAGTGGGCCTTTGCCAACAGAAATTTCTTTGTCTATTATGGTGGCTTCTACAGTGGCTTTTACAAATTTATCTTTGCCGTTATTGTCTGCTTTGAAATTAAGATTACCACTTAGCCTGCCCGCATCAAATTCAATACGCATTTTACCGCATTCATCAATCTGTTTATACACACCGAAATCAAGTACCGATACATATGCGCAATGCATATCATCAAAATCGGCCAATTTGTAAGTCGAGTTTTTGTTCTCAGGGGTGGTGCATTTGCCATATTTATTAGTGGCCATATATCTTGTATTGCCCAGGGCTGCCAGCCATTCTTTTTTTGCCGCAATCTTCGTCGCTTCAAATACCGATGCTTCCTGTGTAAATTGTTTCCAATACAATTCTTCGGTAATTTTTAAGTACCACTGGTGTAAATAATTTTTGTAAGCTTCTTCTAATGGTTTATTATAATTGGTGTATACCCATTCACTATATTTTTGTTGCACTACACAGTTATCATAGCCAATGTTTTCTCCTTTTTTGGCCAGTTCTGTCTCCTGTTCGGCCTTGATACTATTTTGTTTTTCCAGGCTTTTACGTTGCACTTCATCCTTAGCCATGAAATCTTTTACCAGGTCGTCTATTTGTTTTTTCAGAGCTTTTAAACGATAGCCAGCGCCACCATCCTTGTTCATTTCCTGAAGGTTTTTTTCGGCAGTTTTCCGGTAAATATTTTCATTTTGTGTTGCAGTGGTGGTCATTTTACTTACATCGCCCTTAGCATTTTGGTATTGGTTATACAACTGCTGTCCCTTTTGAGCGGCAGCTTGCTGATAGGGCAGTAGTTCCTTTGCCAACGACATCAATTTCTCATTCACCTGTTTTTGAAACGCATCCCAGTCGGCACCAAGTTTTAATTCCTGTTCATAAGAATTGGGTACATCAGGGCGAACAAAATTTTGCAGCCCAAGCGGATTGGGATCAGGACGAAATGGTTTACGCATATCTTTGCCTTTTACAGAATAACCCAGCTTGCGCAACTGGTTCACTTTATCTAAAGAATAACTATAGGCCAGCGAATTTTTCATGTTCTCAATAGCTTTTGGTGTATTGCCTTTACTTTGCTCTATCAAACATTGCGTATAGCTGGCCTGCGGGTGATAAGCAAAAGCCTTTACCACTTTGTTTAACTGAGCATTTGCTTTATCTGTTTCGCCCAGGTAAAACCATGCCTGCCCCAAATTATTAAGTATAGTTGAGTTATCAGGGTATTGTTTATTAAGATATTCTAATAAGGGAATGGCACGATGCGGTGCACCACCCATGCTAAGCATAGCGGCAAAATTGCTAAGCATATCAGCATCTGAACCATTATCTGCACAAGCCCGCCCAATTAGGTACACCGCAAGTTCAAGTTGCCCTGACGACCAATAACCAACCGCTGCATTGCCAATGGCCATTGCATCGTATTTGTTGGTTTTAAAAACTGCATACATCTGCTGCCCGAATACTTTAGTATCATCTGCAACACCTTTTTGCACATAATCGACAAGCGATTTGACGTAAGTGGGAACCATAGCAGCAGTGAGTGTAATTTGCGGAATGGCTCCAATAAGTGCGGTGTTTTTTGAGGGCACACCAAATGCATCACCACCTATTGCAGCATTTATACCCGCTGCCGTAGTACCCGCAGGTATTGAAGGAACTTTTGATGATATGCCCAACTGCTCTATCATCTTTTTCTGCTCGGGTGTAAGCTTGTCTAATTGCTGTTGTGCCTGCTTTACTTTATCGTTTATTTCTTTTTTATTGGTTGGATTTTTAGACTGTGCAAAGGCCGCTGTAGTAATTAAAGTAGCAATCATTAATGTGGTTAGTCGTTTCATGAGTTAGAACTTTAGTTCAACATTTTTTTTAATGATTCCAGATCATAGTTTTTCAAAAAATTGTTGAATAATCTTTCTGAAAAGCCATGGTCGCCGCCGATTTCATAGCGGAACTGTACTTCTATTAAAATGGGACTGGTGGATGTTTGAGTGGTATTGGTTTTAAAATATGCCGAGTTTAATACATTTAAAGCAATTCTATACTCATCTTCTTTATCGTAAAATTTACCAATTTCATTTAAGCGTTCATAGGCATCGTAAGTAATGTTATTGGCTGCAACTACAGCCTGCTTTTGCAGCCATTCTTCTTTTTGTGTGGCCAATAGTTGTTTTACTTTTGCTTTTTTGTCTTCATAAAGCTTGGCGTAAGCTGTTTTATCTGCTTCTAAAACCGCTGCCCTTTTCTGTGCATTATCACTGGTGTTACCTGCATTCCTTTTGATGAGTTCATTCAGACTGTAATAGAAATTCGCCTTTTCAATTTCAAAATATTCCAGCAAATCTTCCAGGTATTGTTTTTTTGTAACCGGTATTAGCAAAGGAACTCCTTGTTTGGTAATTAAATAATGCCTGTCTATCCATTTATACCCTTTTGGGTTAGGTTTGTCATCTCTTGAACCCGACATAAAATTTTCGACATAACCACTGCCATTGTTCAACTTTAAAAAATCAGCATGCTTATTTTTATAATCATTGGACCTGCCGGTTAATAGCGTTCCCTCAGAAAAATACTGTGATATGTGGCTTGGATTGGTCTTCTTGTCCTTTTCATAATCAGGACCCTCTTTTGCGTCAATCGGGAGTTGATAACGCACTGACCTGTCTGTCAGATAAAACTCTCCAGCTCCCCGCAGGCCATCTGCTATCAAATATGGATTAACATTTACACGCAACACTGTACGGTATTCACCTACTGTTTTTACAATATGCTGTGTTACATGGCATACATTCTGATAAACGCCTAACTGGTAGTTATATCCGTTACGTACAATGTTTACGTAAGTATTTTTATCGCCTCCGCTAAAACTCACTCTTGCTACACAACCTGTAAGTTGAAAATTGGCCCGGCTTGCTTCTTCTAATTTTTCAAAAGCAATGAGCTGTTTGGTCATGGCTGCTTTATCTGGTGCAGGGCCTTTAAGGCTGCTGGGATATTTAGGATTGGTATGGTCGGTGTATTTTCCCGGCAAACCATCTGCATCTCCATTGCAGGGTACAGGTGTTTCTTGTGCCGTGGCTATTTTTTGTGCATACAGGCTACTGCAGAAAAGAAGAATTGATAAAATAATGATGGCCTTTTTCATAGTGCAATTATTTTATTCCGTTTGGTAGTTTAACTCCTTTTTCAGAAGGTGTTTCGTTGAGGTATGATATTTTACCGTCGCCATCTCTCTCTGTCTTTCCGTTGCGTTCCATTATAAGCGCAGTGTTATCTCCATTTTTTTCAACAGAAAAGGTGTAGGTATATTTCTCTAATTTTCTTGTACTGGTTTTTAATTTTTTACTCCAGGTATCATTAATAGCACGATTGCCCACATCACTATTACCGTTAGATGTTTTGCCCACTTTGCTCCATTCTTCATTTTGCCCACTTGTTGGATTAATGGTAAGTTGGTTTCCGTTTACTGCCCATGTTCCTGTTTCATAGCCCATCGTTTTGGTATCCGTAAAGTGCGATGCAAGGACATTTACAAATCGGTAAGTTCCATCTGTGTTGAATTGGTATTGCTTCGTGAAAAATCCACCAGTGTTCATTTGCATATTTCCTGATCCCATTTTTTCTGAACTGCTACCTTCCCATGTTTTTCCGACAAGTGGTGAAGAATTGTTATTGGTAGTTTGCTTGGAATTGTTTTGTTGTAAGGCTTCTGGTTTGCCTTCGCTGTTGATTTTTGTTCCCGGTGGTAGGTCAATTAGATGTTCAGTGCGCTTGGTATAAGTAGCTTGTTTTTGTTCCGTGCCTTCCCTTCCTGTCGACTTATCGAAATTTAGTATGAGCACATAATCTTTACTTCCCGAATAATATTTTGTTTCATACCGATAGGTAATCGTTTCTAATTTACCTGTTCCTGATTTTATCCTGGCTCCCCATTCAGTCGTCCTTCCACTTGCTGATTTGCTCCATTCTTCACTTTTGCCTTGTTTGGGTGTAATGGTCAACTGATTACCAGTTGCTGACCAGGTACCTGTTTCGTAACCAAACAAAATTGTCTTCATAAATACCGACCATGTTTTAAATAAAAACAGGTAGGTGCCATCAGCATTTAATTGGTATTCTTTTCTAAAATAGCCTGCGGTATATTGTGGATAGCCATTCGCATAACCAGATGTTTCCAGTAAATTAGCAGACCACACACCAACAAGTGAACCGCTGTTTGTATTTGCAGATGTATTAATGGTATTGCTTTGTTGAGTTGCAGTTTCATTTAGTTCCAGGCTATTTAGAAAAGCCAAAACTTCTTCCTGGTATATACTGGTATTGGTCATGATCACTACATCAGCCATTTTACCATTTCCGGTAGCGGTAATCAGCGTTACCAAGCCCTTCACCTTTCCATCGGTATAGTTTGCCTGGCCTGTAATCGCATCCCAGCCTTTTTCTACAAGCATATCAGACATGGTGGGAGCTTCTGTAACCTGTACCGTTTTTTTTACCAAGCTCTCCCAACTGTCGTTAAAATTATCTTTAGCCGATGCATTAGTAGCTCTTGATTTTGTAATTAACGCTATGGCATAGCCACCTGTTTTTTTATCAGTAACTGACAATTGTATACCGCCTTCATTTTCTGTTTTTTGCCAGCCTTTGGGTGTTGAGTAAGAAACAACATCAAAAGTTTGTTTTTGGGCGCAACAGATGCTGGTTATGAACAACATCAGGTTAAACAAAAAAAATACGCTTATAGATTTCATTGTATTTCGATTATGCATATAAAATTAGGCGGAACAATTACCTAGGGCAATCATTAAAAAAGATGATTTTTTAGATTTAGCCACTAACACAAAACATAACTGGTTATTTCAAAAAATCGCTGCCGAAGCCTGGTATAGATGGGCCTGCTGAATTGAATCCATTACTTACACTTATTTCAACTGAGCCTAAATCAGCACCCGCTTTACCTCCAAAAGGGCCACTTAACTCTGCGCCGGCTGCGCCTTTTACACTTAAATCAACAGGGTTCATGTTGCCATCAAACTTTACAGTGGTTTCTACCGATGCGCCTATTGATGCTTTAATTTTACCTATTTCAAATTCTTTATCCTTACCAGCCTTTGCAGAAATACTGTGGCCGGTGGTTTGCCAGGTTACTGGATCAACACTACGTTCATAGGCAAATGAACCCGCTTTAAAATCTGCGTAAACAGACCAGCCTTCACAGTTCATTTTAGCTCCGGTTACCATAAGGTCTATTCCAAAATCTACCTCGCAGTGTTCTCTTTCCCAGTCGTGTATTTTTCCTTTATAATTGTTGACGTCCATTTTGTCGCCACAAGGTTTTGACAATCCTCCATCCACATGCGTAGGGAAAAGCGGATATGCAAGGCTTTTGAGGTTATTTAAATAACCAACATAAGCTGCGTAGTTAACTGCCGTAGGATCTTGCAAGGATTGCATCACTATGGTGTTCCAAAAAAGATATTCCTGTAAGCGCTGGTTAAGCAGGTCTTCCATGTTATGGATATATTGATTATTTATTTCAGCCATTTTCTCCAGCCATTTTGCCTGCCTGTCTACTTTTAATTTACATAGCTCTTTTTCTATTTGCACAGCCCGTGCGTTTGCTGCATCTTGTCCTTCACCATCGTGCAGACCTTTCTTTTCTTTTTCCAGCGCATTTATTTTATTGTCAAAATCTGTTTTTAAAGACTGTTTCAATTCATTTTCGCTTTTTAACCTGTTACCTGTTTCCGTTTTCATCCGGCTGTAATATGATTTGCTGAATTGCGGGTTATCTATACTTGACAGCATAATGGCTCCTTGTGTCATAAAAGGATTGCTCATTGATGCTTTCATATCCTGTATAGATTTTGAAAAACCAGGCTTACCTGCATTGGCCATCATTTGCTGCATCTGCGCCATTTTTTTAACCTGGTTATTCTGTACCTGATTTTCATACTGTTTTGTCAGTTCCTTTTGCGTTTTATAGGTTGCGTTTATGGTGGCATCAAAGTCTCTAAAGTAAGTTTCAATCTCACCGTCGCGTTTTACTGCTTCTTCATACGATGCAGGAACTGCAGGTACAGTAAAGCGTTTGGTAACACTATGATCTTTATAAAATTGTTTAAAGCGCTTACGGATGTATTCAGTCAGATCTTTTTCCGGTGCTATCTTATTAAGCAGGTTAATGTTTTCGGCAGTAGCATCGCCATTGGCAATAGCTTTTTCCAGATATGTACCACAAAGGGTATTGTCTCCTTGTTTTTGTGCAATAAGCGCCATAGCCTTATATGCCTCGGTTTTGGTTGAATCTTTTGCTATGGCAGATAAAAGCAGCGGTTTGGCTTTGTCAACATACCCAAGGCTCAGATAAGCCTGACCAACGTTATTAAGTAATGTGCTGCTTTGTGGCACAAATTTTTGAGTATATAAAAGTAACGGTAAAGACTTATGTGCATATCCCGAAAGGGTAAGCAATGCACCGAGGTTATTGATAGAAACATAGTCATCTGGATTGGTAATGCAGGCATTGGCAAGCAGGTACAATGCCTTGTCTAGTTCATTGTGCGTCCAGAATACCATTGCATATTTTCCGGTTTCAGCGCCTTTGCCCAATAATTTCTGAACTGCTTTTACATTCTCAGGTTTCATTGCTGCTTCTGTTTGCGAAAAAATTGGTTTTAAATAAGCTATCAATTTTCCTTTATCCGAAGGGGTAGATGGTACAGCAAGTGAAGAGATATTTGCGGGAACTATATTAGGATCAGCCATTGGCATCATAGCTACACCTGATTTGCCCGGTTGCATATTTTTTTGAACAGTTTTCATAGTTTGTTGCAGCCCCATTTTTTCCATCATGGCCTGCTGTTCCGGAGTCATCTTTTTTTTCAATTCCTCCATTTTCTTCATGGCATCCTCTATGCTTTGCTTTTGTTGTCCTATCGCCATTATTGGCAACATTATCAGAATTGCTAATAAATTTTTCATCGTCCTGTTTTTTTATTGTTTTTGAATATTGACCTGTGGCTTTATTGATTTATTATTGCTCATTACTTTTCATTGCAGGGGGCTGCGATAGCCAAGGTTACTGTTATAGCCCTTATCTTTTCGATAGTAAATATGGCGTCCGATAAAATATGCATCAGTAACGGTAGCTGGATCTTTGTCTAAAAAGCCCGAAAATCCCAATTGCTTTATACGCCCGTTATCGTACTGTAAAAAGATGCTATAATTTTCTATGGTATATTTTCCTTTGCCTGGAGCATCATCAGGAAACTTGTGCGGATTTTTAAGATCAACTACAGATATTCCCCTGTCATCAAAACTGCCATCTTTATTAAACCATATTAAATATTGAGCTTCATTTTTTGTGGAAGGCATATTTGCAGAACTGGTAAACTTAAAAGGGTTTTGCATCAGATTTATCCAGCCAAAATCAAAATCCTGTTGCGTACCTCCGTGTCCAGGCATTGTATTATATATAAAAAAATTACAGTAGGCACCGGTACTTTTGTCTTCTTTGTAATAAGTAATTACATTATCATTCTTTATTAATTGATAGTCATCTGGAACCACATAGTTAACTATACCAAAATTTCCTTTTTGAGCAGCACAAAACAATGTTGAAACCATTAGCATAGCAGGAAGTAATACTTTTTTCATTTTCGGGTTACTTGTTTATTAATGTAAAATTAGGGCGACTTCAGTGCCAGCACAATCATCAAAAAAGATGATTTTCTCCATCAGTTTAGAAAAAAATCGTTAAAAAGGATGATAAGAAATGTGCGATCGCAATGTTTAATTTGCAGTGTAGAAAAATGTAAATTAGAGAATGAAAAAATTAGGGCTTATATTGATTATTCTCCTTATCGGCATTGCAGGGTGGGGGCAGTCGATAACAAAAAAGGACAGCCTGCTAAAATTATTGCCCAAAGCAAAAGAAGATACAACAAAAGTTCTGTTGTATATTGATATTGGGAATCTGTATGAGCTAGATAGTCCACAAACGGCCCAAAAATATTACCTAATGGCAGGCAATCTGAGTAAGCGCCTGGGTTACAAAAGAGGTATTATCAAATATATCTCAAATTATACAGCAATATTAAATGAGAAAGGTGGTTTTGAAAAATCATTGGTACTAAACAAACAAGCTTTTCAAATTGCCAGGGATATAAATGATAAGTTATATATAGCTAAAACGGCAGCCAACATTGGTAATAACTTTAATTATTTAAATGAATCTGATAGTGCCATTTATTATTACGAAACTGCCGGAAGATATTTTGAAGAGATAGGGAATAATTATCTACTTGCCAGAATGTATGAAATGGAGCAACTGGTTTATCAAAATATGGGGCGGTATAAAAAAGCGCTGCAATATGGTAAAATGGCAGTAAAGGAGTTGAGGGCTTCTAAAGATAGCGTTGATTTGGGCAGAAGCTTGCTTAATCTTGCCAATAGTTATCAAAGCAATTACTTTCCCGACTCTGCAATGAACTACTATAAGGAAGCGCTGGCAATTTCACAAAAAATAAAATATGTATCAGGTGAATCGGCCAGTCTTTTGGGTATTGGTAATATTTATTTTCATCGTTTTGATGCCGATCAAATGAAACCGTACTATGAGAAAGCGCTCGCATTAGCCAAAGAATCAGACGACCCGCGAGGCGAAGCAATAGCGACGAGAGGTATGGCACTTTATTATTTTTTAGTTAAAAATTTTGATAAAGCAAAAGCCTTTTCTGTAGCTTCTATAAAATTAGCAGATAGTGCAGCAACAAAGTATGATAAATTTGAATCTATGCAGGTATTATCTTCTGTGCTTTATGCACAGCATGATATTATAGCCGGAGAAAAAGTAAGAGACCAAATGCAGTTGTTGGAAAACGAAATAAGGGGTGATGAATTGCAGCAAAAAATTATTTCAATAGAAAAGAAATTTGAAACGCAAAAAAAAGAAGCGCAAATAAAACTGCAACAATCGCAGCTTCGCCAAAAAAACACCTTAAACTATATTTTAATTGGAAGCTCTATTGCTTTCCTGATCATCGCTTTGCTTGTTTATCGCAACTATAAGCACCGCCAAAACCTGCAACAGGCAAAGATAGATGAGTTAGAAACAGAAAAACAACTTACCGCTACTGAAGCAGTACTAAAGGGCGAAGAGCAGGAGCGTACCCGCCTTGCCAAAGATTTGCATGATGGGTTGGGAGGGATGCTAAGTGGCATTAAATTTTCATTAAGCACTATGAAGGAAAACTTAATAATGACTCCTGACAATGCACATGCTTTTGAGCGCAGCATTGATATGTTGGACAGCTCCATTCAGGAAATGCGTAGAGTGGCACATAACATGATGCCAGAAATACTGGTAAAATATGGGTTGGATACTGCCTTGAAAGAATTTTGTGCAGAGGTAGACCGTAGTAGTGTGCTACATGTAAACTATCAGTCGGTAGGGATGCTGGAAGCAGATATAACACAAACAACATCAGTTACCATTTATCGCATTATACAGGAGTTGCTCAATAATGCAATTAAACATGCCAATGCCAAAAATGTACTTGTACAGGTTCATCAATCTGAACAAGAAAAACTATTGGCCGTTACGGTAGAAGATGATGGAAATGGTTTTGACACCAGCCTGTTAAAACAAGCTAATGGAATGGGATGGTCGAATATTCAAAACCGGGTTGAGTTTTTAAAGGGAAAAATAGACGTGCAATCTGGCCCGGGCAAAGGCACTTCGGTAATGATAGAGATTAATATTTAATAACAAACAATGAAAGTAGGTGTTTTTGTAGTAGATGATCATTACATGGTGATAGAGGGTATTCGTTATTTACTTCAAAACGAAAAGACACTTGACTGGATGGGGCATGCCACCAATGCAGAATCTTGTTTAAGTTTTCTTAAGCTACACGAACCAGATGTGATATTAATGGATGTGAACCTTCCGGATAAAAGTGGAATAGATTTGTGTAAAGAAGTAAAGCAATTGTATCCTTCGGTAGCTGTGCTAGGGTTAAGTACATTTAACCAGCAGGCTATTATCAAAAACATGATAGACAATGGCGCACTAGGATACGTTTTAAAAAATGCCACAAAGGAGGAACTGATGGAAGCGATAAGTAGTGTGCTAAAGGGCAAAACATATTATAGTTTAGAAGTCCTGAGCTCGCTGAGGCAACCTGTGCCCAATCAGCTACTGATCACCCGAAGGGAAAAGGAGGTGTTGTTGCTGATAGCCGAAGGACTAACCAATGCTGAGATATCAGAAAAACTTTTCATCAGTATTCCAACAGTAAATACACATCGCAAAAGCCTGTTAGAAAAATTTGAGGTGAAAAATACAGCCATGCTAATTGGTAAGGCTATTAAGCTGGGGTTAGCTTAATCGTATCAAATGGGTATAAATACCTATATTTATTAGCAACCATCCTTATTGCACAGCAGCGGATTTCGTAGGAATTTTGAGAAAAAAAAGATTATGAAATCAAATTCGCTCAAGATGGTAAAACCATTTTTATTCCTGTTGATGCTGGCAGTTATAATGGTATCATGTAAAAAAGAAAATACTACGGAGGAACAACCTACACCGGAGACCCCGCAGATTACCAGCATCTCACCCAAAGATCCACAGCCCGACGATGTGGTTACAATTACCGGTACTGGTTTCGGCAACGTGGTTAAAGATCTGAAAGTAAGTGTTGGCAATACTGCCTTATCAGTCACATCGGTTAAAGATACCGAGATCAAATTTACTGTTCCTGCTACTCTGGTTTCTGGTACACTTGCAGTATCAATAAAAGGCGTTGCAGCTACAATTAAAGATCCTCTGGGGGCATCAATAACTGTAAAACCAAAAACAGCGGCCACACCAACCTTCACCGCAATGTCGCCAACCAATGGTAAAGTAGGCGATGTGATCACACTTACGGGTACCAACTTTAATCCTCAGATGAGTGAGAATAAGGTTTTTTTCGCCACTACTACAGGCGGTACTGTGGTATTAGCTACCGTAAAATCTGCAACTACTACACAACTTACGGTTGAAGTACCGGCCAGTGCAGTTACCGGAGGCGTTTCTATCACGGTAAGCGGTAACAATGCGGTTGTTGCCGAGGGTTTTAATACCACATTTACAGTGAACAGCACAAGCGGTAATGGCGGTAATACCGTATCTTACATTAATGCCTTATCAGGCAACTTAAGCTTTAGTAAAATAGCCACGGCTACTAAGGAGATTGGTGCAATGATAATTGACCGGCCTAATAACATGATCTACTATTCAGACTATACCATTCTGAACAGTACTGCCGGACAAAATACCATTTATAAGCTAAATCCAGCCGGGACTGGAGCGCCGGAAGTTTTAACTACCGATGCCAGGATAACCGGTATTGTTAAGCTAACTACCGATGCAGCCGGGAATGTTTATGCATTAAAATATGAAGGTACCGGACCAAGCATTTATTCTGTTTATAAGATCTCTGCCAATGGTGCTACAGTGGTAGAAGTACTAAAAAGTTTCGACATGAGTACCAGATATTCAACTAAGTATTTTTTCTTTATCAATTCGGCTGGCGAGATTTGCTTCAGACCAGGTTTAAAGATCAATACTTCAGGAGCTTTGGTAAGTACCGAAACCTCGTTGCTTTTAGGCGTGCAACAAAAAGACGGCGGAGCTTTTGTTGATGGCACAAATGCTTACTTGCTACAGTCAACTGCAAATAATGAACAGGTAAAAACCATCAAATTTATAAAATGGAATCTATCGACCAGTGCGGTAGCAGACGCCGGATTAACACCAACTAACATCTTTGGTACAGACGATGCTGGCTTTTATACCAGTACAGATAAGTTGTCGTACATTAAATACGCTTTTGATGCCAGTAAAAATATGTATGCAATTACCGATCATTCTTACCAAAGCGGTCAAACCAGCAAAACCTGGATTGTACGCAAAGTGGCCGCAGGTAGCAATGCCTCAACACTGTTAGGAACCTTCCTGATCAAATTCCCGGCTGTAGATCTTAATGATTACAATTCAGCTGTTGAATTTATTGCCGATGCTGCGGGTAACCTTTATTTTAAAGCTAACCAAAAAGATATTATCAAGATAAAACAGTAATAAAATTATACTAAAACAGCCATTTGCTTTGCCAGGTAAATGGCTGTTTGCTTTGATAAATATTTTGTATTATTAACAAATATTAAAACTATAATCTTTTGATTCGCTCGCACCTCTCACATCATCGTTCGCTTAGAATATTGATAGCGCTCATTTTATTGTTTGGCCCCATGGTAACGATGGCGCAGAATGCCGATGAGGGTAAAAAACTGCAAGCCAGGCTGTCTGTCGAACTCGACCCTCGAAAAAAAATGAGTTTATACCTTGATATGCTTAATGCCATTGGTGATTTTGATTCTACAGGTACAGAAAAGAACGCCGCGGCTGCCTATCAATTGGCCGATAAACTGAAAGACAAGAAGTCGAAGACAGAAGTTTACCGCCAGCATGCACTAATGTATATGTCATTTAATGATGTTCCTAAGGCAATGCCGCTTTTTAATAAAGCGCTGGAACTAGCCATTGCCAATAACGAAAAGATAATGGTTGGCGATATATACAACAATATATCCAATGCCTACGGGCAGGTTCATAATACCAAGCTTTCTGATGAGTTTATGCTTAAAGCTTTGAAAGAATATCAGATGGAGAATTCGGAAGCCGATGTGGCTATGGTTTATGCTAACATGGGTTCCAATTACAGTCGCAGGGGCGAATACACCAAAGCCATCGATTACTTGTTAAAGTCGTTAGCCATACGCGAGCGCTTACACAATGATAAAGGGGTAGGCTCTGTAGCTTTTAATATTACGCTTCCTTACAAATTTTTAAAACGTTACGATGAAGCCATAAAGTACAATCAGTTGGCTATTGAAAAGCTTACTTTAGTTAAAAATGAGGGAATGTTGGCATCTGCATATGCGGTTAAGGGCTCTATTTTCAGGTCGTTAAAAAAGTACGATGAGGCCCTGCTCTATATCAATAAAGCACTGCCTTTATTTGAGAAATATAAAAACATGGCCGGTATTCGTAATAGTTATGATAATATTGGCCTGCTATATTCCGAGAAGAAAGACTTTAACAATGCATTAAAGTACTTTTTAATGTCAAAGCAAGTGTCTGTGAACCTTAATGACCCGCAGGGTATTGTTTCAGCAGATGTAAATATTGTTCAGTCGGCTTTGGACCTGGGCGACCTGCCAAAGGCTGGTTCAACCTTAAATGAAGCAGAGCCATTGGCTAAAAAGTATGCGTTTAAAGAAGACCTGGCTGAGTTGTTAAAACTAAGGCACAGTTATGCCATAGCCATGAATGACCGTGCCGGTGCCGAGAGGTCACTTCAAAGTTATTTGGCATTAAAAGACAGCCTAAGCAACAGCGACATAAACAAGCAGATCAGCGAATTGCAAACTCGTTACGAAACAGAAAAAAAAGACAACCAGATTGCCTTGCTAAATAATGAAAAGCACATTAACCTGCTGCAGTTAAAAAATCAAAATCTGGCTTTAGCGCAAAAACAATCACAGCTGGCACAAAAAGATCAATACCTGCAGATTAATCAATTAGAAATTAATAACCAGCGTCAGGCCAATGACCAGAAGGCTCAAAGTATCAAAACCCTTCAAAAGCAAAGCCGGATTCGGGAGCTTGAACTGTCTAATAGAGATTTGCAGCTCAAACAACGCAATATACTTATAACGGCTTTTTGTGTTTTACTGGCAGCGGGCGCAGTCTTGGCCTATGCTTACTATAATCGGTACAAAGTGAAACAGGAAGCCAGGTTACAAGCAGCAATACACAAACAGCAGGAGATAGAGACCCGATCTTTGTTTGAAGGAGAGCAAAAAGAACGCATCAGGATTGCACGCGATTTACATGATAGTATTGGGCAAATGCTTTCTGTTGTTAAAATGAATTTATCCAATGCCCCACAAAGTGAAAGTACCGGTGCTACCTTGAATCTGGTAGATAATACCATAACCGAGGTGAGGAATATTTCGCATAACCTGATACCGGAAGAATTGAACTTCGGTTTGTTTGCTGCTTTAGAGGATATGTGCGATAAAATAAATAGCAGTAATACTACCCAGGTAACCATTAATGTTCCAGACGAATTAAGGGAGCACCAGTTCGAAAAAACCAACGAACTATCTATTTACCGCATTGTGCAGGAGGTGCTAAGCAATATGGTTAAACACGCACGAGCCAGCCACATTGAGGTAGAGGCGACCCCGCATGGCGATGGTTTTAATTTAATGATAAAAGACAATGGAAAAGGTTTTGATACCAGTCAGATCAACAAGTCTAAAGGTTTGGGATGGAAAAACATCGCAGCGCGCGTGAATATGCTGGATGGAAAAATGGAGGTTCGGTCTGAATTGTTAACAGGGACACAAATAGAAATTATAATACCCAAGGCATGACAGAAATTATAAATATATTGATTGCAGACGACCACCAGATGATAGTTGATGGTTTGAGAAGCATGTTGGCCAGTCATGAGCAATATCAGATAATAGGAGAAGCCAACAACGGACAGGTAGCTTACGAAATGCTTGCCGCTAATCCTGATAAGTACCAATTATTGCTTACCGATATCAGCATGCCCTTATTAAGTGGAACGCAACTGTGTAAAATGGTTAAAAGTCAATTTCCGCACATACAGGTACTAATATTATCTATGTACAATAATGTTCCGGCAGTTAAGGAGGCGGTAATGGCCGAGGCCGATGGCTATATCCTAAAAAATGCCGGAAAGACCGAATTGTTGCAGGCACTGCATAGAATCACCAATGGCGGTACATATTTCTCGCAGGATATTGTACCCATTATTTACAATCAGTACCACAAACAGAAAATACAGGATGAGCAGCTGGCCCAATTAAGTATCCGCGAAAAGGAAGTGCTTAGCCTGATCGTTAAAGAATGCACCAGCGAGGAGATTGCCGAAAAATTATTTATTAGTAAAAAAACAGTCGACAATCATCGCCAGCACCTGCTGGAGAAAACCAAATGTAAAAGTACCGTTGGATTGGTTAAATTTGCTATTAAAAGTGGCCTTGAATAGGCGTGGAGAATGATTATATTTGATCAATCTCAAGATTAAATGATAAGCAACCACGAAAGTTATGACTTATTTGGCAAGACACTATTAGAAGTTTTAGTGCTAAAGCCGCCCTTTGCTTTTGAAATGCCTACAGTAGAAAATGCTTGTTTTCATTATGTGCTGGAAAATGAAATGCAATACAAAATTGATGAGAAACAAGTAAATATTGGAGCCAAAGAATCAGTATTACTCAATTGCAGAACCGTTGGTAATAACATGAGTAGTATTAATACAACAAATCAAAACAAGCTTATTATTGTGCATTTTCATCCAGATATTTTAAAGAAAATTTATGATAGGGAAATGCCAATGCTATTGCAAAAACCAAAAAATGCAATCTCGAATAAAACCAGTGAAAGAATAAACAACGACTTTTTAATTCAGAAATACATAGAAGGACTTTTGTTCTATTTCGAAAACCCATCTTTGGTAAACGAAGATATTTTGATCTTGAAATTAAAGGAAATTATCATTTTGCTTTCGCAAACTAAAAATGCCGAAGCCATCCAAATGATTTTATCTCAATTGTTTTCTCCTACAATCTATTCTTTCAAACAAATTATAGATGCCAATCTTTTTTCGACTATCACGCTCGATGAATTAGCAGATTATTGTAATCTTAGTTTATCATCATTTAAAAGAGAGTTTGCAAAACATTATAATGATACTCCTGCCAATTATCTCAAAACCAAACGACTGGAAAAAGCCTCAGAATTGTTAATGGTTTCTAATATGAGGATCACAGATATTGCTTTTGAATGTGGCTTTAATGAATTGGCAAATTTTACCAAAAGCTTTCATGGCAAATATGGCGTTACGCCAAGCAATTATAGGTTGAACCAAATTGCCAAATAATTGAACCGATTCACAAAAAGCTTTTCTTTTTTCTATCCAATATTTGCATTGTCAATAATGACATAGCATTTAAAAAATAGAAAACATGGGACTATCACCTCTAGGAATTTTTCATACCTTAATTGGTATTACGGCCATTGTTGCAGCTATAGTATCGTATACTAAATACGGTAAGATCAATTTAGCTGAACTATCAGGCAAAACATATGCTTATAGCACAATCATTACTTCGTTAACTGCGTTGGGTATTTCAAAGCATGGAGGCTTTAACCCGGGTCATGTGTTTTCGTTATTTATTTTGATTTTGGTAATTGTTGCTTATTTACTTTATGCAAGGAAAAAGGGAAATAATAGTAGCCGATATGTAGAAAATTTCCTGCTGTCGTTTAGTTTTTTTCTGTCGTGGGTGCCTACTATTAATGAAACCTTTACCCGCGTGCCACTTGCACAGCCCTTAGCAAAAAGCCCGAGCGACCCTATAATAGCTCAAACACTATTGTTTCTATTGGTTTTGTTTATTGCTGGTTCTATCTTTCAGTTTTTGAAACAAAAGAAAATGAATACGGTAAATCCTTAAGCTATTTTGTGGCTAATAGAGCCTAGCTGAAGCCTGGATAAGTTCTTTAGCGTAGCTTACGCACAATGATCATTTTAAAAACATAAAAAGCGCATAATGTGTATTGTTATGCATAATGCGTTAATATGTGTTGTAAAACTAAGAAGCGCATTTAAATTCCATTTATATTTAATTATAGAATAGATCAATAAAAAAAATGAATGGAATTTGGCTTGGTGTCAGGTTTGGGAAATACAAATTTTTCGGCCTATAATATAGTCGTTTTTGGATGCATGCTAATACGGGCTTGGTACGGCCCTCGTTCGACCAGAGTCGAATGTGTAGCGAACTAAGGTGGCGCCAGGCCCGAAGGAGCTGAACCTGCCAAAAAGGCTTTGCTCCGGAATGAAGTTAACCACGATATATTATACAGCTTGTCACATTTATAACCCATTTGGTCACATTTTCTACTACGCCTTGCCTAGCTAAACTATATTGCTTCACATTTAAAAATTAATACTAACTGGGGTTAAGTTCCTTAATTAAAATGATGAAATTATATTTATTTATTTCCTTCTTCTGTTTAAGTAGCAGATTATTTGGTCAAACTACTCCTGATTCTACTCAAGTTACAGAATTCACCACGGAAAATGTCAAGTTTAAAAGTGCCGGTATCACCCTTTCGGGAACCATCTTCAAACCGAAACATCCACAGGCCTCTTTAGTTCTGGTACATGGCTCTGGCCAGGAAAAAAGAATGATAAAAATGGCTACTTTTTTAGCAACAAAAGGCATCGCTGTATTGACTTACGATAAACGAGGGGCAGGGGAATCGGGCGGGATCTATGCAGGGCCAGAAGTTGCCACAAACAACATTGACCATAACTGTGGTGGTAAAGATTGAGTTGAATTTCACTGTTGGTAGCCACATATGGAATAATCACCAATAAAATGTTACGTTCTTTTCTTAAATTAGTTTGAACTTAGATATAATCTAATAATTGCGCTTTTATGGACATAACTTACAAAAGTATTATTATCAGAGAATCTTTGGTTTTTACAGCTGTCTTATTATTGTCTCTTTTTGCATTTCTATTCACGTATGCATACAATTGGTACTATAATCAAAGAATTAATAAATTATCCTCAATCTCCCTCTCTAATATGATAACTGCCGATAGCTTGTCCAATTTCTATCAGAAGAAAGAATCGAAGCAAATCTGGTTTTTTAATAAATTAGGTGTACTCACTCCACATAGTACACCAGAAGAAGTTTTTAAAAGACTATATGCTGTATCACAAGTTGACAGTGTTGGACATAAATGGAACGGAAGTTGGAAGTATATGATTCCTTTTTTAAAAAGTATTGGTTTCGATTCTCATAAGCGGTTTAAAAAATTTATAGATGAGAATAATATATCAAATGAGGATGTATCTAATTTAAGTAGGTCGGTAGAATTGACCCGATTAAATCAAGAGATTGATGTTGAAAAAAATAAAGCTCTAGATAAGATTTTTAGCTACAATGAAAAAATTAAGCTTTTCTGGCTTGTTTTTGTATGCTTATTTGTTTTTGCATTCTTTATAAGATTTATTTTATAGTATTAATCACTACTAGAGAAGTTACTTCTCTAGTAGTGATTTCGCTATCTTTAAATATTCTAACCAAATATTTAGTTAAATGACCAACACCTGTATATTGTGTCCAAATGAATTAGATGGTTCTGATGAACATATAATACCCCAAAGCATTAATGGTCAATTACTATGTCAGAGAGAAAATCACATTGGGAAAAAGTATACCAGACCAAAGAACCAAATGAAGTGAGCTGGGTGCAAAAATTGATCTGGAATTGTATACTTTTACATCGTGAAATTCTTAGCGTTATTTCTGGCCATTGTTGTCATCACACTTACCATCACACCTTGCTGTGCACTGGAAGGAGCTGAAATACATGCGCATGAAACAACCCAAAAGGGAAAACACGAATGCAACGAAAAGTCGGATGAATGTTGTAAAGACTGTTCTCCGTTTTATGTTTGCGGAACCTGTGTCGGTTTTACTTTTGCCAGCCAATCTTTACTCACTTTTGCTGTTCAGTTAAAACCTGTTCAGCACAATACCGCTTATATCCCGGTTGAATTGCCGATTATTCCTTCCGTCATCTGGCAACCACCCAAACTCATTTAATTTCTTTTGAAAAGTCTGTTCAGACTCCTTTTAATGAAATTATTTAACTACAAAATACATCATGAAGAAATTGATTATGCTTGTCGTTGTGCTATTGTGTACAGCAGCTGCATTTGCTCAAAATACATATAAAGCCGTCGTTAAAGACGCAAAAACAAATCTGCCGCTCACTGGAGCAACTATAAAAGTCCTGGGAACGGCACTTAGAACTACATCAGACCAAACAGGATCAGTTATCATTACTGGCATACCTTCAGGCAAACAGGTGATCCAGTACAGCTATGTTGGCTTTCTGACCAAAACAGACACCTTAACTTTTCCACTTGGAGAAACTACACCTGTTACCATTTTACTTGAGACTTCTGAAAAAGATGAGGAACTAGAAGAAGTAGTAGTTTCCGCTACCAGGAGCAGTCGTACCATAGACAACATCCCAACACGTGTGGAGGTTATTGCAGGTGAAGAACTGGACGAAAAAGGAAACATGAAACCCGGAGATATCCGCATGATGCTGGCCGAAAGTACGGGCATACAAACGCAGCAGACTTCTGCTACCAGCGGTAATTCCAGCATACGTATACAGGGATTGGATGGGAAATATACCCAGATCATCCGGGATGGTTTTCCGCTATATTCAGGCTTTTCAGGAGGCTTGGGATTATTACAGATCGCGCCATTGGATTTACAACAGGTTGAGGTGATCAAAGGTTCATCTTCAACATTGTACGGTGGTGGTGCCATTGCAGGTCTGGTCAACTTAGTATCTAAAAAGCCAGCAGAAGAGCGTCAGCTTAATTTCTTACTGAACGGAACTTCTGCATTGGGACTGGATGCAAGTGTCTTTTATGCGCAGAAGTTCGACAAAATCGGCATTACTGTTTACGGAGCCTATAACAAAGGAACCGCTTACGATCCTTCAGATATCGGTTTAACTGCGATTCCTAAGTTTGACCGCTTTACCTTGAACCCGAAGCTGTTTTTCTATTTCAATGAAGCTACCACACTTTCTGCAGGGATCAACGCGACTACTGAAAAACGGATTGGCGGGGACCTGGAATATGTAAAAGGAAAAGAAAGTGCTGCGCATTCTTATTTTGAGCGAAACAAAACCGGGCGTTACAGTTCACAAGTTGAACTGGATCATAAACTCAGTGACAACGAAAAGCTGGTGATTCGCAATTCAGTAAGCTATTATGACCGGAGCATCGGTCTGCCTGGTTATCTGTTCTCAGGTGTACAGGTATCTACATACAGCGAGGCAAACTACAGCCGCAATGGTGAAAAAGCAGATTGGGTAGCGGGAATTAATTTCCTGACTGACAATTTCAAAGAAGACCAGAACAGCACTACCGCATTGAGAAGCTATAACTACAATACTATTGGTGCTTTTGCGCAGAATACCTGGAATTTATCTGAAAAATTCAGCATTGAATCCGGTATTCGTGGAGATTATCACAATGAATACGGCTTTTTCTTCTTACCGAAGATCTCGGGTCTTTGGAAGATCAATGAACATTTTTCCACTCGACTGGGTGGTGGATTAGGCTATAAAGCACCAACGGTATTTACAGAAGATGCCGAGCGCATCCAGTTCAGAAATGTGTTACCGATTGATGTTGCCAACACGAAAGCTGAGCGTTCTTATGGAGCTAACTACGATGTGAATTACCGCACCAGCTTATTTGATGGTAAAATTGGTTTCAGTATCAACCAGATGTTCTTTTATACACGCATCAATAATCCAATCCTGCTTACCTCCGTGTCAGGTGGTAATTTAGGTTATGTTCAGCCAAATGGCAACCTGGACACCAAAGGAATGGAAACTAATGCGAAGATTACCTTTAGCGATTTCAAGTTGTTTGTTGGCTATACTTATGCCGATGTGAACCAGCATACCGGTGGAACTAGTATTGCTTACCCATTGGTTTCTAAACATCGGTTAAACAATGTGCTGATGTATGAATTGGAAGATCAGTGGAAAATCGGCTTAGAGGCATATTACTTTAGTAAACAAAAATTAAATGATGGAGCTGTAGGTAAAAGTTACTGGACCACGGGATTCATGGCAGAAAAGCTATGGGAACGCTTTTCGGTCTTTGTGAACTTTGAAAACTTTGGTGACACCCGGCAGACCAAATTCGATAGCATCTATACCGGCAGTATTACCAGCCCTGTATTCAGGGATATTTATGCTCCCGTTGATGGCTTTGTAATTAATGGCGGTATTAAAATTAGATTATAAGTGATGGCCTGAAATGGCATAACTTGACACACAGAAAGCTGGGACAACCCAGCTTTCTGTGTGATGATTCTATGATTCGTCCAAATAAAAAATCAAATTTATTTTTGCATTCTCCGATTAATATCGTAATATTACGATATTGAATTATGGGACTTACCAAATCAGAAATATTCACCGACGAGCAGAATCAGCTTTCCACTTTGCTGAAAGCAATTGCACACCCTGCACGTATTGCCATCCTGCAAAGAATCATTATATCAAACACTTGCATTTGTGGCGATTTGGTAGGTGAACTTGGCCTGGCTCAAGCGACTATTTCACAACACTTAAAGGAACTAAAAACAGCTGGGATCATACAAGGTACAATTGAGGGTGTTAGTGTTTGTTACTGCATCAATCCTAAAACCTGGAAATTACTGGAAGATCAACTTGGAGGATTTTTGGCTTCTTACAAAGGCGAAACTACCTGCTGTTGACCTTTTTTTATTTACATCAATCGTTAAATTGCAATAATACATTAAATATAATATTATGAAACTATCAGAAATAAAAGAGATCCTGGCTACTTCCGACAGCGTAAATTTTAAACTGGAAAATGGCGCTTTGGTGCCAGAGCATTTCCACGTAACAGAAGTGGGTATCATCACCAAAGACTTCATTGACTGTGGTGGAACGGTACGTCATGAGAAAGTAGCAAACTTTCAGTTATGGGATGCCAATGATTTTGAGCACCGATTAAAAGCAGGAAAACTGCTGAGCATCATTGCACTTTCAGAAAAAGTACTGGGAATGGAAGATTCTGAAATCGAAGTGGAATACCAAGCCGAAACGATCGGTAAATATGACTTGGGTTATGATGGAGAAAACTTCCTTTTAATCGCTAAGAAGACCGCCTGTCTTGCACAGGACAAGTGTGGCACTTCGGTGGAAAAGCAAAAAATAGAATTGGTGAATCTGGCTTCAGGCACCTCTTGTACTCCAGGTGGAGGTTGCTGCTAATTTAATTACGCAGTAGATATGTCGACGAAAACAAAACTTTATCCTGAAATTGAAAGTAAAATCAGCAATTTCAAATTTGATTCCATCTCAGCAGATCGTAAATCAGTATTACAGCCTTTAATTGACTACGTCCAAGAAAAGCACAGCAATGGGAAGGAAATACGGCTCAATTTGATCTGTACGCACAATTCCCGTAGAAGTCACCTTTCACAGGTCTGGGCCCAGACAGCCGCTGCATATTACGGTATTAGAAATGTTTTTTGCTATTCGGGGGGAACGGAGGCCACCGCATTGTTCCCCGTAGTTACAGAAACATTGAGACAATCCGGATTTAAAGTCAAGGTTGTCAGTGAAGGGAATAATCCTATATATGCGATAAAATATAGTGATAACGAACATCCTGTCATTGGCTTTTCCAAAACCTATGATGATGAATTTAACCCTGCAAGCGAATTCGCCGCCATAATGACCTGCTCACAGGCAGATGGGGGCTGCCCATTCATAGTTGGTGCTGAAAAGCGTATTCCAATAACATTTGATGATCCGAAAACATTTGACAATACGCCTCAGCAGGCAGAAAAATACAAGGAAAGAAGTTTGCAAATCGCTACTGAAATGTTTTACATATTTTCACAAATCAAATAGCCATCCATGTCGGCAAATAATTGTGCACCAGCTGCAGAACGTAAGAAACTCAGCTTTTTAGACCAATACTTAACCTTGTGGATATTCCTGGCTATGGCTATTGGCGTAGGCGTGGGATATTTTATTCCTTTTTCAGTAGGTTTTATCAATTCATTTTCAAGAGGAACGACCAATGTTCCACTCGCTATTGGTCTGATCCTGATGATGTACCCACCACTTGCCAAGGTAAGATACGAGAAGATGGGAGAAGTCTTTCGCAAAACTAAAGTTCTCGGCATCTCGCTAGTCCTAAACTGGATTATTGGCCCTATTCTCATGTTTATACTAGCTATTGTTTTTTTACACGATTACCCTGAATACATGATTGGTCTGATCCTGATCGGCCTGGCCCGATGTATCGCAATGGTTGTGGTGTGGAATGAACTTGCAGAGGGAAATAGGGAATATGCAGCGGGTCTGATTGCCCTAAACAGCATCTTTCAGATATTACTGTATAGTGTGTATGCTTACCTGTTTATCACTGTGCTTCCACCACTGTTTGGTATTAGTGGCTTAGCAGTAAACATCACCATTGTAGAAATTGCAAAAAGCGTAGGCCTTTACCTGGGTGTACCCTTTGCTGCCGGGCTGATCAGTCGATATGTGCTGATCAAATTAAAAGGTGAACATTGGTTCCAACAGAAGTATATTTCATTTATTTCGCCCATAACCCTTATCGCACTATTGTTTACAATTGTAGTAATGTTCAGTTTGAAAGGCGAACTGATTGTGCAGATACCTTTTGATGTAATCCGTATCGCCGTTCCGCTGATCATCTATTTTGCCATCATGTTTATAATCAGCTTTTTTGCAGGAAAGAAAATGGGTGCAGATTATTCGCAAAGTTCCTCCATAGCTTTCACTGCTGCCGGAAATAACTTTGAGCTAGCGATAGCAGTAGCTATTGGAGTATTTGGTATCAATTCCGGTCAGGCATTTGTTGGAGTGGTTGGCCCATTAGTAGAAGTACCTGCGCTCATTGCACTGGTAAACCTCGCTTTCTGGTTCAGGAAAAAATATTACAGTTAAATAAAAGCACAAAATGACATCAACCTGGATATAAAACTCATCGCTGAAGAGACTGTAAACAATTTACGGTTATTGGACGAATTTTATGAAAAAGGGGATGTAGAGGCTAAAAGATACCTACTAGGGATGTTATAGGATCAAGGCACTCAGATAACAGAAGACAGAAAATGTCATAATTCCTGAACAAAGGTAAGTTAATCGAATACTGGATGTTTTTCCACTACCAAAAATCTCTACACCTACAGTTATAACTAAAGTAATAGCACTGACAATAAGAGCCGTGTCTATAATCTGATTCAATTTCATATTGATAAAGTAATTGTTATCCTGCTTTAGATTCAATATGCTCATTTGAAAGTAAGCCTTGGATTTCATCCCATTGTTCCCAAAAAGAGCTTAAAAAAAAGAAATGTTGTTTTGGGTTTTCGGTTGAAACTAAAGTGTAAGTGTCCTTAACATCATAGATGTTAAAGGATTTGTCTTTTTTGTTATGGATACCTTTTTCTAGTTTATATTCCTTTATGTTTAACAAATAAGAATATTCCTCTTTTCCGTATGTTCCGTATCCAGTAATGCTAATTATATCTCCATCAATTATAATTGATTTAGCGAGGTAAGGATGAAATTTTATTTTCCTTACAAATGCCAAAACTGGAGCTGCAAACATAAAGAGGTATGAGAGTATTAAAAACATTATATCCCTTTTTTCAATGGTGTCTATCCTTGAATAAAAAAGAACGCCACATATTATTGCTATAATACCAGTAACAATTAATGATCCAAGGCTCTTCTTAATTTGTTTTTTTATGAGGGTATCGCCCTCTAGTGAGATAGTATAAGAGTGATTCACGCTAATTTTAATTTGGTTAGAAACAATAATAATAAAATCTGCAAATAATAACAATTTTATGAAGTGCTTTATTTTGCTAAAAATATTAGTAATTTTGTTGGTGTTATGGGGCAACAAGATTTTGATTTCGAAGCAGCCATATTAATCCATCTTAAAAAATGGCTATATGGTAATAAGTATTTATTGGATGGTTTAAGGTATCCAGATGCTTTTTTTATTTGGGAGGGAGCCGAATTGAAGGTAAATCTGAATGTACTTAAAGAAGAGTATGTGAAGAAATTTATAGTGCAAGATTTGGATGCTTATTGCAATAGGATGGTAGATGTTATATCTAAACTGATATCACAATTTCTAGCTGAACATAAATTTCCTTCTATTAATCTTAATGTGTTATTCGTTTACTATGGCAAGCATAAAAGCAGTTTATTGAAAATAGAGCCTTTAAGACAGTTTCCAAAAATGAAGGTATACAGGTAAATAAATCGTGCATTTTTAATTATACCTATATTGTAGGGTGATTCAAGGTGATTGAGTAAGGTTTAAGGCTTGCTTCCTTCTTAATTAGTCTCACCAACAGATGGAGAAATGACGCTAAAAAGCTGTAATTATGGAAGAAGTAAATTTTGATTTGATATTTAGGTTTGGATGTGAAAAGTGGTTGAACAAATTACGTAATAAAGGTTCTATCCGATTAAACACTGTTAAGTTTTTTCAAGATTTGAAAATTAATAAGCAGGGAGATAGGAATGAAGGTATTTCTTCAATACAAACTATTTTATTCGACACTTTAAATTTGAAAAATGGTGATTTAGCAATCGAGTTGGAAAACGTATCTGGTAAGCTAAAGAAAAGAGATATAAAAGGCAATTTATATTGCGTGTATGGTGCAAGACAGGAAGACCTATGGAGTTTTTATGAAAAGAAAATAGAGAAGCTAGTTTCTGAAAGTGCTATTGAGTTCAGTACTCACTTTTTATGCATTCATAATGCTAAACAATTTAATCAAAGAATACAAAATGAATTAATTAGGCGTGGTTATGAATTCGATTTTAATATTGTTAGATATAATGACTATACAAAAGATCACAGAAAACTAGATATTTTTGATAAATCAGATGAATTTTCTGATCAGAAAGAACTTAGATATTGGTTGAAAACTGAGGGGACAAGCCACATTGATGTTGAAATAGGGTGTATAAAAGATATTTCATACAAAGTATTTACCCTTGATGAATTAAAGACGATACAATTAGGTTATACTGAATCAGATTTTAAAAAAATGTTATAAATCTTAAAGCGCACAATGCGCTTTTACTTATCGGATAGGAGGTGTGATAAATTGAAACTGGTCATTGCATTTGGTGTTGGCCAAGTAATCGACTTATATTCTGAGTAAATCATAGAGTAAATAGCCTAAAAATACCCTGAAAAATGAGTGTTTTCAATAGGTAAGATACTCAATCTATTCTGAAAAATAATAAAAAGCTACGTAGGAGTAGAATAAAAAAGGTTTTTATGTGATTTTACTCTGCCAAAAGTCTGCCAAATTCCCGAAAAATTCGCCCTTTTGGACATAAAAAAACCCCTTTAAAGCTATTTAAAGGGGTTTAAAACTATCTGGGTCATTTATGGTACAAATTTCAACTCGTTTTATTGCTGATTTGAAGCGGTTGGCAGATTTGAAAAGAAAAATGGATGAAATTGATGAGTTTGGAACGATGCTAAAAAGTTAAACTATTTTAGTCCACGAAAATGATTTTATATCGTCTGAAATTCATCACCACTGGGGATGTTGCAACATCCCTAGTAGTGATGAATTATTTTAATTAAGTCAGATATTGCTCTAAATCATCTTTCCAGATCACAAATCCATTTCGTTCATCCGAATAATCATGTAAAACGCGGCTGAAATTTATCGGTACTGATTGTAAAAATGCAAATCTCCCGTCATTTCGAATCTTATTAAGATCTTTATCAACATTATGAAGCGCATTTTTGAGCTCCGAAACTTCTTTTGAGGTATGCCATATATAAGTAGCCTCATCCGTATCCAGTGTCTCCATTACAATATGATATTGCTCCTTTCCAGCTAGAAGAAAAACAAAAGCAAACGGACTTAACACAAATCTTATTTTCAATACATTTCCAAGATGTAAGTCTGATAAATATCTTAGCTGTATTTTGTGCCGATAATTACCTCTAATCAATACATCCTTTAAT
The DNA here is from genome assembly GCF_002736205.1 of Pedobacter ginsengisoli. NCBI lineage: Bacteria > Pseudomonadati > Bacteroidota > Sphingobacteriia > Sphingobacteriales > Sphingobacteriaceae > Pedobacter > Pedobacter ginsengisoli. Next base: position 2,589,933 of record NZ_CP024091.1, on the reverse strand, counting down.
AATTCTTCTCCGGACTCATATAATGTCTGGTTAGCATCACCGACGCTAAGCTGGAACATTTCAACATTCTTACCTAAAAGATTTCCTTTTTTAAATAGATTCTTTTCAGCAAAACGAAAACGCACGCTGTCTACAACTTCACGATTCAATTTTTTCATGTCCTCGCATGTTGCTGATTTTCCGACTATAATACCTTTCTCTATAACTATACAGATAGCTACCGTAATTGTTTTTGTATTCAAAAATTTCTCAAAGTACGACTTCAGCACATCGAATTCCGGGCGCATATGGAGATTCTCAATACCAAATGAAACCTCTTGTTCTATCTCCTTTATAAATTCACAAAAGACAACCCCGCCATATAAAAAGTCAAGTGATTCAATGGCAACTTTAATATTCCGTTCAATGATTTGATCTTTAAAAGAACTTGTTAAATCACCTACTGGTTCTACCTTTTCATCAACTTCGATAACATCGTCAAATAATGTTCTATGCCGTATCAGTTTTTTGTAGTAAACGTTTCTTTTAAGAAACATCGCATTTAAATAATCAATCTTAATATCCCTGTAGTCATAAATCACCGGAGTTAGTTCAGAACGCTGTACACGACCAATATATTGAATCAGTTTACCTTCGAAAGAAAATGGGTAGACTAAAAATAAACATTGGGCATTATGAAGATCGGATCCTTCTCCAAAAAATTGTCCAGTTGTAATAAGTGCCTGGTAATTACCCGTCTTCAAGATCTTCCATTTAGCATTACGACTGGATTCCGAATCGTCGCCACTTAATGCAACTGTTTCAAAAGATTGTTTTAGATATTGGTGTAAAGTTTCAATATGCTCTTTTCTCTCGGTGAGTATAACCACTCGTTTTCCCGTACTCAATTGAAAAGTTACGTCCTTTAAAATCAGCTTATTTCTTTCAGAATCATGAATAAGTACATTTGATAGTGTTTCAAAGCGATCTGTTTTGGCATTGTACGCTACATTCAATGTTGTATTTCTGATAATAATCTCAGGTTGTTCCGATGCTCCCTTGTCGCTAGATTTCATTTCTGAAATGACCTCTCCCAGATGTACAGAAATCAATCTGTCATCACTATTTTTCCGAAAAGGTGTTGCAGTAAGACCATATAAATAGTAAGAATGGAAAAGTGATACCGCATTTTTAAATGTTTCGGCAGCAATGTGGTGACACTCATCAACAATAATAATTCCAAAGGCACGAACCAGTTGGTCTGCTCCTGGCTTTTGTAATTCTTTGCCCAAGCTTTGTATCATCGCAATTGTGACCCGTTTCCCTATTTTTGTTTTACCTTGTCCTATCCTGCCAATATCCTGCTTTGGAATTCCCAGGAACGCTTCAATTCTTTCTGCCCATTGGTCTGCCAATTGATTACGATGTACGACAATTAGTGCAGGCTGCTGTTTATCCGCAATGATTTTAAGACCAACTACGGTCTTTCCAGAACCAGGTGGTGCGACTATTATACCTATGTCCTTTTTAGATGCAGCCTCTACCGCAGGCAACTGATATTCCCTTAAAGAAGCATGAAATGAAAAAACCGAAGGAGTAAGTAATTTCCGATTATCTTCCAGCTGATATTGAATATTATTTTTAATGCAATAAACCAATAACTTTCTAATAAAACCTTTTGGAATGATAGCGTATTCATTTACTTCCTCAATGAACTTAAAATATCTTTTTGTTCCAAACGTACTCCTGCCGCTATTCTTTTTAATGATAAAGTCTGCATTGAAAAAATTAAGTTCATCCTTCAGAAAAGACGCCAAGGCAGTACTTATTCCATTTCGATTGATTTCAATAGTATTTGACAACTTAATTACAAGCTTTCCAGGTTCAATAATGTTTAAACTTTTAGAACTGGTCAACGAAAGAAATATTTGGTCTAAGTCATTAATAGAAATTCGGCGAATGCTGCTTAAAAACTCCCATTGATTTCTATAAGGGAGGGCTGTTTCTGACTCAATGAAGCAACTGTTCCCAAGTTCCGATGCAGGTTTATACAAAGGTAAGGCAATCAGATTTCCAAATCCTTTGCCTGAATGTTTATCTTGATTGGGGAATAATCTGTCAAAACTAGAGTTTTTATCAAAAGTAGAGACTACTCCTGCGCGTTCTAATAAAGTAAGTACAATTATCCTGCTTTTGAAAGCAGGGTATGGTTGGTTGAAAAAGATCCAAACATGTCCACCTTTACCACTACGCGAACGTTCCAGATAAGCAGGGATATTGTAGTTTGCACATATAGCAATGAAACTTCTACAATCTTCCAACCAACTATTTTTATCAAAATCTGCCGCTATCAACCAAGACGTATTGTCTTGTAAAAGTGGATACAATCCTGTTAGCTGTCTACCTTCAAGATGCCTTTGAATCTGATCGTCAGTCAAAGGAAGATAATTTGCGGTCTCTGAACTATTGGGGTTTGTACTTTTTTTATAAACCTTGCTGATATAAGGATCATATAATTTAGCAGGCATGTAACCACTTTTAGTTCCTTTTGACCAATGAATAGCATAAACATCTTCGCGCCCTTTAAATAAAGACCTGTATAATAGTAGATTGTCCACTGTTGAAATTCTGAGATAGCAAATTAAACAAAAATAGAATGATTACCCTTTGTAATATATCAAAATCCATTCTATCATCAGCACCCATTTTGTTTTAAATTTTAATAATACGTATCTTTATATCATGACTACAATGACCATACAAGTTCCTGATGCTCTTGAGAGAGAGCATGATGAAACAACACGCCTTATTGCAGCCAAGCTATACGAAGCAGGTAAGCTTACTTTAAGACAAGCCGCTGAAATGTGCCAAATGAAAAAATGGGATTTTGCTGAAATCCTAATCAAATACGACGTGCACTACCTGGACGAAAGTGCAGCTGAAGATCTTGAAACATTTAGGCATGCTCATACAGGATAAAATTGTCATTACCGATGCCAGCTGTTTCATTACGCTGGACAAAATAGATGGTATGCATTTGCTCCAATCCTTGTACAAACAAGTAATAACAACTCCTGAGATAGCTGCTGAATTTGGTAAAAGACTACCTAATTGGGTTGATGTAAAAGCCGTGCAGAATCGTGATTTATTATATAATTATGCTGAAACTGTGGACATAGGTGAGGCCAGTGCGATGGCGCTTGCATCAGAAATCCATGCTGACCTACTCATTATAGATGATGCAGGAGCTAGGAGATTTGCTAAAAAGCTTGAACTTAACATCACCGGAACCGTTGGTGTTATACTTAACGCAAAACTTAACGGTATCATTCCTGCAGTTAAACCATACATTGTCAAAATACAACAAACTAATTTCCGGATTTCTGATTGGTTAACTACACAGATTATTAAAGACGCTGGAGAATGATCGCGATCTAAACCAAGGATCTCCTATTAAACTGATCCCTGATTTCATTTCCCCAACAATTCCGCTTAATCCCAACATTTGGGATTGATCCAACTTTTGGCATTTAAGGTTGCAGGACATTGTGTCCCTTTTTTGTGTCCCCGAAACGCCCGCAAACAAAAAAAGCAGCCTTTTCAGACTGCTTTTCAAAACTTGGGGTGGCCCCACTTACTTCTGTCGACGGATTTTATGTACGATTTAACGCGTCTAGCGAACCTAAAGGGGAAAATGATGGAGATTGATCCGCAACTTTCAGAGAGAAATTTGGCTCTTTAGTGTATTTTAGTCGCATGCGCATAACTTCAATCAATTTTATCTCTAGTAGAGAACTTTTAAAGTTCTCTACTAGAGACTTTTTCAATTAAAAAGTCTCTAGTAGTCTAGTAAGCTTTAATTTAAAATTATGATTTAGATTATTGAATTTTCCAAGAAGCGTATGCTTCATCATTATAACGCCCTAATCCACCACCATTAGGATAACTATTGTGCGAAAACTGGCTGCAAGCGGCATTAATCGGTTCTTTCTTAAAAGGAATATGTATTGCCTTAGCTGTGCCATTTTCAATTCTAGATTTGAGCGCCGATGGCCAAGTATTTGAAAAAGCATTCGGATTACGGATAGCCCCGTCATAATCAACATAAGCAATTATTAAAGGTATTTTACATACATCTACAGCATATTCTATTTCAAAGGGCACCCAATCAGTATCGTGTTTGGTTGTCTCACCAATAATTAAAAGCATATTTTTGCTATTATTAAGTCGCTCCTTTAAGCTTCGTCTTAATGTTTCTTTTGAGCTAGTGTCACGCACTGCTGCAGTTTTATCGTGACTGTTAACAATGCTGAAACAATCATCCCCTTTGCCGCACCAGGCTTTGATTAGATTATAATATTTGATATCGGAGTCGAAGGGTACATTTGTCCCATTTGCGTGAAATGCTATATACGTTCCGTTTCTGTAAGCCATTTTATTAAAGTCTAATTTGGTTAAGGTAAATAGTGATTTAATAGATCTTTAACTTCAAATAAATTGATATTAAAGTTTTCGGCATCGGTTGGATGTATAACGATGATCAATTTACTACTGAAAATATGCTGTTCCGATGCCTTAGTGAAAGATTGGGCAATTCTTGCTATTAATCGTTTTCGGTTTGTTGTTATCCGGCCTCTGCCAGTCCCGATCAAAGGCAAAACAATTGGCTCATTTTCACCCTTTGCGATAATAAATTCCCAAAGCTCCTCTGTTGATTTAAGCACATTTTCGAGGGTAGTTTGAGCAGTATTATTAACGTTTAGATCAGACATCGCCAGCAGATAGAAAATTTCCGAGGCAATATCAATTCTGACTGTTGTACCCATTGGATATTTTTTGTCTTTACCGCTAACCTTCTGATAATGGATTGAGGGTATATTTGCCAAATCTTGATCCAATTTCTGATCTAAAACCTGTATCTGCTGTGGATAGTATTTATTTGTAAACTGCCCTTGAAGGCTGTTTGCAGCAATGACACCATTAGCTATATCCGTGTCGAAAGTTGTATTTGTACTAATGACTTTCTGGCCTTTAATTGCGAACAAATCTCCAATGCGAACTTCTATTTGAAGATCCTGGCTTGAATGTTTATAGATGATCCTGGAAATTGGTGGCCTGGTAATTATGACAATTAGGATAGAGATAAAGATCAGTATTATAAAGCTGTAAGACGGAAGTGTTGTCGAATTAAAGACTTTGAAAAAATCCATCATCTCAAACAACAGCCATACAGCACCCAGCACAGCAAAAAAAGTTTTAACGCCATCGACAGATAGCAAAGCGTATTTCCAATAAGAACGTGTTCTGATAGACTGCCAAAAATATTTCAAATGTTTGTTGGTTATGGTTAACTAAGTAAGCTACCAGCAATTACTCAACTCACATGCCATTTATAAAAAATACGAAAATGAACTTTATATACTGATTACTTGTCAGTTAGTCAAAGTGTATTCTAGAAAGCTCTGACAAAATGCCATCAAATCGCAATAATGTATTATACCCACAATATTAATCGTTTCAGTTTATTAAAATAGTTTTTCCACCACCATTTGGCAGCAACTAATGTAATACTATTCATTATTTGAGATTTATTTAGTGATATTTTTGGGGATCAAGATAAATCTTAGTCCTGTATAAGCTAGGTTTAATTTTACTTTATAACTAAAATAAAGAAGGATTACGTTAAGAGTGTTTATATTAGCACCCTAAGTTTTAATCTCTCACAATGAATTTTTTCTTACGCATCTTCAAAACAATAAATTTAGCAGACATCTTTACACCAAATACTGTTGCTAAATTGACCTATGTAAATCGTGAAGTTATAGAAAGCGATCTTGCGAAATACATAGATATGCCTGGTAAACAAATTGTAGTTTATGGGCACTCTGGTAGCGGAAAAACAACCTTGTTAAATCATCAGCTTAGCTCATTAAAAAAAACAATAATTAAGGTTCATTGCGAAAAAAAGACAACATTCGAGGACATAATCCTACAAGCATTTGACAACTTAAATCAGTTCTATCTTACAGAAACTACATCTAGCGAAACTCACAAAATTAGCACAGAATATAAATCTGACTACAAAGCCATTTCTGCAAAGATTGGTAGTGAGCAATCGTTAACAGAAAGTTCCAAACTTGTAAGAATAGTACCACCCCAGTTGACCCCTCAAAAACTAGGGCAATTTTTAGGGTTAGCAAAATGTATCCTCGTCATTGAAGATTTCCATAAAGTTGCGGATAAGGAAAAACAACGAATAGCTGACGTGGTAAAAATATTTATTGATGTCGCAAACGATTACCCAACTGTGAAGATAGTTTGCATTGGGGCAGTTGGTACTGCCAGAGAGCTGATTGAACTTGATAATAATTTGAATAATCGTATTGCGGAGGTTTTTGTGCCTTTATTGTCAGATGAACAGATAACACGAGTAGTCGAAAAGGGATCGGAACTACTAAATATCAAAATTGGTAAGGAATTGACTGAAAAAATAATCTATTATTCTAACAACCTGGGATCCGTGGCACATCAAATTTGCTACGATATTTGTTTTTATAGTGGCATAAAAAAGATGCGCTTAACGAGAAAAGAACTTAAGATTAATGCTTTTAAGGATGCTGTAAATTCTTATGTTCGGAAGAATTCAGACACTTACAATAAAATATATGATCAGATTATCAACAAACATTGCGGTTGGAATGTATTGAAAAAATTCGACAACGCTGAAAAGGAATTTTTATCTTTTGATGAAATTTTCGAAAGTATACCAAAAGCTAAGAGTTTTTCGAAAGATGAATTGATCGACCTTCTTAGCCTATTTATTTCGCCAGAATTTGGAGAAGTATTGAGGCATGACAGAGTTTCAATGAAATATTCAATTTCCACCCCTTTCTTTAGAGCCTATCTAAAAATGAAGCTTGCGCTTGAAAAATCGGAAATGAACGAAAGAAACAAGAAAAAAAGCCAGAAAAGAAATAAAAAGTTTGCAATAGAAGATAGCGATGCTAGCGTACTTATTTATGATAAAGAATTTTTCGATACATACTATCAACATCTTGATACCTATTTAATTCGAAAAATCCATTTAAGGAATGAAATAATTTCCAATGTTAAAAGACAGAACGATCAAAACTAATGCAAAGAACGATCAAAACTAATGCAAATTGTTTGATTGTTCAAGGTTAATGCTCCTGCCTAGACGGCTTTCTAAGTAATAAAGGAGATAAAAGTCTCCAAGATTAAGTAATGCCTTGCGATCAGATATCTAATTCATTAGAAAGGGTATTGAGCTAGCTTGTATAAACCTGTAAATGAACATTGCCGACAGTATGTAAATAATGTGCTGTTGTTCCCAGTATCTGAAGTATATCCGCAGATGCCCCCGCTTTAGCCAACCCTGGTTGTACAATGTTTATATGAAAGCGAAGTTCTTTAGTCCATTTGGCTGCATTAAGCAAATATTCCATTTCATCCTCTGTGCCTTTTACCAACCTCGAGCACTGCTGTCCATTTCGCGTCTTTATCTTCCGCTTGAACAGATGCTCAAAAAATTCCCTACCTGGGCGATACTTCCAGTTCAGCGATTTCTGTGCCTGTCCACAGACTTGATAAAAATTCTCAATGTTGTTCCCAACCAGACCGTTTCTGGCATATTTCAAATGATATAAATGAATGTCGATATGGCTCGCAGAATCATTGATACCGATAATATCAGCAATCTCGCCGCTGCCATCGTCATCATAGATTATTTCATATTGATTTCTGATCTGTTCAATAAACCGATACTGAATCGAATTCTGCAAATATGGATGAATCCCCTGCGATTCACGCGAAAGATTTACGCCAACCCACTGTTGGCTAATGATCTGATCCAATGGAATATGATCTGCTTGCTTTCTCAATTTCACATATTGGTTTTGCATAAGTTGACTACCGTCTGCAAACCAGAAAAGTGGCGTCATATCCCTAAGATAGTCGACCAAATGTTCAGTTTTTGAACCACTAATGATCTCTGCCGAAATGTTGCCTACTTGTAGTATGTCGAAACTTGGCACCATCTCCCCATTTAATTGCGCCATTCCAAGTACTAACTCAAATTCAATGGTATGTAGCTCGCTCGAGATAGAAAAGCGGAGATGCTCTCCTTGATGATCAACTATATCGATATCCAACTCCCAAAGATATGATCTAATCCCATTTAAATAGATTTGATATCGGCTCTCCGAAAACTTGTACATCTCCGGATTCCAATCAACCGCAGTAGCTGTGACGGCTGGCCGTGAGTTGATTGTCTCAACTTGTAACGTATGCTCCAATACAGTATTGGGGTTGATATCAGCATTATTGATAATATCCCCGACAGTCCTACACCAAGCAGTAAGCTCCTGTAGATTACCTCTTAGATATGACCATACCTTTCCTTTGACAGAACATCCTAATGAAACTTTGTTTCCGTCTTTATAACCTACCCCAAAGATGTTGTTTTTGATTAATGTGCCTTGTTCAAGCATGTGCAAACCATCTTGTACACCTTTTCCATAAAAGGATTGGAAGCTAATATCACCCGGCACACCTTTTCTAGCACCAACATTAAAGAGTGATAACCTGTATACTTCATGAAAAATACGAAACACGTTCATTCCCGTAATTTTTACCTGATTACCTTCAAATATCTCGTCCACCAATGTTTCAGAAGAAAAATTCTTTATGGATGTATTGACAAAAACCCGGTTGATTTCAGGTCGCAAGTCCCAAAAAACCACAATCATATCCCAAGTAAGGTCTTGAACCGTATCAAATCCACCCCATTCAACTCTTGCTACTTTACCCAAAATAATAACCAAAGTATTTTGTTCTGCGTTATAATCCGAATATTGGTGATCATAGGTATTAAGATTATTAATACCCTCTCTCCAATTGTTCGGATTCCAGGTATCACCATCATTTTTATAGACAATAGTACTTAGTGCTGGGCTGATGTTCTGGAACGGTATTATTGAATCTTCTAAATGATTAAATCCGTCCAAAAAGTTCTTAAAGTCTATTTGTTGTTGTTCAGCCCCTTCACTCAGCATAGGTAATAAGAGATTCCAATCGGCATCCTTTGCATAGAGCTGATCAAGTTCATCTTTAATAGGAGGATAAGCCATATTAGTAATGAAACTTGCATTTCCTAACTCATTATAACTTGTTCTTGTAAAGCGTCCAATGAATTGCAAAGTAATAGGTATACTCTGACGTTCATCGTGAATAGCACCAATCTTAAGTTCCGGAAGGTCGAATCCCTCTCCTAACATATCAACGCAGATAATGATAGAATGTTCTTTGGCTTTAATATCCTTTATGGTGTTTTTTAGTCCAGGTTTGTTATTATATACTACAACCGGGTTAAGATCAGCATGCGGTGAATAGTACTGGAAGACCTCTTCCGCTCTATCCTTAGTCATACATCTGGCTAATATGATGTGTGGGTATCCATTTTCAATGTCTGATCTAAGTGTAGATACTGCTTTATCAGCAATCATCTTATCTGCTTTAGAACGGTCATATTCTCTTATTGGCAGAAATTTGATCTCTTTATAATAACGCTGTTCCTGAGCCTTTCGAAGTGGAAAATTAAAAATAAACTTTCCCTTAAGCCTTTTCCCATCGTTCCTATAAGGCGTGGCGGTAAAAAGAAATACTTTATGCTTAGCAAAACGCAAAATAAAATCCTGCCAAGTAGTCGCTTCAGAATGATGTGCCTCATCAACATAAAGATTCGAAAATTTCTCTGACATTAACGCTTTTTGTTCTTGGGTAGCACCAGAGGCTATAGCCATCGTAGTAATGACTACATTGGATCGAGATATAAATTCTTCCAGGTCTTCAAGAGTGCTCATTCCTGAAGTTAAAATTCCCACATGTGGGTTGATGGCTTCATTCCCTACAACACCAAAGCGTTTTAATAAACCATAAGTTAGAAATTTTTCAAAAAGCTGTGTACGCAATGAATCAGAGGGAACAGTAACTAATAATTTAATTGCTGGGGTTGCAACCATTGAACAGATCATGGTTTCTGTTTTTCCAGTTCCAGTAGGCATAACTACTATACCAATATCATCACCACTATACTGGTGCGCAAGAATAGAATGTATAGCCCCAAGCTGTGGGGTACGAAGTCCATCAGTGTTGTTTTCGGTATCTTCCTTAATAAAATTGAAACTCTCCGACCATGATGTAGTAACATCTTGTGGCGTCGACTGCACAATCGATGGGTGTTTAAGCCATTCTATCAAATTCAAATTCTCAGCTTCAAAATCCCTTCTTGTAGGGACTCTTGAAGATAATAGCACATAGGAATGGTCTTCAGAAACAAAATCTCTATTAGTAGTAATTACGAAATGCCTATCCTCACTGTTGATTATAAACGGATCTCTACTCTCTAAAATGCAGTTTTCAAGAACAGAGTTTTCACCGCAATATTGGATGATCTTATTGCCTCCAGTATTATACAGTATATTGAGGACTTTTGGAAGTTTTGTATTAATCATGGAGCTCAAATAGATAACTTACTAATATAAAGATATTCTGACACTTACAGACTGATTCAGTAAATGTAAAACCTTATTTGTGTAACACATTACGGATTCCCGTAGGATGCTTGTTAAATAAACTTATACCTACTAGAGTATTCCCCAATCTAATATATCTTAACCTTGCCAAGATTTGGCAAATGCCCATCGCTGTATAATCATTGCAAGAAAATTAAATTATGAAAACAGCAATTTTATACCTCCGTGTAAGTACCGATGAACAAGCAATGAGAGGTTATTCATTAAGAGCTCAGCAGGAGCTGCTAACTAACTACTGCAAACTGCATGGCATTAGCATTTTAAAGATTTTCACAGAAGACCATTCTGCAAAATCTTTCAAACGACCAGAATGGATGAAGCTCACTACCTATTTGCGTAAACACCGGTCGGATTTCCTCCTCTTTACCAAATGGGACAGATTTAGCCGCAATACCTGTGATGCTTATCAGGTGTTGGCAAATCTAAAAAGGATGGGAACTAATCCACAGGCGGTAGAACAGCCCTTGGACTTAAATGTCCCTGAGAACAAATTAATGCTTGCATTGTACTTGGCTATACCGGAAATCGAAAATGACCGACGAAGCCTGAATACCCAAATGGGCATGAGGCGTGCAAAAAAGGAAGGACATTGGTCTGGTAGAGCACCACTAGGTTATAAAAACAAGACCTACGAAGATGGGAAGAAATATATTGCGCCAGAAGAACCTTACGCTTATGCAATCAAGTGGGCATTTCAAGAACTTTCCTTAGGTATGTCCTCAATGGCAGAAGTCCATAGAAAAGCGTTTAAACTAGGGCTTACCTGTAGCATTAACAACTTTCATTCGCTTGTACGTAACCAGATTTATTGCGGCAAAATCAGGGTTCGTGAAATAGATGGAGAAGAAGAGCATATGATAAAGGGTTTACATGAGCCATTAATAACCGAAAGGTTATTTAACAAAGTTCAAAATGTATTGAAAGGAGAAGTCAAACCTAAAAGATCTGCAATTGCTACACCAGAAGATTTACCTCTTCGAGGTTATTTGAAATGCCCTAACTGCCATAGGATGCTTACAGGAAGTGCCTCTAAGGGCCGTAAAACCCATGTTGCTTACTACCATTGTAAATCGCCATGCAAAGCCAGGTTCAATGCAAAGCAGGTTAATCAGGATTTTATCGAAGAACTAAAACTCTTCAGAATTGCAAAAAGGGATCAGCCAAAATTCTTACAAGAAATTATAACCACTTATAACGAAGTGAGAAAAACGGCTTCCTCTTTGAGACAGGACTGTATAGATGAATTGCATATACTAGATGATCAGATTATTAATGCTAGAGAACTTTTGCTCGTTGGAAAGATCGAACCATCCGATTTTAAAATCTTGAAAATGGATTACGATAATAAATTAAGTGCAATAAATCTTCGACTAACAGCACTTAAAGAGCGATTTAAGGATAAAGTTAATATTCAGCCGATGGTTATTAATGCAATAAAAACGCTCTGTACTCTGCCTCGTCTTTATGAAACAGCTACAATTGAGGACAAAAGATACCTAGTAGAGACAATTTTTAATGGAATGCTGATTTACGACAAAGATGGGTATCGAACCACAAATCTCAACCCGATTGCAAAGATAACCTACCTGAAAAAAACAAGGAGTTAAAAGGTCATAAAAAAGGGGAAAAGTATCTTTAAAAGACTCTTTTCCCCAGCTACGGGTGGAATATGGGGCTCGAACCCACGACCCTCGGTACCACAAACCGATGCTCTAACCAACTGAGCTAAAACCACCATGTGTTTTTCAACGCTACAAAAGTACGATTTAAAATATTTTATTCAAATCTTTTTTCAGTTACGCTAAATCTTTTTTTTAATTGATTAAATTTCAGTCAATTAATTTTTAGGGGGAATATAAAAAGCAGCCCAAAAGTTGCTTTTATACCTTAAAAAGCTAGATTTGCTTAACATATGATTGAACTTTATACTGATGGGGCAGCTAGTGGAAACCCCGGACCAGGTGGATACGGAGTAATTTTACGCTCGGGTGCTCACTATAAGGAATTGAGCGAAGGATTCCGTTTAACTACAAATAATAGAATGGAGTTGCTGGCTGTTATAGTAGGCTTAAATGCGCTTAAAAACCCAGGACAGGAAATCACTGTATTCTCAGATTCAAAATATGTTATTGACTCTGTAGAAAAGAAATGGGTATTTGGTTGGGTTAAAATAGGGTTTAAAGGTAAAAAGAATAAAGACCTTTGGATGCGTTTCCTCAATGTATATAAATTGCACAATGTTAAATTCGTTTGGATAAAAGGGCATAATAACCATCCCGAAAATGAACGATGTGATGAGCTTGCTGTTGCTGCATCTAAAAACAGAAGTGCATTGGGCATTGATACTGAGTTTGAAATGGAGAAAGGGAAGTCCTGATGATTTTTAGTAACCAAAATATTTCGATCTAATAGTAAAAGGAAAAACTTCAATAATAACTATATTGTTGGCGTCTTTGTAAAAAGTACACTAAGTAGGCTTTTGAAAAGATAGAATAACAAATGTAACCTAGATAATTTTCAAACTTTAATTAACCAAACATGAATTTATTAAAAAATAGATTTGCTTTAAAACTACAATTTGCTGTTGTTTTATTGGCTTGTCTTGTTGCCTGTAAAAGTGTAAAAACAGGTACATCTAATGCTTCTGCTAAAAACCCAGAGGCTAAATTGGGCTGGGAGCTTGGTTCTCAGGCTTATACCTTCAGATTATTTACATTTGCTGAGGCAATTAAAAAGATCGACAGCTGTAACTTAAGATACGTAGAGGCATTTCCGGGCCAAAAGATAGGTGGTGGCATAGAAGGAACAATGGGTCCTGATATGGACGACGCTAAAAGAAAAGCTGTTTTAGCAAAACTTAAAGAAAATAATGTAAAAGTTGTAGCATTTGGTGTTACAGGTGCTAACAACGAAGCTGAATGGATTAAATTATTCGAATTCTGCAAAGCAATGGGTATTCATACCATTACTTCAGAACCTAATGAGAAAGATTTACAAATGATATCAGATCTTTGTGATAAGTATCAGATCAATGTTGCTATTCATAATCACCCGAATCCATCTCATTACTGGAATCCTGATATCGTGTTAAACGCAATCAAAGGAAAAAGCAAACGCTTAGGTGCTTGTGCTGATATAGGCCACTGGGTACGTTCAGGATTAGATCCTGTTGAGTGTTTGAAAAAACTTGATGGGCATGTATTGCACTCGCACATGAAAGATCTTCATGAAAAAGGTAAAGGTGGACATGATGTACATTGGGGAGAAGGTGTTTCTAACATCCCGGCAGTTATTGCTGAGTTAAAGAGACAAAACTTTAAAGGAGCAATCTCTGCAGAATATGAATACAACTGGGAGAGCAACAGTGCTGATGTTGCTGCTAGTGTAGTTAACTTCCGTAACCTTGTATCTAAATTGTAATTAATACCAAACATGATAAAATTATCATTAATGAAACCAATAACAGCATTATCGCTGCTATTGGTTTCTTCATATATAACAAAAGCGCAATCGCCGGAAAAACCTGATGAGAACAGGTTTACCAAAGTTGTGCTTCAACAAAAATTAGAAGAACCAATGCAATTCCAGATTCTTGATGGAGGAAAGGTTTTGTATGCAGAGCGCAAGGGAAAGTTAAAAATATATGATCCTGCCACCAGTAAAATGGATGTAATTGCCGATTTCGCTGTCAGCCGAGAATATGTTAGTAAAACAGGGGAGCGCTCTGAAGGTGAAGATGGATTGCAGGGAGTTATTCTTGATCCTGATTATGCTAAAAACAAATGGATTTATATTTACTATTCTCCAAAAGATGTATCTGTAAATAGACTTTCCAGATTTACATGGGCTGGTGGGAAACTAAATATGGCTACAGAAAAGAAAGTACTTGATGTAGTTGTTCAGCGCGAAGAATGCTGCCACGTTGGTGGAGGTATGTTGTTTGATAAAGATAAAAACTTGTACTTAAGTACCGGTGATAATACTTTTTCAAGATCTTCTGATGGTTTTACGCCAATTGATGAACGCCCGGGAGAGGGGCCACGTGATGCTCAGAAATCGTCTGGTAATACCAACGATTTAAGAGGTAAAATTTTACGTATCCATCCTGAACCAAATGGTTCATACACCATTCCAGAAGGTAACCTTTTCCCTAAAGGAACTCCAAATACACGCCCTGAAATTTACACAATGGGTAACAGAAACCCATGGAGGTTAACTATTGACAGCCATACTGGTTGGTTGTACTGGGGTGAGGTTGGTCCAGATGGTTCAAACTCTTCAGAATCAAGAGGTCCGAGGTCTTATGATGAATTTAATGTGGCCAAAAAGTCGGGCAACTACGGCTGGCCTTATTTTATAGGTAATAACCAGGCGTATCGTTACTATGATTTTGCCACTAAGAAATCAGGTGAGCTATACGATGTGCTTAAGCCGATAAATAATTCTCCAAATAATACAGGCTTAAAAGAATTACCTCCGGCAGTATCAGCTATGATCTGGTACCCATATGCTGCAAGCGAAGAGTTTCCGGTGATGGGTAGTGGTGGTAGGAGTGCTGTGGGTGGTCCGGTATTTCATAAATCTGATTTTGCAAATGCTAAGTATCTGTTTCCTGCATATTATGAGGGTAAATGGTTAATTACTGATTGGGTGCGTGGCTGGATATTGGCTGTAACTTTTGATGAAAACGGCATGTACAAATCTATGGAACGTTTCTTGCCGGAACTTACATTAAGGGGGCCTATTGATATGAAGTTTGGCCCTGACGGTAGTTTATATGTGCTTGAATACGGAAATGGGTACTTTAAGGATAATCCGGAAGCAGAGTTAATTAAAATTGAGTTTAATGGCGGTAACCGTAAACCTCAGGTACAGGTTGCAGCAAATAAAACAGCTGGAGCTTTACCATTAAAAGTTAAATTATCTTCGGCAGGTACAACTGATAGTGATGGCGATGTATTAAAATACGAATGGAAAATTACTAAAGGTGGTGTGTTAAAGCAAACATTTAAAACTGCTAATCCTGAGGTACAGCTTGCAGCAGCCGGTGTTTACAAAGCTACGCTTACGGTTACTGATCCGCATGGCGCAAAAAATAGCAAATCGCTGGAGCTTGTGGCCGGAAATGCAACGCCTGTAGTTAAGTTTAACTTTACAAAAGGAAATTCAAGCTTTTATTTCCCTGCCAGTATAATCAATTATGCTGTTAGTGTTACAGATAAAGAGGATGGAAGCCTGGCTGATAAAAGGATACCTGCTTCTCAGGTTTCTGTAGCCATCAATTACTTGTCTGAGGGATATGATTTAACTGTTGTTGCGCAAAATCAGAATCAGTTTGATGTTTCTGCTCAGTATGCTAAAGCAAAAGCTTTAATCAAGAAAAGTGACTGTAATGCTTGCCATGCTGTAGATACTAAATCTTTAGGCCCATCATTTACCGAAGTGGCTTTAAAGTATAAAGGAGATAAAACTGCAGAAGGAAGGCTTACCAAAAAAGTTATTGACGGTGGTTCAGGTGTATGGGGTGATGCAATGATGCCTGCACATTCATCAATGTCGACCGCTGAAGTAAATTCTATTGTTAAATATGTATTGAGTTTTAGCGAAAAGAAAACTGCACAGAAATCGTTGCCGGTTACTGGTTCTTACACTACAAATGTGCAACCAGACCAGCCAAACAAAGGAAGCTTTATTTTTAGAGCTGCTTATAAAGATCATGGTACCAAGTTAGCTCCTGCACAGTTTGGAGAGGATATTGTTGTATTGCGCCATCCTTATGTACTTGTTAACAATACGGATAACGCTAGTGAAGTTAGCTTTAACGACAATAAATCTGTAGCAACTGCTAAGGTTAAAGGTGCTTATCTGCAACTAAATAAAGTTGACTTAACGGATATTAAGAAGATTGAATTTGTTGGTGCTGATAAGACATCGACAGGTAAAATTGAGGTTCGTATTGATTCACCTGACGGAAAACTTATAGGTCAGTCATCTTCGAAAGAAAGCGGTAGTTTAAATACAGTTGCTGATATTGAATCGCTTAAAGGTAAATACAATGTTTATTTTGTGTTTACAGAGCCTTCTGCTCGCTTAAAAGCAATAAGTATGAAGAACCTTTAGTGTAAATTGATAAAATGTAAAAGGGCGGCAACTTTATAGTTTGCCGCCCTTTTACATTTTAGAGTTTAGCCATTTTTAAGGCGTTTATTTTGTTAATTATCTGAAGGTTAGATTCTTGTTCAGTGCTGATAAGTTCCTTTAATGAAATATTGTTCAATAACTGATCAACTGACATTTGAATCATTTGCCATAAAGAACGAACAGAACAATCTACAGAGTTGGTGCATAGTTTTAAGGCGCCTGAGTAATCTTCACAGAATTTATTGCTGTATAGAGAACCACCAAGAACCTTCATTACCTGATTAATATTTATGTCTTCGGCGGGTTTAGCCAATATGTATCCGCCTTTATTGCCTGGTGTGCTGTTTATGTAACCCGCAAGGCGAAGGGTACGCGTAAGTTTCGCCACGTAAGCCGCAGAAAGCCCCTCTGCATCACTAATCATAGGAATGCTTGCTCCTTCTTTTTCGCCATGTCGGGCGATGTGGAGTAGTATCCTTAAGCCATATTCTTCCTGAGCAGTAATTTTCATTGTTTATTATAATTACATCATTCCTAATTCGAACTTTGCTGTTTCCGACATCATGCCTCTGTTCCAGGCCGGTTCCCAGGTTACAATTACAGTAACCTCATTTACTCCATCAATTTCTTTTACCTTTTGCTCTACTTCTAAAGGGATAGATTGTGCAGCAGGGCATCCGGGAGCTGTAAGTGTCATTACAATCTGTACGTTGTTGAGCGGGGGCAATATCTCTGTTTCATAGATAAGTCCCAGTTCATAAATACTTACAGGAATTTCCGGATCGTAAATGGTTTGCAGGCAATCGATCACTTTCTGTTTTAATTCTTCTTTATCCATGATCTTTTAATTTATTTATGATCAGTTTTTTGAGTGCTAACCGTTTGGAAGGCGATAGCGTAATTTTTCATTTGCTTTATCATTGATAGTAAGCCGTTAGAACGGGTCTGTGCTAAATGAGTCATCATGCCAATATCTGTTATAAAATCTAGTCGCGCCTCAATAATTTCTGCAGGGCTGTGACCGGATAGTACTTTTATAAGCATACTGATCAGGCCTTTTACAATTACTGCATCGCTATCAGCTTTAAAAAATACACTGCCATCTTCATAAGAGGCTACAAGCCAAACGGTACTCTGGCATCCTTTTATTTTGTTTTCATCAAGCTTGTACGCATCGTCTAGGACTGGTAGTTTTTTGCCCATGTCAATAATATACTCATACTTGTCTTCCCAGGAATCAAACAGCGCAAAGTCCTCAATTATCTCTTTTTCTATTTCATGTATCGGCTTAATATTCATTATGAAAGCATTTTTATGGTTTTATGCAAACCTGTAATCAGCGCATCTACTTCTTCTTTTTGGTTGTAAAGGGCAAAGGATGCTCTTATGGTACCCGGAATGCCAAAACGCGCCATTAAAGGTTGTGTACAGTGATGGCCGGTTCTAACTGCAATTCCTTGATTGTCCAGTAAAACACCTACATCCTGAGGGTGTATGTTCTTAATGATAAAAGACACCAGACTTACTTTTTCTTTAGCATTACCAATAATGGTAAGGCCCGGAATTGCTTGCAGTTGAGCTGTGGCGTAAGTAAGTAATTCTTCTTCGTGAGCTCTTATGTTAGATTTTCCCGTTTCTTTAATAAAATCGAGTGCAGCCTTTAATGCAATGGTGTCGGCTATATTAGGTGTGCCTGCTTCGTATTTATAAGGCAGGTCATTATATGTAGTTTTTTGGAAGGTAACTTCCTTGATCATTTCACCGCCGCCCTGAAAAACAGGCATTGTTTGTAGTAAATCCTTCTTGCCGTAAAGCACACCAACACCTGTTGGGCCATATACTTTATGGCCAGAGAAAGCAAAAAAATCGCAATCCATTTCCTGTACATCTATATCAAGATGTACAGCTGATTGTGCTCCATCTATTAATACTTTAGCATTAACCTGATGTGCTGCTTCGATGACCTCTTTAATTGGATTAACTGTGCCTAATGAATTAGAAACATGAACAACAGACACTAATTTTGTTTTGTTGCTAAGTAAAGCTTTGTAGGCATCCATTAAAAGTTCCCCATTATCATTAACGGGGATAACCTTTAGAACAGCAGCTTTTTCTTCGCAAAGTATTTGCCATGGAACGATGTTGGAATGG
This sequence comes from Pedobacter ginsengisoli, assembly GCF_002736205.1. NCBI lineage: Bacteria > Pseudomonadati > Bacteroidota > Sphingobacteriia > Sphingobacteriales > Sphingobacteriaceae > Pedobacter > Pedobacter ginsengisoli. The sequence continues at coordinate 2,571,049 of NZ_CP024091.1, read as the reverse complement.
TGCTCCATGCCCGAAATAATGATTTCATCGCCGGGCATAATATTTTGTCGGCCCCAGGTATTAGCAACCAGATTAATCCCTTCTGTTGTACCTCGGGTAAATATGATTTCTTCTTCAGATGCAGCGTTTATAAACTCTTGTGCAGTATGGCGGGTAGCTTCGTAAGCCATTGTAGCTTCTTCTGCAAGGGTATGGATGCCTCTGTGTATATTGGCGTTGTAATGCGTATAATAATGCGTAAGTGCATCAATAACAACTTGCGGTTTTTGTGAGGTAGCGGCATTATCGAAATACACCAAAGGTTTGCCCTTAACCGTGCGGCTAAGTATTGGGAACTGCTGTCTGAGATCTGAAATAGCCATATTATTGAATTGCTAAATGTTCATAGATAAGTTTAGAAACGTAACCGCGTAAAGGTTCGGGCTTAATCTGGTCAACAATGTCGGCAGCAAAAGCTTGTAATAGAAGCACTTCAGCACTTTCTTTTGGGATGCCTCTTGCCCTTAAATAAAACATTGCTTCTTCATCTAGCTGACCTATAGTGCATCCATGTGAGCATTTAACGTCGTCTGCAAAAATCTCAAGCTGCGGTTTCGTATTTATGGTGGCATTTTCTGACAAGAGAATGTTTTTATTGCTTTGATAAGCATTGGTTTTTTGTGCATCTGGCTGAACCATTATGCGACCATTAAATACGGCAGTAGCGTTATCATCAGCAATTCCCTTATACAATTGATTGCTAAAGCAGTTTGGTTTTAAATTGTCTATAAGGGTATGGTTGTCTGCATGGCTTTTGCCCTTTAGAAAATACAAACCATAAAGATGGGTCTCGCTACCTGTTGCATCAAGTATCAGGTTCATATTGTTGCGTACAATATTCCCGCTAAGCGTAATGGTTACTGTATGTACATAACTTCTACCAATTTGCCTGATATGAGTACTGCTTACCTGACTGGCATTTGCCGTGTCGTTTTGAATTTTATAATACTCTACGTAAGCATTTTCTTTAACCACAACTTCTACAACCTGGTTGTTAAAACTATCTGACAAGCCAAGGGTAGTATAGCTTTCTGTTAACTGTAGTCTGCTACTTTCATCAACCAAAATCAGACTTCTTGGTTGTGCAAGTGCCGGGTTTTGCCTGGCATCTAAAATATGATAGCAATAAACAGGATGCTCCGGTTCTTTACCTTTAAGGACATGAACGAAAACACCACCATTGATAAAAGATGTATTTAAAGCTTGGATACCATCGTTTAAGTACTTGCCACTTTGGTTTAGGTGCGCCGCAACAACATCCTTATATTCGCTTTTGGCAGCTTCTTCAAGGGGTAAAACAATAAGGTCTGTAGTGTCTGAACGGATGGTAGAGAGATCGGCTATAAAACGGCCGTTTACAAATACGAGTTCATTGGCTTGTTTATAGCCAGGTAATCTGATAGCATCAATATCCGCCAAAGTAATTGTAGAGTTTTCTGCTATTTGATATTCCTTATCGAACAGGCTGCTTACATTTGTATATTTCCAATCCTCATCACGATAAGTAGGAATTCCATCTTTATTAAATGCATCAAATCCGTTTTGCCTTAAACTGGCAATTGTATCTTTAGGATTTGCTTCCTGTAGCTGTTCAAACTGATCTTTAAAATAAGTTATATTGTTCATTGTAAAGTCTTTTAAATGGACTGCTGCTAATTGGCAGCTAAATCAATATCATCAGTAATAAAGTCGTATCCTTTTTCTTCCAGCTCAAGTGCCAGCTCTTTGGTGCCCGATTTAACGATACGGCCTTTGTAAAGCACATGTACAAAATCAGGCTGGATGTAATCAAGCAGACGTTGATAATGAGTGATCAGCAATATTGCACGATCAGGACTTCTGAGCTTGTTGATGCCATTTGCAACTATACGAAGTGCATCAATATCCAAACCGGAATCAGTCTCGTCCATGATGGCAAGTTTAGGTTCAAGCATGGCCATTTGGAAAACTTCGTTACGTTTTTTCTCTCCGCCAGAGAAGCCCTCGTTAATTGAACGGCTTAATAAACGCTGGTCTATCTCAACCAGGGCCATCTTTTCTTTCATCATCTTTAAAAAGGCAACGGCATCTAGAGGTTCCTGACCAAGATATTTACGCTTTTCGTTTACGGCAGCTTTTATAAAGTTGGTAGTACTTACACCTGGTATTTCTACAGGATATTGAAAGGCTAGAAATAAGCCTTCTCTGGCTCTATCTTCGGTTGATAGCTCAAGCAGGTCCTTACCTAAAAAAGAAACATCACCTTCTGTAACTTCATATTCTTCTCTGCCCGCGAGTACAGAGGCCAGGGTGCTTTTTCCTGAACCATTTGGCCCCATAATAGCATGTACCTCACCGGGTTTAATATCCAGGTTAATTCCTTTTAAAATTTCTCTTCCGTCTATATTTGCGTGTATATTCTTTACTGATAGCATAATTCTTATAAATTTTGTTTAACCTACACTGCCCTCCATGCTGATGGCCAGTAGTTTTTGTGCTTCAACGGCAAATTCCATTGGCAACTGATTCATTACTTCTTTGGCAAAGCCGTTTACAATAAGGGCTACTGCAGTTTCTGCATCAATGCCTCTTTGCTGGCAATAAAATAGCTGATCTTCTCCGATTTTTGAAGTAGTTGCCTCATGTTCTACAATTGCAGTTTTATTTTTAACTTCTATATAGGGAAAGGTATGCGCACCGCATTTATCACCTAACAATAAAGAATCGCATTGCGAATAATTACGTGCATTGGTGGCCTGTTTGCTGGCTCTGACTAATCCTCTGTAGCTGTTTTGGCTATGGCCAGCAGAGATTCCTTTGGATACGATTCTGCTCCTTGTATTTTTGCCAAGGTGAATCATTTTTGTTCCCGTATCTGCTTGTTGATGGTTATTTGTAAATGCTACTGAATAAAACTCGCCAATGGAATGATCGCCTTTTAGAATTACACTAGGATATTTCCATGTTATTGCTGAACCGGTTTCGACCTGGGTCCACGAGATCTTAGAATTATCTCCCTTACAAATACCACGTTTGGTTACAAAGTTGTATATACCGCCCATGCCGTTCTTATCGCCTGGATACCAATTTTGTACTGTTGAATATTTGATCTCAGCCTTTGTATGTGCTACCAGTTCTACCACTGCCGCATGTAACTGGTTTTCATCGCGCATTGGAGCGGTACATCCTTCAAGATAGCTTACATAGCTTTCATCTTCGGCTACAATTAAAGTACGTTCAAACTGCCCCGCATTTTCTGTATTGATGCGGAAGTAGGTTGAAAGCTCCATTGGGCAACGTACTCCCTTAGGAATATAACAGAATGATCCATCGGTAAACACTGCAGAGTTTAAGGCCGCAAAATAATTGTCGGTCATGGGAACTACTGATCCAAGATGTTTTTTTACCAACTCGGGATGCTGTTGTATTGCCTCGCTGATTGAGCAGAAGATTACACCTATTTCCGAAAGTTGTTCTTTAAATGAGGTAGCTATAGAAACGCTATCCATTACCACATCTACCGCTACTCCTGTAAGTCTTTTTTGTTCGTTCAGAGAGATTCCGAGTTTCTCAAATGTGGCGAGTAATTCCGGATCGGCTTCATCAAGGCTGTTCAGCTGCTTTTTAGGCTTTGGAGCCGCATAATATATTATATCCTGATAATTGATTTCAGGGTACTTAACGTTCGACCATTTTGGTTCTTCCAGCTTTAACCAATGGTTGTAAGCTTTAAGTCGCCAATCTAACATCCATTCCGGCTCGTTCTTTTTATTTGAAATAAGTCGGATGGTATTTTCATTAAGCCCCTTGGCAATTACGTCTGTATCTATGTCTGTTACAAATCCGTATTTGTATTCAGTTAATACGGCCTGTTCCAGAGTATCTGGTTTTTCTTTCATGATAGCCTATATTAATTTTTTGAAATATTAATATACATCAAAGATACGGGGTATTTACTATTTGTACAAAATAGTATAAACAGCTTAATGTAATAATTGATAAAGTGATTTGCCCTTAAACTTTACAGATATTTTGTAATTTTAAACTAACAGTTGAGTCAAACAAGCATAATGAATTGCAAATTGGTACAACCACCTGAGTATCTTAAAAGATATGTTCGTTATTTCTGGATTTTAGAAGGCGGAAGTGATGGTTGTGCACCTACAACATTTGTTGCCTTGCCAGACGGTTGTCCGGGAATGATTTTTGGACAGGCAGAGGAGGGGGCCTTTTCGGAATCTCATGATTACAAGTTGCCGGAAGTGTTTTTATACGGACAAACTACTAAACACACGGAAATTCGTACGAAAGGTAAATTCAACACTATAGGTGTTTACTTTTATCCGGATGCAATAAAATCTGTATTTGGGTTTAGTGCCGTTGAGATTACTAATACGTGCCTGGATGTGGATCTGACACCAAAAAGAACGGACTTCAACTTATCTGAAAGACTGTTGAACGCTTCATCTCAGGCTCATCAATTAGAGCTGATCTCGGGCTACCTGTTTAATTTAATCAATAAAAATGGTAGCGTGCCTGACGGCCTAACAGAATATGCTACCTCTAAAATGATCGGCTCAAATGGTAATATCACTTTAAAAGAATTACAACAGGATTTAAGATTATCTGAAAGAAGCTTTGAACGCAGGTTTAATCAGCATATTGGCATTAGTCCGAAATTGTTTTCCAGAGTTTGTCGTTTTCAGGCATCGTTGAGTCAGCTGAGAAACAATAAATATAATAATCTTACGGATGTGGCTTTTGAAAATGGCTATGCCGATCAATCTCATTTTATACGTTCTTTTAAAGAATTTACCGGATTTAGCCCGGAACAATATCAAAAACAATCAAAGGAACTGGTCGAGAATTTTCCTGAGCTCATTAAATAGCATTTTCTTTTAGTGTCGGTTTTGTTCTATTCATGGATTTGTTCAGCTCATAATTTTGATAAAAAAAGAAATTATGATAGCAATAACAGGAGCAAACGGAAACCTTGGAAAAGCAACTATAGGTTTTTTATTGAAAAAAATTAAACCAGAGCAGATTGTGGCGATAGTAAGAGATCCGAAGAAAATGGATGATCTGAAAGATTCAGGTATTCAAATCCGTATTGCGGATTACGATGATCTTGACTCGTTAAACGAGGCGTTAAATGGAGTGGAAAAGCTTCTGCAAATATCTGCAATAAGCATAGGAGAGCAAGGTGTTAAAGAGGAGGCCAATGTGGTTAAGGCGGCCAGGCAACAAGGTGTGCAGCATATTGTTTATACAGGTGCTGTAAAGCCAAAGGCTGATGCTCATTTTATGGCCACTCAACAGTGTTTGGCAACTGAAAGCGCAATTTTGGATTCGGGAATACCCCACACTTTTTTTGGTAATAGTTTATATATGGAAACCATTCCAATATTTATTGGCGAGGCTTTGGATCATGGCACTATTTATTATCCGGCAGGTAATGGTGCAGTAAGTTTTGTATCGCGCGTGGACATAGCTGAAGCCCTAAGTAATGTTATTTCAAGCCAGGGACATGAAAATAAAAGGTATGAAATAACCGGTTCAAAGGCTTACACATTTAAGGAGGTAGCGTTAATTTTAACCACTGAAAGGAAAATAACTGTGTCGTATGTTAATATTCCTAATGTGGTTTTAGCAGAAGAACTGGATAAGTTTCAAATACCTGATGATCAAATAGGATGGCAGTTGAGTTTGGCTGATAGTATTAAAGCTAACGAGTTTTCTTATGTAGATGGAACATTAGAGGATTTATTGAAACGCAAACCAGTTGAACTTAAGGACTATCTAAGAAATCTTTAGTAATTTATGGAAAAGTTAAATCGTATGATGTCGTTAACAAATATAGTATTGGTGCTTGCAGGCACAGCAACTGCATTGATGGCAGGGTTGTTTTATGCCTGGTCCTGTTCGGTAAACCTGGGTTTGGCAAAGTTGTCGGATGAAGGTTATTTGACCGCTATGCAGGAAATTAACAGAGCCATATTAAATCCGGTATTTTTTGTCGGATTTTTTGGAGCGTTGGTGTTATTGCCCTTAAGCGCATACCTGCATTATGGGCAACCAGTTCAGGTTAAGTTCTGGTTATTGGTGGTAGCAGCATTGTGTTATATTGTGGGCACTTTTGGGGTTACTGTTTTTGGTAATGTACCTCTTAATAATGCTTTGGATGTTTTTGAGCTGAAATCTGCAACTGAGGAAGCCATGAGGTTGCAAAGGAGTGGCTTCGAGGCCACATGGAACTCTTTAAACACCATCAGGGCAGTTGCCGCTACTATGGCCATTGTGTTGGTAATAATTGCTTGTTTGTACCCCGATGGGGCGCAAACAAGCAACTAATAATGAGAATTGTTATATCGTTTTTGGTGTATATACTTTGATTACACCATCGTTTTCGCTGCTTACTACCAATAAGCTTTTTTTGGTAGGACTATTTTTTGCAGAAATAAATAGTACTCCTTCCGGAGCATCACCACATTTTAAAAGCTGCAAGAAAACTGGCTTAACCGGATTAGTTACATCATATACTGCTACCGCATCGGCTCTTTCCATACCTACAAACGCAACTTTTTTGGTGCCTACTGTTCCAATTGTTATTCCTTCGGGCTCAACACTTTTATCGTCACTTCTGCCATCATCATAGGTATTATTAGCAGCACATTTAGCATCCAGCTCGTTTTTACTGTCGAAAATCTGACTTCCATTATTGCCATTCCACACACTAAATGAGCGGGCTCCTAATGAATATAGTGCATCAAAAACCCCATCACCATTGGCATCACCCAAAGTTGTTGTAACGTTAAGACGGTCAAGTTTGCCATCTTTTTTTAGTTCAGCCGCATTAGGGAAAGCTGTAGGATCAAGGGTAATGTCTTTTACTCTTTTTATTTCTGAGAAAGCATCGTATTCTCTTGCATCACCTTCGTTGGCAGTAAATAAATAAGGGGTTCCGTTTTGCTCAAGTACAGCAATAGCATCAGGCATATAAATACCTTTTACCGGCCATTTTGCAGGTGCAAAGCCACCATCTTTATCGCTGAGGTCTATTTCGTTACCATCAGTATTATAATCTTTAAAGCCAAGCGGGAATATATTGGTTATGGTTTTTGAAGTGATATCAATTTTAGCTATTGCATTGTTCTCTTGTAAAGTAACCCATGCAGTTTTCGAATCGTCAGAAACTGTAATGTATTCAGGTTCTATATCGTTTACGAAGTTTTTGCCCGGGCCAAAGATTCTGAATCCTTTGGCTGTTAATGAAGCTTGTTGACCTATCATAGACGAGAAATCGATTGTAGTTACTGCGTAATTGTCATTAACAGATATTATTGAAATTGTGCCTGCCGGATCATTTGTATAATCGGTATTAGGTTCACCTTCATTAGCGGTTAAAATGTATTTTCCATCTGGAGAAAAGGTAACCATATCTGGCAACGCACCTACATTAATTTCACTGATTTTACTGTGGTCGGTCGTTTTAAAAACAACAACCTTACCGTTTGCTTGTTTATTAGTGGCCTGAATGGCTGCGGCAAGTTTACCATCGTGCACTGCTACACTGTTAACTGCACCACCATAGGGAGTAACACTTATAAAGCCAGTGGCTTTCATATTTGAAGGATTTACAAAATCAACAACCTCAATACGGTTAACCTGATTTGCCTCACCCTCATTTTCATTTTTTACAACAAATAGTTTTTTTGTTGATGGGTCAAATGCAGAGATTTCCGCTGCACCCAATTCTCCAATATCAAGAGATCCAATCTCGGCATAAGTTGCCGGATCCTCATTTAAAACAACCTCCTGGTCTATTGATGGCTTATCTTTTTTACAACTGAATAAACCAATTAAAAGGAAACTAAATAGTAACGTTCTTTTCATGTATTGTCTATGTTTAAGCAGCGAATGTATTGTAGCGAGATTACTATTGTCTGTGTATAAGATTATGATATTGTTAAAATAATTTGAGGTGTTGTCCCTAATTGGTTGATCTGAAATGTCTTTGTTTTTAATTACGCAATCATATTTAAAACAATGGAAAATCAAAGACTTATAAGGCCCCTTAGAATTGTGCTTTTGTTATCAGTTCTAACTTTCCTGGCTTTTGCACCAAAGGGACAGGATCCTATAGAGAGGTTAGTGACCACATTAGAAAAATGGATAGAAACTAATCCACAAGAAAAGGTGTATCTAAATACCGACAAACCTTATTATGCTTTAGGTGATACCATTTGGTTTAAAGCCTATGTAACCGTTGGGAGCAGGCATCAGCTATCTGCTTTAAGTGGGGCGGTATATGTGGAACTGATAAATGAAAGAGATTCAATAGAAAAATCTTTAAAGCTACCTCTTACCGCAGGTATGGCCATGGGGAATTTTGATTTAAATGAGGAGCTTAAGGAGGGAAACTATCGGGTAAGGGCTTATACGCAGTGGATGAGAAATGCAGGAGAAGATTATTTCTATGACCGTACTTTTATTGTGGGTAGTCCTTATAGCAATGAAATTACTTCGAAGGTAAATTATCTTTATAAGGTTATTGAGGGCAAACCGGTAATAAATGCTCAATTGAATTATAGCAATGATGAGGGGAACGTGATTTCGGGGAGACCTGTTAGTTATAAGGTTATTGCTCATGGCGAAACTATAACATCAAAAACGGTTAAAACTGATGCCAATGGAACTATTTATATTGATTTAAAGAATGATAAGCCTGAAAATTTGCTAGGCGCATATATACAGACTATTATAGAAGCGGATAGCAAATTAAAGATTACCAAAAACTTTGCCATAAAGACGGGGTTTTTACAAAGTGATGTTCAGTTTTTTCCGGAGGGAGGAATGCTGGTAAATGGAGTTGCTTCGAGAATAGGATTTAAAGCATTAGGGATGGATGGGAAAGGTATTCTTATTAAAGGAAGTGTATTGGATGAGCAAGGGAATCATGTTGCTGATTTTGAAAGTGAACATGCAGGGATGGGAGTTTTTAAATTAAAACCGGAACAAGGAAAAACCTATACTGCAAAAATAAATTATCCTGATGGGTCGGAAACCTCAGTTGCTTTGCCAAAAGCTGAAAATACCGGGTATGTACTAGCGGTTTATCAACCGAATAAAGACAGTATACTGGTTAGAATTAATGTGCCGCCTGCAATGTCAACACCAATAAATGCTAGTCTCATAGCTCAGACAGGAGGGGAGACAATTTATGCTACCCCGCTTAACATCACCAAACCCATGACTTCTATCTGGTTGTTGAAGAAAGATTTTCCGACCGGAATAGCCCAATTTACTTTATTTAATGAAAGTGAGGAGCCGCTAAATGAGAGAATTGCTTTTGTAAAGAACAAGGACCAGATGCGATTGGAGATAAACACAGCAAGACTTACTTATAAGTCTAGAGAAAATGTAAGTGTCGGGCTTCAGTCTTTTAATTCAAAAGGTAAGCCGGTAGCCGGGAATTTCTCTGTTACTGTAATTAACGAAGATAAGGTTCCATTGGAAGAAAATAATGAGCATACCATACTCACTTCAACATTGCTTACTTCAGATATTAAAGGGTATGTAGAGCAACCTAATTATTATTTTACTGAGGAAACTGAATCGGTTAACAGGGCATTAGATAACCTGATGTTAACCCAGGGCTATAGACGATTTACCTGGAAAGATGTTTCGAGTGGGTTGTTGGTTAAACCTAAATTTATTGCAGAAAAATTGGGGACTGTAATTTCTGGAACGGTGCTTTCTCTTTCAGGTAAACCTGTAAATAAAGGGAAAGTGACCTTGATGTCTATGAGAGCCGGCATATTAGAAGGCACAACAACCGATACAGCGGGAAGATTCAAATTTGATCAGTTAGTGTTGACTGATAGTGTAAAATTTAGCGTACAGGCACGGACAGCAAAGAATAGAAATAAAGTGGAGGTTATTCTTGACAGTATGCCTGTGCAGAAGTTAGGGAGGAACAAAAATTTGCCTGATGTAAGTACAGATATTACGGGTACCACTAAAACCTACTTAGAAAATGGCAGAAAGCAGGAGGAACAATTGGTTAAAATGGGTAAGTTGGATCGAGTTCAGAGATTGCAGGAAGTAAAAATCAATGCAAAAAAAATGCAGATTGAAAGTTACGCGCCACAAGGCGCAATGGTAGTTCCTGAAGGACATGCTGATCAAACCTATATGATAGAAAACCCGGAAACATGCTCAAGTCTGGCGATTTGCTTGCAGGGAAGATTGCAGGGCGTACAATTTAGAGAGTATATCAATGAATACGAAAAAATCCCGTTTTACCCTTATTATCTTGAAACTGATATGGTCCCACCAAAATGGGTTCCTATGCAGGTTATATTGAACGGCAGAAGACAGTCTGTGAGCGAGGTTGCTGATATTTTTGCTTCAAATGCAATAGATGCTGTTGATGTAGCTAAAATAGAGGTTGTTAGAAGTAACGCGGCCTTAAAATCTTATTTTGGCGGAAGTGCTTTGTTAATAACTACTAAAAGATCAAGAAAAGCTAAGTATGACCCCAGTGTAGTTAATTTTTTACCAAGAGGTTTTAATAAAGCGCGTGAATTTTATTCGCCAAGGTATGATAGGCCAGGTATAAATAATCAGATGCCTGATTATCGTTCAACTATTTATTGGAATCCAAGTGTGAGGACTTTCGATGCAGGGAAAACAACATTTGATTTTTTTAATGCCGATGGCCCGGGGAATTATAAAGTGATAGTTGAAGGTATTAATGCTGCAGGCGAGTTGGGTAGGCAAGTTTACAGGTATAAGGTTGAAGGTGGTAATATTCTAACTCAGCAGCCACCAACGCAAAATACTAAAGAAATTGTTTCTGCTTTGCAGCGTTTTCATAATAAATTACCAGAAGAAAAAGCCTACCTGCATACTGATAAACCTTACTATAATCTTGGTGATACAATTTGGTTTAAGGCTTACGTGTTTGATCCTTCTTATTTGTCGGGATCACAAAAAAGTGGGTTATTATATGTTGAACTTAATGATGATAGTGCTGAGGTGGTTAGGAGGATAAGTATTCCTATAAAGGAGGGTTTGGGATGGGGACAAATTCCGTTGCCTGCAAAGATTTTTCATGAAGGAGGTTATACATTAAGGGCTTATACAAATTGGATGCAGAATTTTGGAGATGAGTATTTGTTCAATAAGCGTTTTTATTTAGGTAAACCTAGTAAGAATACCTGGCTCGTGAAATCAGATGCAACTGTTAACAGGGTTGCAGAAAAGGACCAGGTTAAAGTAAATATTAATTTGATGCGTACCGATAAAATTGCTGTTGGATTACGTGATGTAGGAATTAGAGTGATGGAAGCAGACAAGTTGCTTTTTAAAGATCAATTAAGAACAACTAATGAAGGTGATTTGGCTTTGATGTTTAATCTTAAGGAAAAGGCTGATGGCAATAATATAAGGATAGAAATCAATAACCTTTCAAAAAATGAACTGAATCAGGTTTTAAGTGTTCCATTGAATATAAAACGACAGCAGAATATTGACCTTCAATTTCTGCCGGAGGGAGGAGAATTGGTGGCAGGATTGAAATCGCTTATTGGTTTTAAGGCAATAGCTGAAGACGGAAAAGGAGTAAGTTTTGAGGGAGATGTTTATGATAGTAAAGGGAATGTAATTGCTCAAATTGCCAGTTTAGTTAATGGAATGGGGTCATTTGAGTTTTTGCCAAAAGAAGGCGAAACGTATACAGCGCGATTAAACAGACCGCTAGAAGTTGATAAAAGTTATTCATTGCCATTAGTGAAAGCTAAAGGGACTGGTTTACATGTAATTAATAATATGGAAAGTGATTTGCTGGAAGTTAACTTAATGGCTACTCCAGGTTCCATCAACGCTGATGATACTTATTATTTGGTGGGAACTTCGAGAGGGATAGTTTGTTATGCAGAACAGGTAGACTTTAATAGCTCAAAAGTTATGATTGCCAAAAGTAAGTTTGCTTCTGGTATTGCAAGGTTTACACTGCTAAAAGAAGAACAGCCTTTAAATGAACGTGTTGTGTTTATTGATCACGAAGATCAGGCCCGTATCAATATTTCTCCTAATAAAGCATCCTTTTTGAAGAGAGATAGTGTTGGGTTATCCATTGAGATGAAAGATGTAAATGGGAATCCGGTAGTAGGAAGTTTTTCGGTATCGGTAACCGATGATTCGCAGGTTTTGGCTGATAGCTTAGGTAATCATGATATTGCGACCAGTCTGTTATTAAATGCCGGATTAAAAGGAACAGTAGAAACTCCAGGATATTACTTAAATAAAAGAGATAAGCAGACCTGGAAAGCTCTGGATAATCTTATGCTTACACAGGGTTGGACCGGTTATAAATGGAAGGATGTGTTTGATGAGGCAATATCGCCGAAATTTGCAGCCGAGAAGGATTTTAGAATAACGGGTAAAGTCACCAATATATTGAAAAAACCGGTGTCGGGAGCCCAAATGTTAATTTCTTCGCAAAAACCATTCTTTTTAACAACAGCAATAACTGATCAGCAAGGAGGGTTTATGTTTACCGCTTTACCTCAAATAGATTCCGGTTCATTCTTTATTCAGGCCAGAACGCCAAAAGGAAAAACTATGAATTTTGGAGAAGTAGAAGTAGATCGTCAAAAATTCCCTCCGGCACATGAAATGTTCAGGAATAAGATCATGCCCTGGTATGTGAATACTGATACCACACAATTGAATTATGTTAAAAATAAAGCAGTTCTATTAAAAGAGGAAAGAACTGATGTAAGTGGTATTGCATTGAAAGAGGTGAAGATTATGGATAAAAAGATAATTAAGGGGTCCTTTAATCAGAATGGTCTTGGTAAAGCTGATTTGATTTTTGATGAAAAGGACATTAAAGAATCTGGAGTTATGAGTCTTTATCAACTACTCAAACAAAAAGTTCCCGGCTTTCGTGTAGCTTATGAAGATGGTTTTGCAAAGATTAAGATGAATCATTACGACGTAACCATTTCAGTCGATGGAAGAAGAATACCATTGTTTTATGGCGATATTCCTGATCCGAGGGTTGATGATATTAAACAAGATTTGGAAGACCTTAAAGTGGCCACTTTAAGGGGCTTGGAAGTAATGTATAGCAGGAGATATACAGCTGCTTATGATAGAGCAGGTTTTTCTGTGGGGAGAACAATTCCGGGTGCCGGAAAGACTGATATGGCTACTTTTGCAAGTAGTTTTGGGACTAATGGTGGTGTGATGCCATACACCTCAAGAAGAGATATTGATGTTGCTTTTATAGAGTTGACAACTTACAGTGGGGCAGGATGGCATAGGATTAACAAACCTGATGTCGCTTTTTACAGACCTCTACCTATATTATATCCTCAGGAATTTTACCGCCCAAAATATGTTAATGCCAGCGTGTCAGAGCTGAATCCCGATCTTCGTGCTACAATACATTGGGAGCCAAATATGATAACAGATGCTCAGGGAAAAGCAAAGATATCATTTTATACAACTGATATCCCGGGATCTTATACGGTAACCATTGAAGGTAGTAATATGAACGGAATTATTGGAAGTAGCAGGTATAAGCTGTTAGTGCCTAAGCCAGTTAGCAAATAATTATCTCCGAATTTTTACAGCTAATTAATTTTCTCTTCATGTTATTTTTTTATATTTATAAAATTCCAACCAAACGAAACAAACCGTATGAAATTTAAAAACGCTCCAAAAATTGCTATTCCTATTTTTTTTGTGCTGCTAATTGCAGGTGCTTTTTCATTTACACAAAAGGACAATGATCCGGTAGAAAAACTAGTTGCAGCCCTACAGAAATGGACTGAAACCCAGCCACAGGAAAAAATATATCTTCACACAGATAAACCATATTATATGGTAGGCGATACGATTTGGTTTAAAGCCTATGTAACTATTGGCAGCAAACATCAGCTTTCTGCTCTTAGTGGTGCAGTATATGTTGATCTTTATAATGAAGCAGATTCACTTGCCCAATCGTTAAAGCTTCCGCTTGTTGCCGGAATGACCAAAGGGAGTTTCGTGTTGCCAGATAGTAGCTCACACGATGGGAATTACAGAATACGAGCTTATACGCAATGGATGCGGAATTCTGATCCGGCATTTTTTTATGACAAAATATTAGGTGTTGGTAATTCGGTTGCAAACATGTCTTTCTGTAAAATTAGTTATGAGTACAGTAAAGATGGGGCAAAGGATGTAGTAACAGCTGTTTTGACTTATTCGAACGATAAAGGTGAGGCATTAAGTAACAGGAAAGTAGATTATGCTCTTTTTGAAAACGGCTATGAAAAGGTATTTAGCGGTAATAAAGAAACTGATAATTATGGGCAGCTAAAGATAAAATTACAAGGCGGTAAATCTGGTAAATTGCAAGATAAACATCTTACTGCCAAGCTTCAAACAAGAGAAAAAGATATTGTGGTTAAGGATTTTGCTATTAAAAGCATATCAACGCAAACTGATGTCCAGTTTTTCCCTGAAAGTGGTCCTTTGGTAAGCGGTGTTCGTACTAGGGTTGCATTTAAAGCAACAGGTACGGATGGGTTAGGTGTTCCGGTAAAGGGAGTTATAATTGATAATGATGGTAAAGAAGTGGAAACTTTTGAGGCTACACATTTTGGAATGGGGCAGTTTAGGTTAATGCCTGAAAAGGGTAAGCTTTATCAGGCAAAAGTAACTTATCCGGATGGCTCTGAAAAATCAATCAAATTACCCCCGGTTTTAGAGAGCGGATACGTTTTGTCTGTTTATAATAATACTGAAACAGATACTGTACTTGTACGTATTAGTTCCAACCCTGCTATACTTGAAAAAGGAGGACAAACAGTTAGTTTGATTGCCCAATCTAATGGAAGCGTAAGTTATGCAAGCAGTATGCCTATAAGTAAACCATTAACGTCTCTGTATATTCCAGCTAAAGATTTGCCATCCGGAATTACTCAGTTTACGTTGTTTTCTTCGACCGGGGATCCGATGAATGAAAGGATTATCTTCGTTCAGAACAAAGATCAGATGGATGTTAAATTGTCAACACCAAAAAAAGTTTATGCTGGAAAAGAAAAGGTTGAAATAGATTTAAGTGTTGCTGGTGCTAATGGAACTCCTATTTCCGGCAATTTTTCGGTATCTGTAGTTAGTGAAGACGCGGTTCCTGTTGATGAAGCAAAAGAAACTACTATATTTTCTCAAATATTATTAAGTTCCGACATTAAGGGATACATTGAAAAACCAGGTTATTATTTTAGTAATCCTACTGAAGAAACTAAAGGTAATCTGGATCTTTTAATGCTTACACAAGGATATAGAAGGTTTGTGTGGAAAGACTTAACATCTGGGAAACCATTTAAACCTGCTTTTAAGGCAGAGAAGTTAACCACTGATGTTACAGGTAGGTTGTTGACTTTGGGAGAGAAACCTATTGCGGGTGGAAAAATATCGTTGATAAATAACAAATTAGGGGTGATAATTGATACTGTGACTAATGCGGAAGGATATTATAAGTTTAGTAATCTGTTGATTACTAATGAAATTGGTTTCACGGTTCAGGGAAGAAATGCAAAAGGTGGTAAAAATGTTGAAATAAAAGTTGATAAGATTCGTGATCAGGATAGAACTCCGAATATTAATATTGGTGACCTTGATACGGACATGGGCAAGTCAATGAAAGCTTCGCTTGAAAATAATAAAAAACAAGATGAAGAAATGGTTAAAAGTGGCCAGATGAGTCGTTCACAGCAGTTAAAAGAAGTAATAATTAGCGCAAGAAAACGTAAAAGGCTATTTGGCTACGATCTTATAATGGATGGACATGCAGATAATACTTACAGACCCAATAATGTACAGGCATTTGGAACACTTTTGGAATGGTTGAGGGCAACGGTTATTAATGTACAGTTTATACAAGCCGAGGCTGATTGTGGGCCTGTAACAATGCCATTTACAAGGAATGAAAGGATGAGAGTTTTTGTTGACGGCAGACAAATTAATGATTGCGAGGTTCAGGATTTATTCTATTTGGACCCTCTTGATATTGACAGGGTTGATGTTGTTCGTACAAATGCAGCTATAATAAGTATGACAGGAGGGCCATCCTTGTTTTTGTCTACAAAAAGAGGGGTTGGGATATTGCGTGCAGGTTACAATCCTTCTGTAGTAAACTATTCGCCTAGAGGCTTTAATCCCGTGAAAGAATTTTATGCTCCGGTATATGATAGCAATAGCCGTATAACTGATTTAAGAAGCACTGTTTATTGGAATCCAGGCATTTTAGTAGGAGAGAGCGGAAAAGGAAAAATCAGCTTTTTTAATGCAGATACGAAAGGTGTTTACAGGGTTACAATTGAGGGTATAAATGGCGATGGTTTATTAGGCAGACAAGTATATCGCTACGAGGTTAAATAATTTCGATGCCCGCATCCTGATACCGCTGTAAATTTCCTTCTTTTGGATCTATATCTGTTATTATGGTATTTAACTCATTTGCTGCGCAGATGTAGTAGTTTTCAGCGGTATCCAATTTCTCAAATGTCGAAAGTGCAATGATGTGTTTTGATGTTTCCACCATTGCTTTCTTTATCTGGCTATCTTCATAATTTAATCCGGTAACACCAATGTTAAGGTCGATGCTGCAGATACCCAAAAAACAAATATCTGCCCGAATATTTTTAATGGCTTGTATAGCCTCATGGCCCATTGTAGAAAAAGATAATTTATTTAGCCTTCCACCAACAAAAATAACCTCTGCATTTGGATGATCCTCGAGAATGTTGGCTACCGGGAAATTATTAGTTATCACAGTAATATTAATTTCTTTAGGTAAGCTAGTTGCTACAGCTAATGCCGAGGTACCGGCATCAAAAATAATTACCTGACCATCTTTTATAAATTTTAGGGCTTTAGCCGCAATAATTTCCTTATGGCTAACATCGTAATTCTCTCTTTCCCTATAGTGTCTTGGAATTGGTGAATGTAATACTGCTCCTCCTCGAACTGCTTTAAGCAGTCCTTCATCAGATAACTCCTTAATATCTCTTCTTACGGTATCCTCGGAAACATTTAATAGTTTACTTAAGTCGCCTAGAAGAACCTTTCCTTCTTTAGTAATGTGATCTATTATCTGCTGTAATCTTTCTGCCTTAATCATAATATGTTTGCAATATTATGCAATATTAATAAAATTAATTGCAAAATATTGCAATTTGTTGTATTTTTGTTGCAACTTATTACAGAATAAAAGTATGAAAAAAACAATAGCAATTGATATGGATGGTGTACTTGCTGATATAGAGACCCATTTCATAAACTGGTATGAAAGAGATTATGGAGTTAAAGTTAATCGGGAGGATATGTTAGGTGTTCTTGAATCTGAAGGATTTCCTGATAAAACAGCAGTAAAAAGGTTTGTTTACACTCCTGGATTTTTCAGAACAATACCAGTGATGCCCGGAGCAATTGAAGCTGTAAAAGAACTGATGGAAAACTATGAAGTATATATTGTTTCAGCAGCAATGGAATTCCCTCAATGTTTGTCTGAAAAGCAGGAATGGCTACAGGAATATTTTCCATCTATTAGCTGGAAGAATATAGTTTTTTGTGGTGATAAAAGTATTATTAACACCGATTATATGATAGATGATCATTGCAAGAATCTTGATTTCTTTAAAGGCAAGCCTATTATGTTTACTGCTGCACATAATGTTTATAAAACACATCACCAAAGAGTTGATAACTGGAATGATGTAATGGATTTATTCCGTAAGGAAGAAGTTGCAGCATAATAAGCCTGTCGCAAACGTTTTCGATAATAAATGCAGTTTAACATGCATTTAATCTTGGAAACAACATATATATTTAGTTTTTATACCATTCTTTATTCCAAAATAAATATTGGTGTAAAGCAACTAAATATAATATGAGTAAAGGCAGTAAAATACATAGAATGACCCAAACCATGCGCTGGTTTGGTACTAAAGATCCGGTAAGCTTATCAGACATCAGACAAGCTGGCTGCACGGGAGTTGTTAGTGCACTTCATCATATTCCAAATGGTGAAATCTGGACAATTGAAGAGATCTTAAAACATAAAAATATAATTGAACAAGCAGGTCTTGAATGGGACGTGGTAGAAAGCGTGCCAGTTCATGAAGCTATAAAAACTCAGGCAGCAGGCTTTGAAAATTATATATCAAATTATAAAGTTTCCTTACAGAATCTGGCAGCATGTGGCATATCTGTTGTTACCTACAATTTTATGCCAGTGTTGGATTGGACAAGAACCAATCTTGCCTTTGAACTTGAAAACGGGGCTAAGGCATTAAAATTTGAAAGGGCTGCTCTTGTTGCATTTGATGTGTACATGTTGAACAGGCCAAATGCCTCTGATGACTATACTTATCAGGAACTTGAAAATGGCAGAATTCGTTTTGAGCAAATGTCTGATGATGAACGGTTGGTGCTACAAAGAAATATTATTGCAGGTTTGCCTGGAAGTGAAGAGAGTTTTACTTTGAGTCAGTTTCAGGATGCCTTAGATAAGTATAAAGGAATTGACGAAGACGGACTTTCTCAAAACCTTATTCATTTCCTTTCAGAAATTGTTCCGGTTGCCGATGCTGCCGGGATAAAATTGGCTATACATCCTGATGATCCACCTTATCCTATTTTTGGCTTACCAAGGGTGGTAAGTACAGCTATGCAGGTTCAAAAACTGTTTACAGCTGTTCCATCTTTAAATAACGGACTTTGTTTTTGTACAGGTTCATTTGGGGTGAGGGATGATAATAATCTACCTGAAATGGTGAATACATTTGGTGAAAGAATTCATTTTATCCATTTAAGAAGTACAAAAAGGAATGAAGCAGGTGACTTTTATGAGGATAATCATTTAGAAGGCGATGTAGATATGTATAATGTTGTAAAACAAATCCTTTTAATACAACAGAAAAGACAGATTAGTATACCTATGCGACCTGATCATGGCCATCAGATGCTTGATGACCTTAATAAAAAAACTAATCCAGGTTATTCAGCTATCGGCAGATTAAAAGGTCTTGCAGAATTGAGAGGATTAGAGTATGGAATAATAAACCAGTTTTAGATAAATAACATGATAGAAGGAGCAGTAATACCCGAAGATTTTTTGTTGAACAGTAAAAAAGCGAAAATACTTTTTAATGATTATGCCAAAAACCTTCCTATAATTGATTATCATAATCACCTGCCACCGCAGGAAATAGCAGAGAATAAGAAATTCGCTAATCTGACTGAGATTTGGCTGAAAGGTGACCATTATAAATGGAGAGGGATGCGTGCATTGGGTGTTAGTGAAGAACTCATTACAGGAAATGCTGAAGATCAGGATAAATTTATGGCCTGGGCAAGGGTAGTTCCTGCAACTGTTAGAAATCCACTATTTCATTGGACGCATATGGAACTTAAAAATCCATTTGGTATAAATTCTTTTCTAAATGCTGATTCTGGTAAAAGAATTTATGAGGATTGTAATGCATTGCTTAAAAAGGATGAATTTTCTACACAAGGCTTGTTAAATCATTTTAAAGTTAAGATGGTTGGTACTACTGATGATCCTTGTGATGACCTTAAATATCATAAACAATTAAGTGAGAGTAACTTTTCTGTAAAAGTTAAACCTTCATTCCGGCCAGATAAAGCTTTGCTAATTGATAAGGCAACTCAATTTAAGGATTATGTGAAACAGCTTTCTGTTGTTTCAGGAGTAGTTATAGCTGATATTGATGGGTTGCTGGCAGCATTAAGGCAACGAGTTGATTATTTTGCTGAACACAATTGCAGTGTTTCGGATCATGGGTTAGCCATGTTACCTGCTGCATATACCCTAACTGATGTTGAGAAAAAGGAGTTTGTTGTTTTTTTAAAAACAGATGGTGCGATGTTTTCTAATCCTGATGCTTTTGCTGGTTATGTTTTAACGGAATTGAGTAAATTATATCATGAAAGAGACTGGGTGCAGCAGTTTCATCTGGGCGCAATTAGAAATAACAATCTCGGTATGTTTAATAAAATAGGTGCTGATACTGGATATGACTCTATCGGCGACTTTAGACATGCAGAAAGATTATCTGGGTTTTTGGGTAATCTGAGTGTAACTGATCAGCTTGCTAAAACCATTATTTATAACCTTAACCCTGCGGATAATGAGGTTTTTGCTGCTATGACCGGTAATTTTGCCGATGGCAGAATGAAAGGTAAAATGCAATTCGGTTCGGGGTGGTGGTTCCTGGATCAGAAAGATGGAATGGAAAAACAACTGAATGCGTTATCTAATATGGGCATGGTAAGCAATTTTGTGGGTATGCTTACTGACTCACGTAGCTTTCTTTCTTATTCGCGACACGAATATTTCAGAAGGATATTATGTAACCTTTTTGGAGCGGAAATGGAGAATGGAATGTTACCTGATGACGAGAAATGGATTGGTAAGATTATTAGCGATATTTGCTACAATAATGCCGAAGAATACTTTAAATTAGGCTAGGGGATATGATATCCTTAGCCTAATAAAAATACAGTCATACTTTTAGGCCCATGCGCTCCAAGTACTAAAGATTGTTCAATATCTGCAGTTTTTGACGGGCCTGCAATAAAAGATCCGAATCCATAATCAGCATCACCTATTTTGCTATAAGCGTCGTGCATAGTAGCAACAATGTCGGCTTTGTTTACTACAACTGCTAGCTGCTGACAAATAAAGGGAACAACCCTTTGTTGCATCAAATCTTCAGTAATCCACAATGCTGCATTTTCTGCAACTCCAAAATGAGCTTTAATCACGGCTAAATCAACATTTTCATAGCTGTGTGGATCTTTGTTTTCCCATCCTGATTCTGTTACTGAACCAAGTTCGGGTAAAGTAGATATGAGTCTTTTTTTATCTTTAAATTCCTGTTTAATGTATTGTGCAATTTCTTCAAAATTTGCAACTTCAACAATTGCCCCACCTATGGTAGTCAATACCGTTTTAAATTGCATTACACTTTCCATTCCGCCAGGCACAGTAGTAAGGTCCGCCGGTAAAGGCCTGGCATCAGGCTGATTGGTTTTTACTTTGGCCAGTATTTCTTCTCTGCTAGTCATTTTTATTGTTTTGTTTATACCATTCCCCAAATGATTGCTTAGGAGGTTCAGGCATTTCTCTGTGTTTATACCAAAGATTTAATTTGTTATTTACTGTAAAAGGAGCGTGCTTTAACACAAAGCGGCCAGCCTTTCCGGCAATTTTATAAATGGAAGGATTTGAGAGTGTAAAATCCATTGCTTTCATGGCTATTGTCTTCTTAGGATCGGCATAGCCCTCTTTTACAATTACTTGGCGCCATTTATAAAGCTGTTCATGAATGTTAATTTTAACCGGACATACATTGCTACATGATCCACAAAGGGTTGAAGCAAATGGAAGGTCGGCATAGTTCTTCATGTCAATATTCGGTGCTAGTATGGAGCCTATAGGCCCTGCAATAGCCGTGTGATAGCTGTGGCCGCCGCTTCTTCGGTAAACGGGACAAGTATTCATACACGCCGCACATCTTATGCATTTAAGTGAATTGCGGAAATCTTCTCGTCCAAGTTGGGTCGTTCTGCCATTGTCAACCAAAACAATGTGCATGGTTTGTCCAGGTCTTGGCTTTTTAAAATGACTCGAATAGGTGGTAATAGGTTGGCCTGTAGCACTTCTGGTGAGTAACCTAAGGAATACAGACAGATGCTTACGCAAGGGTACTATTTTCTCAATTCCCATGCAGGCAATATGTACATCTGCCAGGTGTGCACCCATGTCAGCATTTCCTTCATTTGTACATACCACAAACTCTCCGGTTTCAGCTACTGCAAAATTAACTCCTGTAATAGCAGCCTTCCTGGTGATAAACTTTTCACGTAAATGATCTCTCGCTGCTGCGGTTAAGAATACCGGATCAGAGGCTCCTTCAGGTGTACCCAGATGTTTATGGAACAAGTCTCCTATTTCTTCCTTTTTTTTATGGATACAGGGAAGCACAATATGGCTTGGTGGTTCTTCTGCCAGCTGCACAATACGTTCTCCAAGGTCAGTATCTATAACTTCAATGCCATTATTATGAAGATAATCGTTTAGATGGCATTCTTCAGTAAGCATTGATTTGCTTTTAACAATGCGGTTTACATCGTTTTCCTTTAAAATGGAATGAACTATTTTATTGTGTTCTTCACCATTAGCTGCCCAATGAACTTTTACACCGTTCTTTTCAGCATTAGCTTCAAACTGCAAAAGATAATCATGCAAGTTTGATAAAACATTGTTTTTTATTTGTGATGCAGTTTCGCGCAAGGTTTCCCATTCCGGAAGGTTGTGGGCCGCTTTATCACGTTTAGCCCTTACAAACCAAAGCGTTTCATCATGCCAGTCTACACGCGCTTCGTCTTTATTAAAGATGTCAGATAATTGGGCGTGATCTTTTGCTCCTGTACTCATTTTATATGCTTGTTTGTAGGGTTAAAATTCCTGTGCGTTTAATATCTCTGCAATGTGTATTACTTTAACATTACTGTTCTCTCTGCGTAATATGCCTTCCATATGCATCAGGCAGGACATGTCTGCCGCGGTAATGTATTCGGCACCGCCATTAATATGATCTGCCACCCTGTCTTTACCCATTTTTGCAGATACAGCTTCTTCTGCAACACAAAAAGTACCTCCAAAACCACAACATTCATCGGGACGTTTCAAATTTATTAACTCCAAACCTTTAACCATATTTAATAGATGCAGTGGTTTAGAGAAAGGAGCTTCTACAAGTTCTGTCATTTGAGCGAGCATTAGTCCACGCTGCCCATGACAGCTTTGGTGCACTCCAACTTTATGAGGAAAGCTAGCAGACAATTTCTCAACCTTAAGTACATCTGTAAGGAATTCAGTTAATTCATAAATTTTCTTTCTGATTCCAAGCGCTTTATCTTCCGCCTTGTCTGCATGAAGATGATCTTTGATATGGAGTACGCAACTTCCGGAAGGTGAAACAACATAGTCAAATTCGGAAAAGTTTTCTATAAATAAATCATTACATCCTTGTGTAAGGTGTTCAAATCCGGAGTTTGCCATAGGTTGCCCGCAACAGGTTTGCTTAGTAGGGTAAACTACGTTAACTCCAAGTTTTTTTAATAAAGTTAAGGTTGCAATGGCAGCGTTAGGGTAGAACTGGTCTATGTAACAGGGAATAAAAAGTCCAACAGTCATGGCTATAAATATCTGATCTTATTTGGTTCTTAAGTTGTGTGTTTAGGCAAATATACGGTGCTGGGCGGTAAATATAATGTTATTAAAAATATAATACGGATTAGTTTGTTATTTAGAACGGAAACGATTTCATATAGTAAAGGTATGCTGATATTTTTTTGTAACAAAAAAGTTTGAATACATTGGTTTAACCTAAATTACATGAATTACTTATGTGTTTTAACAATGATTAAACCGTGCTAAAATAATTTGTTGTAAATTATGAAAACGTTTTCATATAATTGCATTATTGATTAGTTTGGTGTTCGGATTAACTTGATTTAGCAGCCTCATATAATATTAAAAATGGCCAACCAAAAAAAAGTACAGCAAAATACAATTCTCGATATAGCGGAAGCGCTAAAGCTTTCGCCCGCAACAATTTCCCGTGCACTTAACGATCATCCGCACGTAAAGGAGAAAACAAAAAGCGATGTGCTAAAAATGGCTGCTCAGTTGGGGTATAGGCGTAATAACATGGCATCAGGTTTAAGAAGCAACAAAACCCATACAGTGGGGCTTATTGTACCAAGGATTTCGATGTTTTTTCATGCAGAGGTTATTACCACTATTCAAAACGGTTTACAGAAATATGGATACAACCTGATTATATGTCAGTCTAACGACTCTCTGGACATGGAAAAGGAGCTTACAGAAATACTTTTATCGTCAAGAGTGGATGCCTTAATTGCAGCATGCACGCTGGGGACTACAGATTTTAGCCATTTTGATAAGCTTTTGCAAAATGGTATTCCTGTGGTTTTTTATGATCGCGTGCCTTTAACTGAACAGCAGGCAACGATAATTAAGGGAGATGATTTTAGAGGAGGATATATTGCAACTTCGCACCTTATTGAAACTGGCTGCAAACGAATTGCTCATATTTCGGGCCCTTTAACTTCAAATTTATATCAGGATCGATCGGCTGGTTTTTTAAAAGCAATGGAGCAGCATAAACTTCCTGTGCATCAAAACTGGATATTTCATCAGGAATTAACGCATGCCAACGCCAGAGAAGCCATGCGGAAACTATTTGATGCAGATGTTATGCCCGATGGTTTATTTACAGATAATGACACCAGCGCAATAGCAGCCCTTGAATTTGCAAGAGAAAAGGGGATTGTGGTTCCTGCTGAGTTAAAAATTATAGGTTATTCAAATGATCCCCGAACATCAATAATTACTCCTGCAATAACCACAATAGAACAGTTTCCTGATGAAGTAGGTAAAAAGATAGTTGAAACGCTAATGAATTTATTAAAAAATGCTACAAACGTAACTAATGAAACAATAGTGCCAATTACTATACCTGTTCAGCTAATTAGAAGAATGACAACCTAAAAAAAACTATTAAAATAACATTTGATGATGAGAAAACTATTTGTTGCAGTCTGTTTTTTACTGATAAACAATGGAATGCTAAACGCCCAAAATAGGGATGGAAAAATGGGACAGTTGATTGATGAGCAATTTAAATTTGCTGATCAGCAATATAAGGTGCTTGCCAAAAATGTACCTGCAGATGTGATGCCTAAAACCTATTACGAAAAAACAGATAAAGTAGAAACAAGTGATACCAAGTGGTGGTGTAGTGGTTTTTTTCCGGGTACATTGCTTTATATCTATGAGTATACAAAAGATTCAGATATTTTGAAGGAGGCTAAGGCGCGTCTTTCTATTCTGGAAAAAGAAAAGCATTATACAGGTAATCACGATTTAGGTTTTATGATGTATTGCAGTTTTGGTAATGCTTACCGAATCTTGAAAGATCCTTCCTACAAGAAAACAATTGATACAGCAGCCCAATCTTTATCAACACGTTTTCATCCGGAGGCCGGGGTAATCCAGTCGTGGAATTCGAGTAAAAAAATGGCTGGGCCGGTTATTATAGATAATATGATGAATCTGGAGCTGTTGAGCTGGGTAAGTGACCATGGAGGTGATAAAAAATACAAACAGATTGCAATTACTCATGCTAATTCAACTATCAAAAATCATTTCAGACCAGATTTTAGCTCATATCATGTTATTGATTATGATATGAAAACAGGCAAAGTTTTGCAAAAGATAACAGCACAGGGAGCAGCAGACTCATCTGCATGGAGCAGAGGACAAGCCTGGGGCTTGTATGGATATACTATGATGTATCGCTTTACTAAGAACAAGAAGTATTTAAGTCAGGCTAAAAATATAGCTAAATTCATGTTAAACGATCCCAATATGCCTGCAGATATGATTCCTTATTGGGATTATAATGCACCTGGTATACCTAATGCCCTTCGTGATGCTTCTGCGGGTGCCGTTATGGCTTCTGCCTTATTGGAACTTGCGCAGTATTCGGATAAAAAGGAACGTAAACAATATTTAAGTGTTGCAGAAACAGCATTAAGAACGCTTGCTTCTGATACCTACCGTGCAAAACTAGGTGAAAATGGTGGGTTTCTATTGAAGCATAGTGTAGGTTCAATTCCTCATAAATCGGAAGTTGATGTTCCGTTAACCTATGCTGATTACTATTTTTTAGAAGCTTTACACCGTTATAAAACCTGGTACTTATAAAAAACAAGAAAATTTAAAAGACATGCAAACAAATTTCGAAAGCAGATACGCTCTAAGTCCCACTGAAACCAAACAGATGAATACGGTAGATTTGCGCAAAAATTTTCTGATTCCCCATATCTTCGAGGCTGATCATATTAATCTTACCCTATCTCATTACGATCGATATATTTCGGGAGGAGTAATGCCTGTAAATGAAGTTGTACAGCTTTCAAACCCTGACAGTTTAAAAGCTGAGTACTTTTTAGAAAGAAGGGAATTGGGTATTATTAATGTAGGCGGCAAGGGTACTATTATTGCCGATGGAGTTAATTATGATATTGATTTCAAGGAAGCACTTTACCTTGGTAAGGGCACTAAAAATGTAACATTTGCATCGGCTGATAAGGAGAAACCAGCAAAGTTTTATATTAATTCTGCACCGGCTCATCATAAATATCCAAGTAAAAAAGTTTCAAAGGCCGAGGCAGAGATTGTGGAGCTTGGAACTGCTGAAACTGCAAATCATAGGATAATAAATAAGCTATTAGTGAATAGTGTTTTGCCTACATGTCAGCTGCAAATGGGAATGACGGAACTAAAGAGTGGAAGCGTTTGGAATACAATGCCAGCACATACTCATGATCGTCGCATGGAGGTTTATTTCTATTTCGAAGTTCCGCAAGGTCAAAGTGTTTGTCATTTTATGGGTGAACCACAGGAAACGCGACATATTTGGATGCAGAATGAACAGGCTGTAATTTCGCCTAATTGGTCTATACATTCGGGTGCAGGTACAAGTAATTATACATTTATCTGGGGCATGGCAGGAGAAAATCTTGACTACGGAGACATGGATCACTGTGCAATTAATGAGCTTAAATAGTAATAGAATTATGAAAAAAGTATTTGCTTTATTACTGTTGTTACCTGGTGCATCTTTTTTTGCACAGGCACAAACAAATGTGGTAAAATCTACCATTGTTGTAAATAATTCATCTAATGTAGAAAGGGTGGGTGAGGTATTGTCTGTTAACTGGACTTCTATTATTACAAAATATCCAGGTATTGATACATTGAACTTCAAAGTATTGGATGCCGCCACCAAAAAAGAAATTCCTTTTCAGTTGGAGCACAAAGGAGAAGTAGCAATACAGAATTTGCTAATACAGGTTAATGTTAAAGCTAAAGGAAATGTTAGGCTTCTGATTGTGCCGGGTAAGCCTGCTGCCATAGCAAAGAAAACCTATGGACGATATGTGCCTGAACGTTACGATGACTTTGCGTGGGAAAATGATAAAGTGGCTAATCGTATGTACGGAAAAGCTTTGGAGACCAGAAAAGATAATGCTTTTGGGATAGATATTTGGGTTAAAAGAACAAGCAAACTTGTAATTAATGATTGGTACAAAACAGGCGACTACCATAAAGATCATGGTAGTGGAATGGATTATTATAGCGTAGGTTTAACTTTAGGAGCAGGTGATATTGCTCCTTACGTCAACGATTCTGTTTACTATTCAAAGAATTATCATCACTGGAAAGTATTAGACAATGGTCCCCTTCGTACCTCTTTTCAATTAGGATATGACGAGTGGGATGTTGCAGGTAAGCCAGTTAAAGTTTTGAAAACAATATCTTTAGATGCGGGCTCTCACTTTAACCGTATACAAGCTGATTATTCTTATCCGGAAAGTGGAGATCTTCCAGTAGTGATAGGTATCGTGAAACGAGCAGAACCAGGAGTGGTAATGATGGATGAGCAGCAAGGCATAATGGGATATTGGGAACCAGAACATGGAGCAGATGGGACTACCGGGGTAGCGACAATAATTCCTGGTGGGAAGGTAAAGATGGATACTGATAAAGTTCATCTATTGACCCATACCGTAATAAAAAGCAAAGAGCCAATAGTTTATTATAATGGCTCGGCATGGAGCAAGGGCAATGAAATTACTACAGCAAAAGAATGGTTTAAACATCTTGAAAGTTTTAATCAGAAATTAAACTACCCACTAACGGTAAAAGTGCAATAAGATTTATATAATGGCGATACTTGATTTATTTAATTTAAAAGGAAAAACTGCTTTAGTAACAGGATGTAAAAGAGGTATAGGAAAAGCTATGGCAGAAGCACTTGCGGAAGCGGGAGCGGATATTATTGGTGTGTCTGCCAATTTAGAATTATCAGGCAGCGATGTAGAAAATTCTGTAACATTACTTGGTAGAAAATTTTATGCATACCAATGTGATTTTAGTAATCGCAGCTCGCTTAAGCAATTTATTGAACAGGTTAAGAAAGATCATCCGGTAATTGATATCCTTATAAATAATGCCGGAACAATTTTAAGAAAGCCCGTATCAGAACACCCGGATGAGTATTGGGATGAAGTGATAGCTGTAAATCAATCCGCTCCTTTTATTCTTACCAGAGAAATTGGAAAAGAAATGGTTTTGCGGGGATATGGTAAGGTAATTTTTACCGCTTCTCTGCTAACTTTTCAAGGTGGAATTACAGTGCCGGGCTATGCCGCCAGTAAAGGGGCGATTGGGCAGTTAACCAAAGCCTTTGCTAACGAATGGGCAGCTAAAGGAGTAAATGTTAATGCAATTGCACCCGGATACATTTCAACTGATAATACAACTGCATTAAGAGCTGATGAGAATCGCAGTCGCTCTATTATGGAACGTATTCCTGCAGGACGATGGGGCGAACCGGAAGATTTCAAAGGACCGGTTGTTTTTCTGGCTACAGAGGCTTCTTCCTATATGCATGGTACAGTAATGACTGTAGATGGTGGATGGATGGGTAGATAATTTAAATCATTGATTAAATGAAATTAAAACGATTATTACTTGCTTGGAGTTTGCTGTTTGGATATCAGGCCACAAATGCCCAGGAAACTTGCCCAATAATCCCTCAGCCTGTAAAGTTTGCTAAAACAAACGGAGTTTTTGTGCTAAACACTCATACCCCCGTAGTTATAGAGACAGAACTTTTAAGGCCAGTTGCTAATTATCTTCAGCAAGAACTGCTGAAGGAGCAGGGGGTACCATTAAGTGTTTACAAAGTAGCTAAAGCTACGGGCATAAAACTGATACTTACTTCGAAAAAAGGAGCAGATGCCTACACGCTTGAAATAAATCCGAAAGGTGTTTTGATAACAGCCAATGATGCAGAGGGTGCCTTTTATGGGGTAGTGTCCTTACTGCAAATTGCGCGGCAATCAAAAAATGTAAAAGGATCACTTTCATTACAAGGATGGAAAATACAGGATAGCCCTTTGTATGAATGGCGGGGTTTAATGCTTGATGAATCAAGACACTTCTTTGGTATCGCAAAAGTTAAATCGATCCTGGACTGGATGGCATTTTATAAATTGAATCGTTTTCACTGGCATCTTACCGATGAGCCTGCATGGCGTATTGAAATTAAAAAATATCCGGGGCTCGCATTAATTGGTGGTATTGGTGATTTTTTGGATGGAACTTTACCTTCACAATATTATACACAAGAACAGGTGAAGGAAGTAGTAGCTTATGCGGCTCAGAGATTTATTACTGTTATCCCGGAAATAGATATGCCAGGACATGCTTCTGCAGCGAACCGTGCATATCCTGAATTTAGCGGAGGTGGATCTGAAGGACATCCTGAGTTCACTTTTAATCCAGGTAAAGAAAGTACTTATCAATATCTTACAAATATCCTTAGGGAAACAAATGCATTGTTCCCCTCTGGAATGATCCATCTTGGTGGCGATGAGGTAAGTTATGGAAATCAGCAATGGTCTTCAAATGCTGATATTAAAGCATTAATGCAAAACAAGGGGCTGGCAAATGTTAAAGAAGTAGAAAAATATTTCATGAAACGTATGGCAGATTCGGTATATAATATGAATGCCAAGCTCTTAGTTTGGGACGAGATGGCCGAAGTAGACCTGCCTAAAGACAAAACGATTATCTTCTGGTGGAGACACGATAAACCAGATATGTTAAATCTTTCGTTAAAAAAGGGATATGAGACAGTACTGTGCCCTCGATTACCGTTTTATTTTGATTTTGTTCAGGATAGCACCCATAATTACGGTCGCAAATGGAGCAATAAATTATACAATGCATTAGAAAGCGTTTATTCTTTTTCTCAGGATAATTACATAGGCGGTTCTGTGAATAAAAACCAAATTCTGGGCGTACAGGCAGATTTATGGGCAGAAACAATTCAAAGCGATCAAAGGCTGGATTATCTGTTGTTTCCGCGAATAACTGCTTTGGCAGAAGCTGCATGGAGTAAAAATGGAAAGGATTTTCAAGGATTTATGCAACGTTTAAAAATGCATATTCCACTATTTCAGCAGGCGTCACTTTATTATTATGACCCATTTAATCCAACAAAGAATCCTGAGCCTGTGAGAATAGGAGCAGGAGTAAAACGGTTTGATACTGGATTTTAGGAATTTGTTATTAAACTAAAACAACTGTTCAATATTATTCCTTTTCACTATTTAATTTAATTGTAAACTTTTAATGCCAATGGCCAATATTTGCTAAACTCTTGCGTAATATCAATAATAATCGTACTTTTGCCCGGCAAATAGTAACTCATAAATTATTTGCTATGCAACTCGATCCCAATAAATTTATCGCCGAAGGACTAACATACGATGACGTATTATTAGTGCCTGCTTATTCTGAAGTTCTGCCCCGTGACGTGGATACAGGCAGTTTCCTTACAAAAAAAATACGCATTAATGTTCCCGTAGTTTCTGCAGCAATGGATACTGTAACTGAATCTGGTTTGGCTATTGCCATTGCCCAGGCAGGAGGTATCGGAATGCTACATAAAAACATGAGCATTGAGCGTCAGGCAGAAGAAGTAAGAAAAGTAAAACGCTCAGAAAGTGGAATGATCCAGGATCCTGTTACTCTAAGCAAAGATGCTAAAGTTGCTGATGCTTTTCAGATCATGAAGGAATTTAAAATAGGCGGAATTCCTGTTATAGATTCAGATCGAAAATTGGTTGGTATAATTACCAATAGAGATTTACGCTTCCAAAAAGATATGCAACGTAAAGTTTCTGAAGTGATGACCAGTGAAAATCTAATCACTGCTGCTGAGGGTACAACACTTTTACAGGCGGAAGAAATTTTACAAGATTATAAAATTGAAAAACTTCCTGTAATTGATAGTGAAGGTAAATTGGCTGGGTTAATTACATTCAAGGATATCCAGAAATATAAAAATTATCCTAAAGCCTGTAAAGACGAACATGGCAGATTACGCGTAGGTGCTGCAGTAGGTGTAGCAGCTGATAACATTGATCGTGTAGCTGCATTGGTACAAGCTGGAGTTGATGTAGTTACAGTTGATACTGCACACGGCCACTCTAAAGGAGTTATCGATATGGTTAAAGCCATTAAAGCTAAGTTTCCTGACTTACAGGTTATTGCTGGTAATATTGCTACAGCAGATGCTGCAAGGGCATTGGCAGCTGCCGGAGCTGATGCTGTAAAAGTTGGTATTGGTCCGGGTTCTATCTGTACTACCAGAATTATAGCTGGTGTAGGTGTGCCTCAGCTATATGCAGTATTTGAATGTGCTCAGGCATTAATTGGTACAGGAATTCCTGTAATTGCTGACGGTGGTATCAAACAAACAGGAGATATTGTTAAAGCTATAGCAGCCGGAGCTAGTTCAATTATGGCAGGATCTTTATTCGCAGGAGTAGAGGAGTCACCAGGAGAAACCATTATTTACGAAGGACGTAAGTTCAAATCATACAGAGGAATGGGATCTGTTGAAGCAATGCAACAAGGATCAAAAGACCGTTATTTCCAGGATGAGGAAGATGTAGTTACCAAATTGGTACCAGAAGGCATTGTAGGTCGTGTACCTTATAAAGGAACATTGGCCGAAGTGATTTATCAATATGTAGGAGGCTTAAGAGCAGGTATGCACTATTGTGGTGCTGCAACTATTGAAGATTTACAGAAAGCTAAATTTGTACGCATTACAGCTGCCGGAATGAGAGAGAGTCATCCCCATGATATTTCAATCACTAAAGAAGCTCCAAATTATTCACGTTAATAATTTGGATTAAATAATTCAAAAAAGGGCCTGAATCACCACTGATTCAGGCCCTTTTTTGCGTTAAAACAGACTTAACTTTACTAGAGTCTAACAGAGTCTGAGCTGAGTCTGATTTGAGTCTAAGTTCAGTCTGATATGTGGTAGGAGTTATAGAAACTCATCTGGGCCCAATTCCCAGGTCCAGGGTTTTTTAAAGCTCGAAAAAGTACGCAGCGTTTTAAATGTTAAATTCTGTTCAATAATCTCATTTCCTGAATCCTTATTATTGATTTTACCAATAGTAATAATGCGTTTCTTGTTTACAAAATCATACCTTTTACTATTCATATCGCCAGATCCGCTATGATAAGAGTAATTACTTGCCTTGGTTAGCTGCCAGTCTTTATCCTGGTATTTAAAAC
Source organism: Pedobacter ginsengisoli (assembly GCF_002736205.1). Lineage (NCBI taxonomy): Bacteria > Pseudomonadati > Bacteroidota > Sphingobacteriia > Sphingobacteriales > Sphingobacteriaceae > Pedobacter > Pedobacter ginsengisoli. The sequence goes on along the minus strand of NZ_CP024091.1, from coordinate 2,538,675 downwards.
TGTAATTAAGTTTCCATCTCCAATTTGCTCCTCCTTCAAAGGCCAGGTTAAGCACATTGTCTGTTATAGCCAGTGGACGCAACGGGTCGCCCATTGAGCCGCCCTCTTCTGATCTTAAAATAAAATTGTTGTTTTGCGTAACCAGTTTGTAGCTTCTGCCAGATTTAAAATAGACTGCCAGTATTCTTGGCCTCTGTATCTCAGTAATAAGTTCAGTTGTGTTATCACCATATGCTCTGTTTTCTTTAACGGCGGCATAAAACTCATATATTAAAGCCAGATCTTCAACTTTATCATTGTTCAGATCTCCGTAAACAGAATCTATTACTTTCCATTGCGCCGGGATAAGCGATTTTATGGTTTTTCCTTGTGGGTTAAGTATAGGATACTTGAAAGACTGGGCAAATGTAGCGGTGCCACAAAATAATAAAAGCGTAATTAGTCCTATTTTCATATGCTATACAACGATAAAATATCGTAATTTATTCTAATCATTAACTTAATTAAAAGCACAAAAGCCGGAATCCTCCGGCTTTTGTGGGTATTAGCTATATGTGTATCGTGATTTATTGAACCACTTTACCGTCTTTATCGATCTTAAGAGATCCTGTTTCTTCTCCTTTTTTAACATTAATCAAGTAGTACTCAGACTTGTCTGCATTAGTTACAAGAAATGCTGCAGTTGGAGTCCATTCTTTTGCAGGTTCTGCCTGTAAAGTTTTTTGAACCGGCTCTGGCAGGTCTTTTAACTCAACTGGAGTTTTTGTAGTACTATCTTGTCTTACAGCAACTTCTACTGGGTTTTTAATGTCGTTTGCTTTTACTGTTGTTAATCCTGCTACTGCTAAAAATGCTGCTGATAAAATGATCTTTTTCATAATACTTATTTTAAATTGTCAATTAATATTCTTGTTAATTATGTTTAGACTATGCTACATAATAGTGCCTAAGTAGTTGTTTTTTGGCACCGATCTGATTTTCAGTTGTTTATTTATTTGTAGCCAATGTAAAGCTGTGGAGTTCCTCTACAGTTTGTTGAACAAGGAAGCAGGTAAACCGTAAAATTTTTATCTTTGCATAAAAAAAGCCATGTCAATTACATCGAGTGAAGAACTTTTAGGAATGCAGGAGATCAGCAAAGCTGTAGCAGAAACTCTTAAACAAATGAGAGCACACGCTACTCCAGGTATGACAGCTAAAGAATTGGACGATTTTGGAGGAGCAATGTTAAGTTCCCTCGGAGCAAAGTCAGCACCAAGACTAACCTATAACTTTCCTGGGTGGACATGTATAAGTGTGAACAATGAGATTGCTCATGGTCTTCCTACCGAAGATAAAATTTTTAAAGAGGGCGATCTCATTAATATTGATGTGTCTGCAGAATTAAATGGTTTTTGGGCAGATAATGGTGGTTCTTTTATACTAGGAAAAGATATCAACGAACTTCAACCACTTGTAGATGCCTCAAAACAAATATTACGTAAAGCCATAAATCAGATAAAAGGAGGAGTAAAGATTGCAGATATTGGTAAATTGATTGAAACAGAAGCCCGTAAATCAGGATATAAAGTAATTAAAAACCTTGCCGGACATGGTGTAGGCAGAAGTTTACATGAAGAGCCACATGAAATCCTGAACTGCTACGATAGATTTAATACCACCCGCTTCAGAAAGAATTCTATAGTGGCTATTGAAACCTTTATCGCCACTGCTTCAACTTATGCTGATCAGGAGAAGGATGGGTGGACATTAGTGGGCAACAAAGGTGGTTACGTAGCTCAACACGAACATACTATAATGGTTACTGATGGCAAACCGGTCATCCTTACTGCAGTAAACAACATTTGGGAATAGAATACAGCATACAGCGCAATTTAAATTGCGCTGTATGCTGTATTAAATATTACAATTAACTGGTAGTTCCTGCATCAATTGTAATTATTGAACCTGTGGTATACCCACTATTTGGATTTGCCAAATAAGCCACAACATCAGCTATATGTTCCGGCTTGCCATATTTTTTAATTGCCATTAAGCTTCGTTGAAAGTCTGCATGTTCGGAAGTCTCTGGGTTCATATCAGTATTAATAGGGCCAGGTTGTACCAGATTAACAGTAATTTCTCTCGGTCCCAAATCACGCGATAAACCTTTAGTGAGTCCACTTAGAGCAGATTTGCTCATTGCATACAATGTTCCCTGAGCCGCAGGCACCTTATCAGCCATATTGCTACCTATAGTTATGATCCTGCCAGAGTTTTCCATCTTCTTTGCGGCCATTAGGCAAGCCTCCACTACCGCTTTAACATTTACAGACATTGTTATATCATAATCAGCCAATGTATGCTCCTCAAATGGTTTTCCAATATAAACTCCGGCACTGTTAACCAGTATATCTAATTTTCCAAAAGTTGTAATCGCCTTTTGTATTGCAGCTGTAATTTCTCCTTCAATAGCGTTATCGGCTTTAATTGCCAAAACTTTTGAGCCCCTTTCTGTTAGTTCACTTACTAAGGTGTTCGCTTTTTCTTGCCCATTTACGTAAGTGAAAGCCACTGTTGCGCCTTCATGCGCAAGTCTTTTAACAATTGCTGCTCCTATACCGCGACTCCCGCCGGTTACTACCGCTACTTTGTTTTTCAAATGTTCCATATCTGTTTTCTGTAATAAATATTAGTTTAAATACTTATTACAAAGGTATATTTGTACTTTTATAATTGTATGTACTGATAAAATTGTATAGTACTAACATAAATGTAAGTAATGAGAAAAGAAAACTCTACAAATCTTGAAAACGAGGTGCAAATAAATGCCAGTTGTGGTATGGCTTATACTTTAGATTTAATTGGTGGCCGGTGGAAGCCTACAATATTATGGCGTTTGTTAAATAATGGAAGCTTGAGGTATAGCAAACTTCGTAAATCAATGCCTAATATTTCTGAGCGAATTTTGATTTTACAGCTTAGGGAACTGGAAAATGATGGTTTGGTAAATAGAATAATCTACCCTGAGGTTCCTCCCAGGGTAGAATATAAGCTTACGGAATTAGGGTTGAAACTAGAACCAGTTCTCCGGTTATTATCAGATTGGGGTGAAACTAACCGACCTACAGGCGGTTAGCACCTACGCCCTCGAAAGTAATTTTTACGGGTTTAATTAACCCATTTTCATCAAATTCCAATTTGTCTATGCAAGTAACCCTATGATTACCATTGGTTTCTCCTAATGGACGACGATGGTATATGATGTAATAATCGCCAGTTTTTGGATTCTTGATTACCGAGTGATGACCAGCACCAGTAGCGATTGATGCGTCTTGCTTTAATATTTTATCTATACGCTTAAATGGACCTAAGGGTGAATCTGCAATTGCATAGGCTACTGAATAATCAGGTCCAGTCCACCCACCCTCAGACCACATGAAATAGTATTTGCCATCTTTGATAAACATAAAAGGTCCTTCAACATATCCCTTAGGCGTTACTTCTTTATAAGTTGTTCCATCCGGGAACGGAACAATACTCTTAAAGTCATCGCTTAATTTCACAACATTACAATGAGACCAGCCACCATAAAATAAATAGTGTTGCCCGTCTTTATCCTTAAAAACATATTGATCAATTGGTTGTGCACCATTATGAAATTTATCGATCAGCGGTTTTCCAATAAGGTCTTTAAAAGGTCCGTTTGGTTTATTAGAAACAGCAACGCCTATACCACCTGTTTCATTATTATTTTGGATGTCGTTAGCACCAAAAAATAGATAGTATTTATTCTCTTTTTTAATTATTGATGGTGCCCATACAGCTTTTTTTGCCCATTTAACATTGCTTGTGTCAAGAATGTGCGAATGTTTTTTCCAGGTAATAAGATCTTTGGAACTATAAGCATCCATAAATGTCTGCTCTTCATATTTAGCAGAGTAGGTAGGGTACACCCAGTATTCTTTACCGAATATTGCTCCTTCAGGATCTGCGTACCATCCCGGAAATATCGGATTACCGGAAGTTTCTTTTGTCTTTTTTTGAGCGGATAAGGAAAGAGCTAAGAATGAAAGGCATAGCAAAAGTTGGTACTTCTTCATTTTAATGTGTTTGGTAGTGTAATTGGTTTAAACTTAATTAAAGCCTAAGGTATCATTTTATATCCTTTTTTGCTAATACACTACTAAATCTATAGATTTTATTTGTTTTTAAGAAAAATGCGATTACATTTGTCTTGAATTGATAAGAAACACAAACCAAACAATGGAAAAATCTTTACTAATTAAAAAAGAAAATGCGCTCTGCAGTCTAAACCAATCGAGAATTTCTTCTCACTGTTGTTGCTGTTTCATGCAATAGCATTTCACGCCATAAATCAATAATAAAGACAGGATTGGAATCCTGCCTTTATCAAGGCACTCAGTACGCAACGCCAATCACTTACTGAAATGCCAACTCGTTTCAACCAATAGAATTTTATTAATTAAAACTTTTTAAAGTTATGCAAAATTTTAAAAAGGGTAGGCATTTGTACAATGCTTATTCCTTGTTAAAAAAATCACTGCTATTGAACAGCGGTATTGTGGTAATGTTCTTATTACCACTCATTTCCTTCTCACAAACTCAACCCCTAATTAATTCCACACTTAAAGGCCAGGTTGTAGATGCTGTATCAAAACTTGGAATTCCAGGTGTAAGCATTCATATTACAGGAACAACCCATGTTGTGCAAACAGATAAAAACGGAAAGTTCGATTTTGTTACCGGTCAAAAATTTCCTTATACTTTGGAAATTACTTATGTAGGTTACGAAAAAAAAGAGGTAATAGCTAATGGAAGTCCCATTCTCGTTGAGTTAAAGGAGAGTGCAAGTCAGCTAAACGATGTAGTTGTTGTTGGCTATGGAGCCCAAACACGTAAAAGTGTTGTAGGCTCAATTGTTAAGGTAAACGCAGCCGAAACTAAACAAATTCCTGTTGCCAGTTTCGATGCACAATTACAAGGTAGGGCGGCAGGTGTTCAGGTTGGAACTTATTCAGGTTCCCCGGGCGAGGGGGTAAAAGTACAAGTGAGGGGTACTGCTTCTATTAATGCAAGTAATGAACCATTATATGTTATTGACGGAGTATTTGTAAACAACAACTCCTTATCAACACTTGACCTGGGAGGAAAAAAAACTTCGCCACTTGCAGATATAAATCCTGCGGATATAGAGAGTATCGAAGTTTTGAAAGATGCAAGTGCTATCGCCATTTATGGTTCTCGGGGGGCTAATGGTGTTATTCTCGTAACCACTAAAAGAGGGGAGTACTTTTTAGGTAAAACAAAATATCATTTAGAGATATCACACGGCTGGCAAAAGGCTGATCCTGATAGACTGTGGGAATTAACAACTGGTCCAGAGCATGCCTTACTGGTTAATGAACAATGGATAAACTCTGGAAAAGACAAACCTAGTTTAAATCAAACTTACGAGAATCGCCCGTTCAGGCCAGTAACTGATATTATTAACGGTGTACCAGGAAGAGGGAATCCGGAAGACCAGCAAACTTATGATCGGCTAAGCAGAGTTTTTAGAACGGCCCAGGTTAAAAACTATGATCTGAGTATTCAAGGTGGAAGTGATAAGATTCGTTACAATATTGGAGCTGGTTATACTGATCAGGAAGGAATATTAAAGCCATCTGATTTCCAGCGGGGAAGTTTTAAGCTAAATCTTGATAGTAAGTTAAATGAAAAAGTAACCCTCAGTTCAAGTAACGGTGTTTATAGAACATTCAGACAGCAAGTTAGAGGCGGGGCAGGGCAGCAGGCCGGACATTTACTTGCTGCATTGCATCATCCAACTTATTTGCCCTTATATAATGCAGACGGAACCCCGGCCCGAGGTTCAATTTATGAGAATATTGATAATCTGGTTAATACAGATGTCACAAATATCTCAACCACTAGTATCAGGTACATAGGTAATCAATTTATTGAAGTAAATATTTTACCTGGTCTTAAGTTTAAATCTTCTATTGGATTGGATTATGATAATTATAATGAACGTGAGTTCTTTAACGATCAAACTATCATTGGTGGTAGTCCCAATCCACTAGGTTATAGAAAAGAGGTATTTACAACAAGTACAATTATTCAGAATGAACAAACACTGTCTTATGTAAAAACTATTAATTCAAGACAAAATATTACTGCTTTAATTGGAAATAGTATTCAAAGTACTGATGTAAAGGTAGCTCAGGAAGTTGGACAGGGTTTTCCAAACAATTTTTTTCAGCAAATCTCCGCCGCATCTGTAAGAACGGCTGATCAAAGAAGATCAAAGTCTACACTTGCTTCATTTTTTGGCAGATTGAACTATAGTCTTGATAACAAGTACTTTCTAGAGGGTGTTATCAGGGCTGATGGTTCCTCTAAATTTGGAGCAAATAATCGATGGGGCTTTTTCCCTGGAATAGGTGCTTCGTGGCGAATCAAACAAGAAGCCTTTCTTCAAAATTCAGAAACAATATCCGAATTCAAACTTAGATTAAGTGCCGGTTCTGCCGGAAATCAAAATGGTATTAATGACTATGCCGCATTGGGTTTATGGTCTGGCTCGGCGGCGTATCCTGATAACCTGACAAGCGGACCTAAACCTGGTGTAGCACCAGCCCAATTAAAAAACCCTGATTTGAAATGGGAAAAGACAACCACCTATAATGCAGGAATTGATTTGGGGTTATTTAAAGATAGGTTATTCCTGAATCTTGATGCATACTACAAATACACTACTGATGCATTACTTTATTTGCCTGTACCGCAATCAACAGGGTATTCAAGTACATTAGCTAATGCCGGCGAAGTAAGTAATAAAGGAATTGAGTTGGCAATAACCGGGACAATTATAAAATCTAAGGATTTTGAATGGTCAGCAAATTTTAACATTTCAAGAAATGTAAACCGCGCAGAGAAACTGGTTAGCCCCATTACATTTGAAGCAAGAGAATATAGAAGAACACAAGAGGGAGCTGCTTTAGGTAGTTTCTGGTTATACAAACAGCTATATGTTGACCCTACAACCGGAGACGCTATATTTCAACATGCCGATGGAACCACGGGAACTACTGTAACTACAGCAGATCGTCAACTGATGGGTAACCTCATTCCTGATTTCTTTGGGGGGCTTTCTAATAATATCAGCTACAAAGGATTTGATCTGAATATATTGTTTACCTATCAATATGGTAATAAAGTATTCAATTTTAACAAGTACATTTTAGAAGGGGGAGGAACAAGAGATGCTTCCAGATCAATTTTAAAGAGCCAACTGAACAGATGGCAAAAAGAAGGAGATATTACCAATACACCCCGTGTTACTAGTGTAGGTAATAACTATAATATTGAACAGAATAGCAGGTACCTTGAAGATGGATCTTTCATCAGACTTAAAGCAGCCTCTTTGGGTTATACTTTGCCAGCATCGGTAACCTCTAAGGTAAGATTGGGCAAAGTAAGACTATATGTTTTAGGAACTAATCTTTGGCTTAAAACAAAATACACAGGTGCCGATCCGGAAAGTTCAGGCAGCGCAGGTCAGAATCTTGACGGTCTTGATACAGCCACGCCACCACAGCCAAGAGGAATTCAATTTGGCGCCAACATTTCATTTTAATACTAGCATCATGAATACTAAAAATAAAACACTCCTATTTTTATTGCTGATCAGTTCATCTCTGTTTTCTTGCAAAAAATATTTAGAAGTTTCACCATACGACACCATACCTGATGAAACCACAATTTATGACAGATCATCAGCCGAAGCTGCTGTAAGAGGAGCCTATCGTGGATTGGCAAGCCTTAATTATGGAAGTGGTTTCCAGAATACAATACTTCAATCGGGCGGAGACATTAAATCACTAAACAATGCACAAACAGACTTGAATGTAATCAATTATGACCTTCGGTCCGACATTGCTTTTTTATCTACCTATTGGGGTAATTTTTACAATACCATCAATCGCGCAAACCACATCATTGAAAAGGTACCTCTGGTAACTGATAATAAGCTTAGTAATGATCTTAAAAATCAACTATTAGGAGAAGCTTACACCATCAGGGCTTTATCTTACTTTGATCTTGCCCGGGTATTTGGAAATGTGCAGATTTTTTTAAAACCCACTACAATAGTGGCTGATAAACTAGGGGTAAAGCAAAGTACCCAAGCAGAAGTATTTAATCAGGTACTAGATGATTTGAACAAGGCTGAGACTTTATTGCCATCTACCATTGTAAGGAATAGAGCAACTAAATTCACCGCTATTGCATTACGGGCCAGGCTTTATCTATACCAGAAAAAATATGCAGAAGCAGAGGGTGATATCAATACTGTATTGGCAAATCCCGGTTATAAATTGATTAAGCCTTTTAATCTTGCTGCCGGAACCTCAGAATCTGTATTAGAACTCTCTTACAGTGTTAATGATGTTAATGCTGCTTATTCTCAGTGGAACACCAGTAACAGAGCACTTGAACCAAAAGCTGTAATCCACAATCTTTTGAATGATCCTGCTGTTGGAGGCGATCGTAAAATACTTTCAGTAAAAAATGCTGCCGGACAATTTATAGGTGGTATTTATCCAACAAACACTTCTGCAGGGTACATTATAAGAACGGCCGAGTTATTTCTTAACAGGGCCGAAGCACGTGTACTTAAAACAGTACCTGATTTAAGCGGTGCAATTGCAGATATAAATGCGGTAAGGGTTAGGTCGAGCGTACCTGAAATAAGCACAAGTCTGAATAAGGATGAAGTATTGTTAGCTATCGAAAATGAGAGGCGCGTAGAGTTTTCCCTGGAACCTTTCAGGTGGTTCGATTTGGTAAGGACCGGCAGAGCCCCTGCAGTCCTGAACCTGAACGATCCTAATAAATACATTTTTCCAATACCTGCAGGGGAGATCATTGCTGATCCATCACTAGTTCAGAACCCTGGTTACGGCAGAAATTAAATTTTAACATCATTAAAATATATTTGTTATGAGCAAAATAACAACCAACACAAACAATGAATCACGGGAGTGGAAACCCTGGGAAAAGAATTTGTTCCGGTTCTTCTTTATCTTCCTTGTAATACAAATTATCCCAATTGACTGGAAATTCTATAAACAGTTGTTTTCTATCAATTGGCTTCACCTCCATTTTCACGATCTGTTTAAGTTAACTAAGTACCAACCTCAGTTTTTTTCTGATAATCAAATTGCCGAATGGGGTATTGGAGGTTTTGCAAACTGGGTAGTATTTATCGTTATTGCAGCCATAGGTGCTGTCATTTGGGGTAAAGCAGATGCCCAAAGAAAGGAATATACAAAGTTATATTACTGGTTAAGGGTATTGGTGAGATATCGCCTTGCGTTCGTACTGGTTACTTATGGCTTTATTAAATTTTTTCCGTTGCAGATGCCATATCCTTCGTTAAGTAATCTGCTGACTAATTATGGAGATTATTTTGCCTGGAAAATCTATTTCCAAACAGTAGGCATAGCACCTAAGTACGAATCTTTTTTAGGTTTTGTTGAAATACTTGCAGCTTTCCTGCTTTTTAACCGGAAAACCGTCACGTTTGGAGTAGGACTAATATTCGGTTTTTTAGGGAATGTAGCGGTAGCAAATGGATTTTATGATATAGGTGAGCAGGCGCTAAGTACTTTTATTGTGCTCTTAGCAACTTTCTTATTTGCATACGACATCCCCAGATTATATGATCTGCTTATTAAAGAAACACCGGCTTATGCCAATAAATTTATTCCAAAATTTACGGATAGTCGTTTAAGAAATGCGCGGAAAGGATTAAAAATAGCATTTCTGGCCTTTGTTGTACTCTTTGCATATAAGGCTTATGATAATTACACAAATGATCCATATAAAATACCTCATACACCAGGTTTAAGTAAAGCATTTGGGTATTATAATGTAAAGGAGTTTGTATTAAATAAAGATACTATACCATACTCCAAAACTGATCCGAACAGATGGCAGGATGTGGTTTTCGAAAAATGGTCGACACTAACC